>DVMU01000132.1 GCA_018714825.1 Candidatus Pullichristensenella excrementigallinarum
GATGCGCTGCGGAGCTACGCCCACGGCCTTGGCCGCCAATTCCACCGTTGCGCTGGAAACCTGAAATTCCTCGATTCGATCCTCCATGCCCTGCTTGCGAAAATATGCGCGCACCCGTTCAATCGACATATGCGTTCCTCCACGGATATTCTTGCCTGCAAAAACTACAATACACACAAAACACCCCTGCCGTGCGACAGGGGTGCTGAAAAACCCTTTAGAACTTGAGCGAATTGAGCTTGATTCCAGGGCCCATGGTGCTGGAAAGAACCGCCGAACGGATGTAGGTACCCTTTGCAGCGGCAGGCTTGGCCTTGAGAATCGCCTCCATCAATGTGCGGAGGTTCTCCTGGAGCTTCACCTCGTCAAAGGAAGCCTTGCCGACCGGGCAGTGAATGATTGCGGTCTTGTCCACGCGATACTCGACTTTACCGGCCTTGATATCGTTGATGGCGCGGGTGACATCCATGGAAACCGTGCCGGACTTGGGGTTCGGCATCAAGCCCTTGGGACCGAGCACACGGCCCAAGCGGCCGACCAGGCCCATCATATCGGGCGTAGCCACGCAGACGTCAAATCCGAACCAGCCGCCCTGAATCTTGGCGACCATATCCTCGGCGCCGACGAAGTCCGCGCCCGCGGCCAGCGCCTCGTTGGCCTTATCGCCCTTGGCAAAGACCAGAACGCGCACCGTCTTGCCGGTACCGTGCGGCAGAACCACCGCGCCGCGAACCTGCTGATCCGCATGGCGGGGATCAACGCCCAAACGAACGGAGATCTCCACGGTCTCATCAAACTTGGCCTTGGCAGTCTGCTTGACCAGCGCCACGGCCTCCTCAGGATCGTACAACTTGGTGCGATCAATCAGCTTCAGGCTATCCGAATACTTCTTACCCTTCTTCATCTATAAATCCTCCTCGTGGTCAAACGGACTATGTCCTCCCACTTCGTCGTCTTGCCTTACCCTAGTCAACCACCACGACACCCATGGACCGGGCCGTACCGGCCACCATGCTCATGGCGGCTTCGACGGAAGCGGCATTCAAATCGGGCATCTTCAGTTCGGCGATTTCGCGAACCTGCGCCTTGGTGATGTTGGCGACCTTATCGCGATTCGGGCGACCGGAGGCGTGTTCCAGACCGCAAGCCTTCTTGATCAACACCGCAGCGGGCGGCGTCTTGGTAATGAAGGTAAACGAGCGATCCTGATACACCGTGATAACCACGGGGATGACCAAGCCGACCTGCTTGGCGGTGCGGTCGTTAAACTCCTTGCAGAAGCCGGGGATGTTCACGCCGTGCTGACCAAGCGCGGGGCCGATCGGCGGCGCGGGCGTGGCCTTGCCGGCATTGACCTGCAGCTTGATCAACGCGGTAACTTTCTTTGCCATTGAGGTATCCTCCTTAACTTGTATGTGGTGAAGCGGAGCGCCTGGAGCGCACCTCCCACTCCCTGAAACCCGGATTGCTCCGGAAAATCAGCACTTGCTCTGCCCGGGAAAACCTATTCGTCGCGCACGACTTCGTCGTAGGACAACTCTACTGCCGTTTCGCGCTTGAGCATGGGGACCATGACGCTAAGCGTCTGGGTTTCATCGTTCATCTCCACGACGCGACCGGAAAAATTCTCGAACAGCCCCGTCAGAATGCGAACCGTATCCCCCACCTGAATGTCCACGCGCTTTTCGGGCTTGGCGGCAAAGATGGCCGCAAAGTCCGTCTCCGAAAGCGGAGTGGGCTTGTTTCCCGAACCGACAAATCCCGTTACGCCGCGGGTATTGCGCACGACGTACCAGGTTTCGTTGGTCATGAGCATCTTGACAAGCACATACCCGGGCAGCAATTTTCGCTGGACGGTTTTGCGCTTGTTGTTTTTGATCTCGACAATCTCTTCCACAGGGATCTGAACATCGACGATCAGATCCTGCATCCCGTTGTTCTCCACGGCCTTGATGAGACTGTCGTGAACCTTATTTTCATACCCGGAATAGGTATGTACGACATACCATTTGATTTCTGCATTTTCCGCCATAGGCCGGCCCTAACGCTTGACCAGGAGCTCAACCAGTTTGCCCGAGCCCAGATCAATCACGCCAATGATAATGCCCATGAACACCATGAACACCAATACCACGACGGAATAGTTGATCATGTCTTTCTTGGTGGGCCAAGTGACCTTCTTCAGCTCAAAGAACATATCCCGGAACTTGTCCCGGATCTTCTTGGCCAAGCCCACAAAGAAGCCGCCGACGCGCTTAAAGAAGTTCCCCTTCTTCGCGGCATCCTTTGTCGCCATCTTTCAACAACTCCTTCCCAACACCCCAGGGATCTTAGCGGGTTTCCTTGTGACTGGTGTGCTTCTTGCAGAAGCGGCAATACTTGTTCATCTCAAGGCGGTCGGGGTCGTTCTTCTTGTTCTTCATGGTATTGTAATTGCGCTGCTTGCACTCCGAGCAGGCCAGCGTTACCTTGACTCGCTTATCCGATGCCATCCCTTAGACACCTCCCATTTGAAAATTCGGCACCCGCGGATATCCGCGGCCGCCTGGTTTTCGGCGCAAAGGCCGATGACAACAGCAGCCCTCATCCGGGGCAGACTTGTATATTATAACCCGCGATGGTCCGGATTGCAAGGGGAGTCCTTCCATCGCGATAAATTTTACATAACTTTTGCGCATTTTGGGCTCCAAATTGCGCATTTCGACGTTGTCAAGATTTTTTACTTGACAAGCCGCGCGAATGCCCCTATAATAAACAAGCTGTCAAGCAAAAGATCTTTACATGTTTGCGGGGCGAGGACATGGAACCAAAAATCGAAATCGCCTGCCTTCTGGATTTTTACGGGCCGCTTTTGACCGAAAGCCGCCGGGAAATCCTTCGCCTGTATCTGGATGAAGATCTTTCCCTGGGCGAAATTGCCGAACAGATGGGCGTGACCCGTCAGGCGGTGGCCGACCAGGTAGCGCGCTCGCGCGAAAAATTGCGCTTTTATGAAGCCAAGCTCGGACTGTTCGCCCGCTGGCGGGCAGTGACCGATGCGGCGCGCAAGTGTCTGGCGGCTCTGGATAAAAAAGATGAGCGCGCTATGCGCGAAGCGCTTGACAACATTCTTCGCATCGAGAGGTGAACGCTATGGCCTTTGAGGGATTGACCGACAAACTGCAAAGCACCTTTAAAAAGCTCTCGAATCGCGGAAAGCTTTCCGAGCAGGATGTAAAGAGCGCCCTGCGGGAAGTGCGTCTGGCGCTTCTGGAAGCGGACGTCAACTTCCTGGTGGTCAAGGATTTTATCAAAAAAGTCACCGAGCGCGCCGTGGGGCAGGAAATCCTGGGAAGCCTCACTCCCGGCCAGCAGGTCGTCAAGATCGTACACGACGAGCTCGCCCAGCTCATGGGCGGCCAGAACGCCAAGCTTTCCTATTCTCCCCAGCCGCCCACAATTTATATGCTCTGCGGCCTGCAGGGCGCGGGCAAGACCACCATGGCGGCAAAATTGGGCAACCTTATTAAAAAAGGCGGCAAAAAGCCCCTGCTGGTCGCCTGCGACGTCTATCGTCCCGCAGCCATCAAGCAGTTGCAGGTGGTCGGCGGTCAGGTCGGCGTGGAAGTGTTCGAACGGGGCCAGGGAGATCCCGTGCAGATCGCCAAGGAAGCCGTGGAATACGCCCGGTACTACGGCCGCGACCCGGTGATCATCGATACCGCAGGCCGTCTGCACATCGATCAAAACCTGATGGAAGAGCTGCGCAAGATCCGCCAGACCGTCCAGCCCAGGGAAATTCTCCTGGTGGTAGACGCCATGACCGGTCAGGACGCGGTGACGGTTTCGGATACTTTTAATAAGGAATTGGGAATCGACGGCGTAATTCTCACCAAGCTCGACGGCGATACCCGCGGCGGCGCGGCCATCTCGGTGCGCGCGGTGACGGGCAAGCCCATCAAATTCGCCGGAATCGGCGAAAAACTCGGCGATATCGAGGCCTTTCATCCCGACCGCATGGCCTCCCGCATCCTCGGCATGGGCGACGTGCTCACGCTGATTGAAAAGGCGCAGGAGAACTTTGACGAAAAGCAGGCCGTGGACATGGCGCGCAAGATGCGCACCAATTCCTTTACCCTGGAAGACTATCTCGATCAGATCCGCCAACTGACCAAGATGGGTTCGGTCGCCGACATGCTCAAGATGGTTCCCGGTCTTCGCAACAAGATCAAGGCCGAGGATATCGACGAGGAAAAAATGCTCAAGGCGCAGAAAAAGAACGAGGCCATCATCCTCTCCATGACCCGCATGGAACGCCGCAATCCCGATATTCTCAACGCCTCGCGCAAGCGCCGCATCGCCGCGGGCAGCGGGAGCACCGTTCAGGAGATCAACCTGCTTCTCAAGCAGTTCGATCAGGCGCGCCAGATGATGAAGCAGATGATGGGCGGCGGCAAGCGCCGAATGCGTCTCCCGTTTGGAATGCGCTGATAATCCCTTTGGGTAATCCGGGTTTTGACCTTGATTATACATCAAACGATTTGACATTGCCAAGGAGGAAGCAAAAATGGTTAAGATTCGTCTCAAGAGAATGGGCATGAAGAAGATGCCGTTCTACCGGCTCGTCGTCACCGACAGCCGCAATGCCCGCGACGGCCGCTTCATCGAGGAGATCGGCTATTACAATCCGCTGACGGAGCCCGTGGAGCTCAAGATCAACGACGAACGCGCGAAGTACTGGATGGGCGTCGGCGCGCAGCCGACCGATACCGCGCGCGCGCTTCTGAAAAAGGGCGGAGTGCTGTAAGGTATGACACAGCTGGTACGGTATATTGCCCAGTCTCTTGTGGAAAAACCGGATTTGGTGGACGTGCGCGAAGTGGAAAACGCGGACAGCATCGTCATCGAATTGCGCGTGGATCCGGACGATATGGGCAAGGTCATCGGCAAGCAGGGCCGAATCGCCAAGGCTATCCGCACGGTGGTCAAGGCGGCCTCCTCGAACAGCCCCAAGCCGGTGTTTGTAGAAATCATCTGAGCGCCGCGATAAACGCGATTGCCGCCGATGCGCGGCTCGCGGACAAGCGCGCGCCCTCTCTCGCGAGTAGATCGCAATGCAGCCGGCGGCCGCGCGTGCCGTCCCGGCTGCATTTTCATCGATTCCCTTTTTCAGCGAAGGCAGGAGGTCTGTATGCAGCAATATCTGATGATTGGGGAAATCGTGCGCCCGCAGGGCATCCGGGGCGAAGTCAAGCTCCGGCCCGTCACCTGCGATCCGGGGCGCTTTGAAGGGCTGGAAGCCGCCTTCTTTAAGCGCGGCGAAGCATTTGTCCCCGTCCGTTTCCGGGTCAACCGCATTCAGCCGGACGCCGTGTACCTCTCGGTCGAGGGCGTAACCGATCGCAACCAAGCCGAGAAATTGCGCGGGGAATTCCTATATGTGGATCGTGCGCACGCGGTACAATTGGATGCGGATTCCAATTTCCTCTGCGACCTGATCGGCCTGCGCGGTCGGGACGATTCCGGGCGCGATCTGGGGCGGTTGGATGAGGTTCTCCAGCCAGGCGGCAACGACGTATATGTCTTCCACGGTCCCATGGGCGAGGTGCTGGTGCCCGCGATCAAGAGCGTGGTGTGCAAGGTGGATCTGGAAAAGGGCGAGATGCTTCTGGATTCTAAAAGGCTGCAAGAGGTGGCGGTATTCGATGAAGATTAAGGTGCTGACCATCTTTCCGGAAATGCTTTCGGGCTATCTATCTTCCAGCGTCATCGGGCGTGCTCTGGACGCGGGGCTGTTTTCCGTGGAGCTGATCGACATTCGCCCCTATTCCCAGAACAAGCATAAGAATACCGACGATTACCCCTTCGGCGGCGGGGCCGGCATGGTCATGCTCGCGCAGCCGATCGTGGACGCCGCGCAGGCGCACGCCTCGGGCAGGGAGCGGCGCATCTATCTCTCTCCGCGCGGCCGCACCCTCAATCAGCGCATCGTGGAAGAACTCGCGCAGGAAGAAGAGTTGATGCTCCTGTGCGGCCATTATGAAGGCGTGGACGAGCGCGCCCTGCAATTGTGCTTCCCGGAAGAACTGTCCATCGGCGACTATGTGCTCACCGGGGGCGAGCTGGCGGCGCTGGCCGTGATCGATTCCGTAGCACGGCTCATTCCCGGGGTTCTGGGCAGCAGTGAATCCTCCGAGGACGAAAGCTTTACCACCGGCCTTCTCGAATATCCACAATACACCCGGCCCCGCGAATTCCGCGGCATGGAGGTACCGGAGGTATTGATCAACGGAAACCACGCGCTGATCAACCGCTGGCGGCGGGAGCAGGCGCTGCGCATCACCCGCGAGCGCAGGCCGGAACTCCTCGAAACTGCATCCCTGACTGCGGAGGATCTCGCCTATCTGCGATCGTTGGAATCTCATTAGATTTCGATGCGAATTTTTTCCATCACTTCTGCGACGCTTCCGCGCAACGGCAGCGTCGCCTTTTCTTCCAGATTCAATGCCTCCCGGTTGATTACCACCAATTCCCGCCCGGAGAAATTTTCGAGAAACTCCGCCGCCGGGGAAACCGAAAGGCTCGTACCGGCCACAATCAACACATCCGCCTGGGAGATTACGCGCATGGCCCCGCGCATGGTGGGCGGATCGAGCGCCTCTCCGTAGAGCACCACATCCGGCTTAACCACTCCGCCGCACTCACAGCGCGGGATGCCTGCGCTTTCCAGAACAAAGCGCATCGGATATTCCCGCCCGCAATCCATGCAGAAATTTCTATGGACGCTCCCGTGAATCTCAAAAACCAGCCGGTTTCCAGCCATGCGATGCAGCCCGTCGATGTTCTGGGTGACAATCCCCAACAGCTTCCCCGCCTGTTCCAATTCCCACAGCTTCCGGTGCGCGGCGTTGGGCAGGGCTTCGGGATAGAGCAGCTTTTCGCGATAGAAGGCGAAAAACGCTTCCGGATGCAGATAAAAAAAGCTCGCGCTCAGAATCGCCTCTGGGGGAATCTCCTGCCGCTCCATGAAAATCCCTCCCGCGCTGCGAAAATCGGGAATCCCGCTTTCCGTGGATACCCCCGCGCCGCCGAAAAACACGATCCTC
>DVMU01000133.1 GCA_018714825.1 Candidatus Pullichristensenella excrementigallinarum
TCCGTCCCCCAGCACAAAAAAATCCACAAAAGGCGCTAGCGGCTCCGGATTAAATGCGCACGGGCCTCCGCAGATCACAAACGGGCCTTCCTGCCGATCTTCCCTGCGGATCGGAATTCCCGCCAAATCAAGCGCCTCCAGGATGTTGGTAAAGCTCATTTCATATTGCAAGGTGATGCCCAGAAGGTCAAACTCCCGCACGGGCGTGCGGCTCTCCAGCGAGAATAAGGGAATCCCCTCTTCGCGCATGGCTGCGGCCATATCCACCCAAGGCGAAAAGACCCGCTCGCACCAGGCATCTTCCCTGCCATTGATGGTATGATAGAGAATCTTCATGCCCAGATGCGACATGCCGACCTCATAAGTATCCGGGAACAAAAAGGCATAGCGCACGTCAACCGCGTCCGCGTCCTTCATCACGCTCCCGAATTCTCCGCCCATATAGCGAACGGGCTTTTCCACCCGTTCGAGCAAGCGATCGATTTTCTCCGAAAGATTCAAAGGCAACCTCCCAACGGCGCGATATTCGGCCGTTTCGCTTAAAAATCGTCAAACCGCGCAAAAAAACTTCTTACATACTTTAGCACGAATCCGATGTTTGTTCAACGCTTAATTGTTAAACAATTGATTATTCGCAAAATAACGCTTTTCCCCTTGACGCGCGGCGAGAAACAAGTTAAAATACGCCAATATGATGAATATTTATTCACGGAGGAATTTTTATGCAAAAGCTGCCCTTTTGTGCTCCGGAAAAATTTCGGGAGATTGCCGACGCTTTTCCCACTCCTTTTCACCTTTACAATGAAAAGGGAATCCGCGAGACGGCGCGTCGGGTAAACCGCGCATTCTCCTGGACGCCCGGCTTTCGGGAATACTTTGCCATCAAGGCCAATCCCAATCCGTATATTCTCTCCATTCTCAAGGAAGAGGGCTGCGGCGTGGATTGCGCGTCCATGACGGAATTGATGCTGGCAAAGGCCGTGGGCTTTGAAGGCGATGAGATCATGTTCTCCTCCAACATGACCCCCGGCGTGGACTTCGAATACGCGCGCAAATTGGGCGTGATCATCAACCTGGACGATCTGACGCACATTGAGTTCCTCAAAAAGCACGGCGGTATTCCGGAGAAAGTCTGTCTGCGATACAATCCCGGCGGAGAGTTGCATATCGGAAATACCTGCATGGGCCATCCCTGGGACGCCAAATTCGGGATGACGCGCACCCAGATTTTTCAGGCGATTCGCATTTTGCAAAAGGAAGGCGTGAAGCGTTTCGGCTTGCACGCGCTGCTTGCCAGCAACTCGACCGACGAGGGATATTATCCCACCATTGCCAAGATGCTCTTTCGTCTAGCGCGCGAGGCGCACGATACGATTGGGGCGGAGTTTTTCCTGATCAACCTTTCCGGCGGCGTCGGAATTCCCTATCGCCCGCAGCAGAACGAGACGGATCTGGAATATATTGCGCAGGAAATCCGGAAATTGCACGGAGAGATGCTCGAGGGCATGGAGGGTGTGCGGCTCGCCAGCGAGCTAGGCCGCTATATGCTTGCGCCGCACGGCTGTCTTGTGGCCACCGCCATCCACGAAAAGCATATCTACAAGGAATATGTGGGGCTCGATGCATGTGCCGTCAATCTGATGCGGCCCGCCATGTACGGCGCCTATCACCATATCACCATCGTCGGCAAAGAAAACATGCCCAACGATCATGTGTACGATGTGGTGGGATCTCTTTGCGAGAACAACGACAAATTTGCCGTGGATCGCCCGTTGCCCAAGGTGGAAATCGGGGATTTGGTCGTGATTCACGATACCGGCGCGCACGGCTATTCAATGGGATACAATTATAATGGCAAATTGCGTTCCGCAGAAATCCTCTTAAAGCAAGATGGGAGTTTCGCAAAGATCCGCCGAGCCGAATCGCCGCTGGATTATTTTGCCACCCTAGACGGATCGGAATACATGGAAAGTCTCATAAAACAAACTGATTCCTTGAATTTAAGAACCGAATTCTAATTATATTATACTAAAGTCTCTTTGTGCGTGCGCGCGATGCGTTCAGGATTCGCATCGCGCGCGCATTTTTTTGAGGATTCTGCTTTCCAGGCGGGAAACCTGTACCTGTGAGATTCCCATTTCCCGAGCAATTTCGGATTGGGTTTTGCGATGATAATAGCGCAGAAGGATCAATCGCCTATCCTCTTGGCTGAGGTCCTTTAAAAGATCTCCCACGAGGATCCTCTTTTCCACTCCTTCCATGCAATTCCGGCCGATGGTCTCCGAGAGCGGAGGCGCGTCCTCCCCTTCTATGACCGGCGCATCCAGGGAGAAGACGGGCTGCGCCGCGTTTAAAGCCAGGACGATTTCCTCTCGCTTCAGGCCGAGTTCCCGATGAATTTCCTCGACGGAGGGGGGAATCCCGTTCTCCAGGAGTTTTTTTTCGCGATATTGTTCGATTTTTCGGGCGTTTTCCCGGATAGAGCGCGCCACATGGATCAAGCCGTCATCCCGCAAATAGCGGCGAATTTCCCCGAGAATGACTGGCACGGCATAGGTAGAAAACTGTGCGCCGAAGGAAGGATCGAAGCGATCCACCGCTTTGAGAAGCCCCATGCAACCGTATTGATACAGATCTTCGTATTCCCTTCCGCGATCCAAGAACTTCTTTACCAGGTATTTCACCAGCCCTAAGTTCTGCAAAACAACCTGTTCGCGCGCCTGCGGATCGCCTTCCCCGGCACGGCGAAGCAAGTCGAGTGTGCTTTGGTTGCGCTCGCCACTCAAGCGCGCCGGGCACTGGGGTACGTTTCGGGCGCCTGGAGACGCTTGGTCAGGCGCACGGTCGTTCCTTGCCCGGGCTTGGATTTTACGCTGACCGAATCCATGAAGCTTTCCATTACGGTAAAGCCCATGCCGGAGCGCTCGTCGCTTTCCGCGGTGGTGAAAAACGGCGTGCGCGCGCGTTCCACGTCCTCAATGCCGATTCCCGTATCGCAGATATCGACCAGAAGCGTATCATCCTCGTAGAGAACCGCTTTCAGGCGAACGCTTCCCCCGCCTTCCGGATAACCATGGACAATGGCATTGGTCACCGCTTCGGAGACGGCGGTCTTTACATCCGCCAATTGCTCGATGGTAGGATTCAGCGGCAGGACAAAGGCGCTGATGACCATCCTGGCCAACGCCTCGTTCTTGGGGCTTGCCGGAAAATCTATCCGCATTTCGTTTTTAATCTTCATATTCTGCCCTCCGCCTCACGCCAGTTTTTCCACAATCTGAT
Organism: Candidatus Pullichristensenella excrementigallinarum; assembly: GCA_018714825.1. Classification (GTDB taxonomy): domain Bacteria; phylum Bacillota; class Clostridia; order Christensenellales; family Aristaeellaceae; genus Pullichristensenella; species Pullichristensenella excrementigallinarum. Next base: position 3,283 of record DVMU01000133.1, read on the forward strand.
ATAGCCCCGCCATTTCGAAGATGCGGTCCACCCTCGGATCCGTATTGAGAACGGCGACGGAGCCGCCCCGCCGAGCCATCGCCTTGTATCGACCGATAATCAGCCCAATCGCGGAGCTATCCAGAAAGCTGACTGCGCTCAAGTCGAATACAAGGCGCTTGATTTTCGGATCGCGCAGCAGTTCGTCCAGCTCCGCGCGCACACGTCCGGCGACAAAATGATCCAATTCGCCCGAGAGGCGAATGGTCAATCGTCCCCGATTCTTTTCATAGGAAAGCATGGAATCCCCCTTTGCCATTTCAAAACATGGCCTAGGAATTCCATGCCTGTCCTGTCGTATCCTGCTGAGAAAACCGTCTGCTTTTGACGAATCGTGCCATGCGTTCGACGGCGCGTTCGCGTGGAGAATCCCCGATTTCCCCGCATCGGAGCCGTTTTCACGGCGGATGCTGAACGCCGCCTCAGACCATGCGCGCTCCTTCGTTTTCCCCCTCCGGCGGCGCGTCCTTTTTACATGCGCACGGAAGGTCTGGAGAAGCGATTTCGGAAGAGTTGTCCGCAGCGAATAGCGCTTCCAGTTCTTCGCCATTGAGGGATTCGCTTTCCAGGAGAGCCTCCATGAGTTTTAAGAGTTCCCCGGAATGCGAACGAAGCAGCGCTGATACGCTTGCATAGAGTTCCGCGAGGACTTCCTTGCATTGCTCCGCGCCATTTCCCGCGCTTCCGCAAGCCCGATGCAGCGCGCGCAACGCCACCGCCGGTTCCCCCACCATTCCCAAATCCATCACCATTGCGCCGACCAGTTCAGCTGCCCGCGAAAGATCATTGGACGCCCCGGCCGTCAGCGCGTCTTCTCCGCCCACGAGCAGTTCCGCCGCGCGTCCCGCCAGGAGCACGCAAATCTGATTTTCAATATCGCGCTTGTTGAGCATGGTTCGTTCGGGAGGAATCGAAAGCGTATATCCCGCGCATCCCCCACCAGCAGGAAGGATACTTACGCGCGTCAGGCGGTTTTCCGGAACCAGATGCCGCGCCGCCAGCGCGTGTCCCGCCTCGTGAAGCGCGATCACCGCGCGCTCTTTGCGGCTGGCCGTGCTCGGACGATCCGCGCCTGCGACAGTCTTAAAATATGCCGCGCGGATATCGCTTGCCTCGATGCGTTCCGCCTCGCGCGCAGCTGCAGAAATCGCCGCTTCGTTGAGCAAATTTTCCAAAGAAGCGCCAGAGAAACAGCTCGTATCCTGCGCAAGCGCTTCCCAATTGACATTTTCTGCCACAGGCTTGTTCCGGCTATGCAGTTTAAGGATGCTCAACCGCTCGCTTTTTCCGGGCAATCCCACTTCAATCTGCCGATCAAAACGGCCCGGACGAAGCAGAGCGGGATCAAGCGTGTCAAGCCGGTTGGTTGCGGCGAGCACGATAACGCCGTCCGAAGGGCGAAAGCCGGACATCTCGCTCAGAAGCGCATTGAGGGTTTGGTCGCGTTCATCGGAAGACTGGTCGTCGCGTTTTTTGCCCATGGCGTCGATTTCATCGATGAATATAACGCATTTTCCCGCCTTTCGGGCATTTTTGAACAGCTCCCGCACGCGACTTGCGCCGACGCCCACATACATCTGCACAAAATCCGAACCCGAAAGGGCAAAGAACGGTACCCCCGCCTCTCCCGCGAGCGCCCTCGCAAGCAGCGTCTTGCCCGTGCCGGGCGGGCCATAGAGCAAAACGCCTCGCGGCATTCGAGCGCCGTACCGCGCGTATTTTTCCGGGCTCTTCAGGTAATCCACCAATCCTTTCAGGCTCTCGCGAGCTTCCTCGTTGGCGGCGACATCCTGAAAGGTACAGCTGGACGCGCTCGCCTGCGCGTGCAGCGCGTCCACCCGACCGGCGGGATCGGCGCGCATCGCTTTGGGGCGCAACAGCGCGGAGCCGATAAACGCCGCAACCGCCAGCGCGAGCAAAATGCGCGCGCTCAGATCCAACGCGGAAGGCGACTGCCCGACAAAAATGCTCAGAAGCAATCCCGCTATTGCCAGGGAAATCGCTCCCCCAATCAGACATATCCAAAGTTTCTTCAAGCCAATCACCTCGGTTATTCCAATATGATTGTAACAAAACCGACATGTGCTTGTAAACGAACAAGTTCTGGTGCATATGTCTATTTCCGGATTTTCTGGGAATCCTACGGGAATGGGAGGCGATGCAAATGCGCAAAAAGCGACTCAGCCGCAAGGCAAAATGGTGGATATTTGCGGCAATTCTCGGTGCTTTGATCCTGTTGCTGATTTGGGAATTGGATTTGCCGAATTGGCAAAAACTGGATCTGGACCGGTTGAACAATCTTGCGCAATCCACTGTGGTCTATGCGTCCGACGTGGAAAGTGTGGGAAACCTCTACGGCGGCGAAAATCGCGTTCTGGTTTCCATCGAGGAAATCCCCTTGCATGTACAGCAGGCGTTTATCGCCGCAGAAGACTTGCGCTTTTACGAGCATAACGGCGTAGACGTGGTGCGCATCTTCGGCGCGCTCTGGCATGACATCAAGACCATGAGCCTGCAGCAGGGGGCCTCCACGATCACCCAACAGCTGATCAAACTCACCCATCTTACCAGCGATAAGACGCTTTCCCGCAAGGTGCAGGAAGCGTTTCTCGCCATGCAGCTGGAAAAAGAGCTCTCCAAGGAAGAAATCCTCGAATGCTATTTAAATGTGGTTTATTTTGGAAACGGAGCCTACGGAATCGAATCGGCTTCAAAGGCGTATTTCGGCAAAAGCGTCTCGGATCTTACGCTGGAACAGGGCGCGCTCCTCGCCGGGATCATCAAGGCTCCGAGCAATTACGCGCCGCATCTGGAACCGGAGAACGCGCTGGAGAGGCGCAATATGATCCTGGATACCATGGCGGAGGCGGGATTTATCGATTCGGAAGAGGCCGAAAGGGCAAAGGCGACCCCGTTGGAAATTGTGGAACAGGAAGAACCTGTCGGAGAATTCGGCTGGTATATGGACGCCGTAATGCTTGAGGCGCAGGATGCGCTGAACATCAGCGCGGAACAACTCCTATCCGGCGGCTATCATATCTATACCGCCTTGGATCCAGATGTACAGAAGGCTGCGGAAACCCTCTTCCAGGACGGCGCGAATTTTCCCGATCCGGCCGAAGACGGCACCCCAGCGCAGGCGGCGATGGCCGCCATGGACGTGCGCAATGGAGAAATCGTGGCGCTGATTGGAGGAAGAAGCTATGATGTGCGACTGGGCCTGAACCGCGCGACCTCGATCCAGCGCCAGCCCGGCTCCGCCGTCAAACCGGTCTCCACCTATGCCGCCGCCATGGAAACGGGAAACTACTTGCCCACCAGTTTTGTCTCCGATGAAAAGAGGGAATTTGCGGGCGGGTATTCTCCCGGCAATGCGAGCGGCAAATACTATGGCATCGTTACTCTGCGGGAAGCACTCTCCCGCTCTCTGAACGTAGCGACGGTGGATTTGGCTGATCGGTTAGGCATTCCCGCCATTCGGGAACAGATGGAGAAGTTTGGCCTTCCCCTCAGCGATGCGGATCAGAATCTTGCGCTCTCGCTGGGTTCAATGACTGACGGCGTCTCCCCCGTGCAGCTTTTGAGCGCCTACGGGGCATTGGCCAATCAGGGAATGCGATCCGAAGCGCATCTGATCCGCGAAATCCGAGACGCCTCCGGTGAAATCGTCTACCGCGCCGATGCGGCAAAGCGTCGTGCCCTCTCGGCAGAGGCGGCATACCTGGTCACGGATATGCTGCGCACCGCAGCGGAAACGGGAAGCGCAAAGGCGCTTTCCGGCGTGAACGCGGATGTTGCCGCCAAGACGGGAACCGTCGGTATGGAAGGCAGCGGCAACCGCGATGCATGGACCGTTGCCTACACGCCAAAATTGGCCGTCGCGGTATGGATGGGCTTTGATCAGCCGGACGCCTCCCACAAACTCCCCGATTGGGCGGGCGGAAGCAGCTATCCCGCGCAACTCTGCGCAAAATTTTTCTCCGGAATTGACGGAAAATGGCTTCAGGGGGCCTTTCACCGGCCGTCCGGCCTGCGCGAGGCCTTGGTGGACGCGCTTTCCCTGGAACAGGATCACGCGGTTTTCCTGGCCGACACACGCACGCCTGCGGAATATGTAGAAACCGAATTGTTCCATTTGGACGATGTCCCACAGACCGTATCCGGCCTATGGGATGCGCCGGAATCCGTGCAGGATCTGCAACTTGCAAGCAGGGACGGCGAGATCCCGGTATTGCAGTTTACTTCTAGGGATGCAAATGCCGAATATCTTCTCTTGCGCAAAACCGGTACGCAGACGGAATGGATCGCCACCTTACAGGGCGCGGCCGGAGAGAAATTGGAATACGCGGATCTGGATGCGGATCTCTCCGATTCGCACAGCTACAGCGTGCTTCCCCGCCACAAATTGCTCTACGAATATGGGACATTGCTCACCGGAAAAGAGAGCGACGCGGTCCAATATAACCCGTCAGGGGTACTGAATCGCGTCGCAAGCTGGCTGGAGGGAGAAGAAGAACCCACCGAGCCGGAAGTGGAAATCGAAGAGGGTCAATCGCTGTTCGGCTGAGCTACTATGGGTTCTCGCGCGCCCTCCAGCACCTCAAATTTGAGCTGCTCGCCTTCCCTGGTGGCGCGCACGCGATCGCCCAGGCGAATGTGTCCGTTGAGGATTTCCTCGCTCAGGGCATCCTCCACCATGCGCTGAATCGCTCGGCGGAGCGGACGCGCGCCATATTGCAAATCGTATCCCGCGGCGCTCAGGAGCTTGAGCGCCGATTCGTCGCACTCCAATTCGATATTTCGCTCTTTGAGCCGCGCCGTCACTTTCTTCAAAAGCAGCCGCGCGATCTGATCGATCTCTTCTTCGGTCAGCGCATGGAAGACGATGATCTCGTCCACACGATTAAGGAACTCCGGTCGGAAAATCTGCCGTACCTCGCCCATGATGTTTTCCTTCATGGCTTCATAGGTCTTTTCCGAATTCTCCGAGCTTCCGA
>DVMU01000134.1 GCA_018714825.1 Candidatus Pullichristensenella excrementigallinarum
CTGGGTTCCGCTTCCTTTGAAAGCGACGCGCACGAAAAGGCCTGGTTTATTCGGGTGACGATCAACGCCTGCAAGGATCTGATCAAGAGTTTTTTTCGCAGCCGCAGCGTCTCCATGGAAGAAATTCCGGAATTGCCCGCGGACATGGAAGAGGAGCACAGGGAAGTGCTCGAGGCGGTCTTATCCCTGCCGGAAAAGTATCGGCAAGTGGTGTATCTGCACTATTACGAGGGCTATACCGCTCCGCAGATCGCACGGATTCTGAAGAGAAATGTGAATACGGTCTATATGCTCCTGACGCGGTCCAGGCAGATGCTCAGGGAGAAGTTGGGAGGGGAAGCCTATGAATGACAGAATCCGGGAGGCCTTCGACCAAGTTCATGCGGAAGAGAATTTGAAGATCGGCGCCAGGGCGTTTCTTACCCGAAAGACGCGGGGATATCGCCGCTGGAGCATAGGGCGTCGCCTCCTTCCCATCTTTGCCTGCTTGCTGCTTCTATTGGCGGGATGGGGCGGGTATCGCCTGTATTTTACGCCGACATCGCTCATCAGCATCGATATCAATCCTTCGATGGAATTGGAGGTCAACCGGTTTGACAGGGTGATCGCCGTGCGGGGATACAACCCGGACGGAGAAGCGCTGGCATCCTCGATCAACGTTAAGCATCTGGGCTATGCCGAGGCTGTGGAGCGGGTTTTGGACGATCCGCGCGTGGAGAAATATTTATCCGGCGATGCCGTCCTCTCGATCGTGGTCGCGGGTCAGGACGAGCGACAGAGCGAGGCGATCCTTTCCGAGATCAGCGCGCGCACAGAGAAGTGCCGCAACGCGTATTGCTATGCGGCGGATTTTGAAGTGGTGGCCGAGGCCCACGCGCATGGGCTTTCCTGCGGCAAGTACCGCATGTTTTTGGAAGCGCAGGCGCTGGATCCGGATTTGTCGATTCAGGACGTGCAGGGAATGACCATGAAGGAGATCCAAAGCCGGATTCAGGCGCTTACGCAAGAGGAAGGGGTACAGGACCCCGGAGAATCTTCCTCGGCGGAACACCACGGATCGGGAAAAGGACACGGAAACGGCCATGGGGAGCAGAGCGCTTTGCGCGGCAAATCCCGGGAAGGATGAGAATTTCATCAAGGCTTGTATCGCGCTGCGGCAAGGGCCGGAGGTTCGAAAAACTCTACGGCAACGCGCAGCGCGATGTTTTTTTGGACGAACAGGGCCGTCGGACGCGGACGTGTCCCTTGCGAGTACGCGCGCGTTCGGCGGCCCTGCTGCCTGGCTATGAGAGGCTACGCATCCTTCCATTTGGGATTGTCGATGATGGTCGGCTTTCCGTCCTGTTCGATCAGGAGTTTGCGGAAGCCCTTGGTTTCAATGGTTCCGTAATCATGTCCCGCATCCGCGCGGAAGGTAAAGAACGTCACCAGAGGGCCGTCCGAGGGCTTCCCGACGCAGACGCTGCGATGCGCATACCGCTTGGGAACATAGCAGGCCTTGCCGGGCGTCAACTCGATCGCCTCCCAATCGCCTTCGGGGCTCTCCATCATCATGTAGCCGTGGCCGCTCAGGCAGTAGTAGACTTCGCCGGTATCCAGAATCGTATGGAAATGTCCCTTGGTCATATAATACTCCTGACCGACCTTGCCGGGATAGACGATGCTGCAACCAAACGCCAGATCCCCGGCATGTTCGGGCGCGGGCATGGAGTGAAACTCATAGACCAGTTTGTCCCCATCCTTTAACAGATCGTCCTGCGCCTGGGTATCCAGGAACATGCCCTGCATCTGCGAAAGATAGCGCTTGCCCGTCTCCACTTCCGGGGAAAGGCCCGTCTCCTTGTCGAAGTACGCGGAAAAGCCGCGCTCGAAATCAAAGAGTTTTCCGCTTGCGTTGAAATCCATGCGTGCTCCATCCTTTCTTTTCATACGGGATCTTAAAATTGATCATTATGTACCGCTATCATGACAATACCACAAAATGCGGAAAAAAGCAACGGCGCGTGGGAAATTTTCCATGGAGGAGTTGGAGAACGATCATGGTGTGCGTCAAAATTCCCTTTTGAAACGCAAAGCGGGCCGCGAATTCTCCGCGGCCCGCCGAAAGCGGCTCAGGATTTGGTTCTGGGTTTAAAAATCAGGGCATTGAGCAGGCCGAAAAATACGGCGGCGGCAATTCCTGCAGCCGTGCGCGTGACGCCTCCCGCGAGCGCGCCGAGGATCCCGTAGCTGTTGACTGCCTCGATCGCGCCCATGGCAAGGGAGTATCCGAAGCCCAGAAGGGGCACCGTGGCGCCTGCGCCTGCAAAATCCACCAGCGGCTTATAGAGCCCCACGGCGGTCAGGACCACGCCCGATACCACGAACAGAACCAGGATGCGCGCGTTGGAGAGCTTGGTATAATCCAGAAGGAGCTGGCCGATCACGCACAGGAGTCCTCCAACCACAAAAGCCTTGACAAAGACCAGAATTTCCTGCATTTCAAAACACCTCCAAGGCGGCGGCATAGGCGATTCCGGGAATGGATTGGGCCTGCAAGGTGCTGGTGGGGCTGAGCATCGCGCCCGAGCCGACCAGCAGCGCGCGATGGATTTCGCCGCGCTCCAATCGCTTCATGATCCATGAACAGCCGACCGAGGCAACGCACCCGCAGCCGCTGCCGCCCGCGTGCGTATCCTGTTCCTGATAATAGAGCGACGCGCCGCAATCCACGAGTTTTTCCGGGGGAATGGGATGGCCGTTTTGGCGGAGCAGTTCCAAGAGAATTTCGCGGCCGATCCAACCCAAATCGCCCGTCGCCACCAGGTCATAATGGTCGGGATCGATCCGCATGTCCTCAAAATGTGCGCAGATGGTGGAGCATACCGCAGGCGCCATGGCCGCGCCCATGTGATTGGCGTCTTTGATCTGATAGTCCTCGATTTTTCCGAAAGTCCCGGCCGTCACGCGCAAGAGCTTTTCCGAAGAATCACCGCAGGATTTGAGGAGCGCGCAACCCGCGGCGGTCGCCGTCCAGTGCGCGCTGGGAGGACGCTGCGTGCCCATCTCAAGGGGCAGGCGAAACTGCCGCTCCGCAGTACAGAAATGGCTGGAGGCGGAACACAGCGCGTTTTCCAGAAATCCGCCGCTGATCAAAGCCGATCCGAGAACCAGGGCTTCCACGAAAGTCGAGCACGCGCCGTACAGCCCGAAAAAGGGAATTCCCAGGGCGCGCGCGGCAAAGCCGGTGGCAATGATCTGGTTGTTGAGATCGCCGCTGAAGAGGGCCTGGGCTTGCTCCAGGGTGATGCCGCCGTCCTCCGCAGCGCGCAGGATGCAGCGCCGCAGCATCTCGCTTTCCGCCAATTCCCAGGATTTTTGTCCCAAAAGATCGTCGGGGAGGATTTCGTCGAATTCGCTTGCGAGCGGGCCTTCTCCCTCCTTGGGACCGACGATGGAGGCGTGAGAAGCGACAACCGGGGCATGTTGGTAGACAAAAGTCTGTTTTCCCTGCCTCATAGCAGCCACTCCTTTACCGCCCAATAGACAAGGCCGACAACAATGGAAGAACTGATGCCATATACCAGTACTGGACCCGCAATCTGAAACAACCGCGCGCCCAATCCCAGAACCCAACCTTCGCGGCGGAATTCCAGGGCGGGAGCACAGACGGAATTGGCAAAGCCCGTGATCGGTACCACCGATCCTGCGCCCGCATATTTGCCGATGCGATCATAGACGCCGATGCCCGTGAGCGTAGCCCCCAGGAAGATCAGAACGACGCTGGTAAACATCGGTGCTGTCATTTCTGTCAATTGCAACGGCTCGGCAAGCATCGTAATCCACTGGCCGAGCGTACAGATGACGCCGCCGACCCAAAATGCGCGCAGGCAGTTGCGCAGGGGTTTGGAATTGGGGGTCAGCCTTTCGACCAGGTCGCCATATTGTTTGGCGCGGCGGATTTCTTTATCGCTCATGGGTGTTCCTCCTTTTGGCGCGCGTTTGTGTCCGCGCGGCGCTCGCAGCGGCGACTTTCGTTGTCTCCGGGACGCTTTGCATATTCAAGCGTACACGCGGGCAGAGCATGATGGGAATCAGACATCAACAAACCCTCCCCGGATGGCGACAAAGGTCGCACCGTCGTATTGGGGCTGCGCTTTTTGATGATCAAACGTCCATACGAGGATCATGGCGAGAACGGCTACGGTCCACAGGGCCAGCATGACCCAACCGAATTTTGCGCGTCGGTGATTTTGCATGTTTATCCCTCCCAGCGCAGCTAGTTTTTGCCACATGCGCGGGATTTATACCGACGCGCGGAGAAATTGCGCGCAAAGAGAATGCAAAAGCGGGCCGGGATTCCCCGAAGGGACTCGACCCGCAACGAATCTGCAAAATTTGCGCTTTTGAACACTCCCGGGAAGGAAACGGGCAAAAATTCGATCGCTCTTTTTTGCCCTGCGTCAGGCGTCTTCTCCGACGATTCGATAGTACGTCCGGGCGGTCAGCGCGTAAGCGCCCGCATAGATGAGGGCGAACAGCGCCACGGAACAGATCGTGCACAGGAAAAACAGCCGGACATTCTGCAATTCCAAGAGCATGAACAGGCGCGAGATAAAGGGGAAAGCAAACAGAATGTGGCAGCAGGCGGCCAGAAGGGGCAGGTAGAACAGAATTAGAACCTGGCTGCGAATGGAACTTTTGATTTCGCTGCGGCTCAAGCCCACTTTGCGCATAATGGCAAAGCGCCGCTTATCCTCATATCCCTCGGAAAGCTGCTTGTAATACATGATGAGCACCACGGCGATCAGGAACAGAATGCCCAGGAACAGACCCAGGAAGAACAGGCTCCCGTTAAAGGAATAGAGCTCGATTCGCTGGGCTTCCTGCGAGTAGATGCGGGGATCTCCCATAAGGTCGCCCAAAATGCGGCTGAAGTCCTCATATGCCTGTTCCTTTTCGCCGCTTGTCAGACCGGGCAGGTCAAAGCCGATGTACATGGTATAAGGAGAACTGTTTCGGCCGTAGACCTCCGCCTGCTTTTGGGCAATTTGCGCGATATCCAGGCTGTCGGGCACGATGATATAAATGGTGCCTACCTGACTGGTATAATACGCCCGTCCGGGCATATCGACCTTGTCCAGCCCCTCGGCGGAAACGACCTCAAAGGAGTAGTCCAATACGCTGAGGGTATCGCTTTGATAGGGGAAGGCGAGAACCTGCCCGCTTTCCAGGCTGTCCGACCGGCCGGTCATCCGGTTAAAATCCGATAGCGGCATAAAACACAGGCTGGTGACGGAGAAATAGAGGGAACTGTCGTCTCGGTCCAGCAGAAAGCGGTCGCCCTTTTGTGCGGCGGCGAAGATCAGCTGCCGGTATTCGATCCATTGATCGGGCTGCAGACCGGAGTCTGCTATGGCTTTGACGACGTCTTCCTTGAACTGCGCGAATTCGGAGGGTTCGTAGCATTCCACCCCAATTTCCTGCGGATACAGGCGATAGAGCATGTCCTCCGTGCCCGCGTAGAGCGAGAGTGTGGAGGAGATCATGACCAGAACCATCGTCGAAAGGATGCAGATATTGGCCAGACCCACGGCGTTTTGCTTCATGCGATAGATCATTCCGGAGACGGAAATAAAGTGTTCGGGCTGGTAATAGTATTTCTTGTTGCGGCGCATCAGCTTCAAAACGGCGATGTTTCCCGCGGTGAACAGGCAATAGGTGCCGATGATGACCAAAATGACCGCGACGAAGAAGAGCGCCAGCACATACATGGGATTCTTGGTGACGAGCGCAATCGTATATCCGCCGGCAAGGGCGAGAAGGCCGATCAGCGTCAGCAGCCAGCGGGTTTTCGGCTCCTTTTCGCCGAGGTTTCCTCCTTTAAGCAGTTCCACTGCGCTCGCGAAATGAATCTGCCGCACGGAATTGAGAAAGATCAGGAAGAAGATTGCGCCGAAAAGAACCAGAGTCGCTCCTGCCGCAGAGGGGGAGAAGGACAGGCCGAAGCGAACTTCGAGGCCCACCAGATTGGTCAAAAACAGAAGCACTGATTTGGAAAGCGCAAAGCCGAGAAGCAGGCCCAGAAGCAGGCTGAACGAACCCAGATAAAACGTCTCAAACAGGAGAACCCGCGCAATGTGCTTTTTTTCCATGCCCAGCACGTTCAAAAGACCAAATTCGGTTTTGCGGCGCTTGGTGAGAAAACTGGAGGTATAGAAGAGGAAAATGACCGCGAAAATACCGACCACCCACGCGCCGAGCATGAGCGTGGATTTGAGATAGGCTTCGCCGCGCACGCCGCGCAGGCCCGCATCTCCAGGCAACATCAACAGAATGTAGCACATGGCGACGGTGAGGGCGCTGCTGAAGATAAACGGCAGGTACACGCGCGCGTTTTTGCGCAGATTGGAGAAGGCCAATCTGGCATAAAAGAGCTTACGCATTTTCTCCCACCTCCGTGGCGAGCACGTTCAGCGCATCGAGAATGCGTTGATAGAATTCGTGTTCCTGAAGATTGCCGCGATAGAGCTGGTGGAAGACCTCTCCGTCGCGCAGGAACAGCACGCGGGAGGCGTGGCTGGCGGCCTTGACGGAATGCGTGACCATGAGGATGGTCTGCCCGTCGCGATTGATTTCGCTGAAGAGATTTAAAAGCGCTTCCGTCGCGCGCGAATCCAGCGCGCCGGTCGGTTCGTCCGCGAGGATCAATTTCGGAGAAGTGATCAGCGCCCGCGCCACCGCGGCACGCTGCTTTTCGCCCCCGGAAACCTCATAGGGGTATTTGGAGAGCAAACTTTCGATGCCCAGCCTCCGGGCAATGGGGCGGATCAGAGAGGCCATTTCTCCGGGATCGCGGCGCTGCAACACCAGCGGAAGATAGATGTTGTCGCGAATGGAGAAGGTGTCCAGCAAATTGAAATCCTGAAAAACAAATCCCAGGTTATCCCTTCGGAAGGCGGCGATTTCCTTTTCGGGGATGGCGCTCAAAAGGCGATTGTCCAACCAGACTTCGCCGTTGGTGGGCTTATCCAGCGCCGCAAGGATGTTCAAAAGCGTGGTTTTCCCCGATCCGCTTTCGCCCATGATGGCGACGTATTCTCCGGGTTCCACGCAAAAGGAAACGCAGGAAAGCGCCTGGACGCTGTGCCCGCCGAAGCGGGTGGTGTAGACTTTTTTTACGCTGTTGACTTCAAGAATCGACATATGCAAAACCTCCCATCGATTGACGGGAACAGTATATCAGTTTGAAAAGCCGCCAACCATCGATTCGAATTACATTTTGCCCCGCAATCTTACAAAGCGGAAAGGTTCCATTGCATTATACCATAAAACGGCAGCCTGCAAACGTCCGGAAAACGCTTGACGGAAAACAGGCGGAATGATAACATAGAGGCGGGTTCACATACGCGAGGGGTGCAAAATGAACAAAGTAACAATCGAAACCATTGCGCGCGAGGCGAATGTGTCTGTGGGGACGGTGGACCGGGCGCTGCATGGAAGAGAGAGAATCAAGCCGGAAACCAAGCAGAAGATTTTAAAAACCGCGCAGAGATTGGGATATCAGCCCAACAAGATCGCAAGCGCGCTTGGGAGGCAAAAAAAGTACCGAATCGGCGTGATTATGCCGCAGGATTTGCCGCAGGAGCCGCTGTTTTTTTTCGGAAATGTTGCCGAAGGCGTAAAAGAAGCCAGGGATGAACTGGTGGATTATGGGGTAGAGGTAGAAATACTGCCTTGCGAAACATTCGACGCGCGTTCTCAATCCCGCGTGTTGGATGCGATTCGGCCGGAAGATTTTGACGGCCTCGCGATGATGGCCGGAAGCGACGCCATTGCGGGGAGCATCGATCGCCTGGTGGATCAGGGAGTTCCGGTCGTCACGTTTAATTCCGACGCGAGCGCGAGCCGACGCCTGTTCTTTGTCGGGGAAAATACATATAATTCCGGCCGCATGGCGGGAACGCTGATGGGGCGACTCCTGGGAGGACGCGGCAAAGTCGCCACGTTTGTCAGCTTTTTCAATCCCGGGTATTCCATGAATCGCCGGGACGGATTTTGCGACGCCCTTCGGGAAGGCTTTCCGGATATAGAGGTCGTCGACGAGCGCCAGCATTTTGACGATTTGGAGACGGCGCGTCGGCTTGTGCATAAGATGTTGCAGGCAAATCCCGATTTAAATGGAATTTTTTCCAACACAGGGGCGGGCACTCTGGCTCTGGGAGAGGTCGTTGGGGAATATGTAAAATCCGGACAATATGCGGGAGACAAACGCCTTGTGCTGGTCGGATATGACGTTACGGAAAAAGTAGAACAATATCTCAAGGATGGCCTGTTTGACATGGTTTTTGATCAGGAGCCGCGTTTGCAGGGATACTATGGAGTAAAACTGCTCGCAAAGCATCTTCTCGAGCATTGGACTCCGGAGATCGACGAATTTGAAATCCGGGTAAAGATCGTCATTCGGGAAAATGTGCAAACACATTCCA
>DVMU01000010.1 GCA_018714825.1 Candidatus Pullichristensenella excrementigallinarum
AACCCCGTCTATTCTCGCAACGCCATCCTTGAGCGGATCACGGAGCCGGATCGTTCGATTCTCTTCCGCGTGCCGTGGGTAGACGATGCGGGACACATCCACGTCAATAAGGGCTATCGCATTCAGTTCAACGATTCGATTGGTCCCTATAAAGGTGGACTGCGTTTCCATCCTTCGGTAAATCTGGGAATTCTCAAGTTCCTCGGTTTTGAACAGATCTTTAAAAACTCCCTGACCGGACTCCCTATCGGCGGCGCGAAGGGCGGCTCCGATTTCGATCCCAAGGGCAAGTCTGATCGCGAAGTCATGAGCTTCTGTCAGAGCTTTATGACCGAGCTGTATAAATACATCGGCCAGGATATGGACGTTCCGGCGGGCGACATCGGCGTGGGCGCACGCGAAGTCGGCTTCCTGTTTGGCCAGTACAAGCGCATCACCGGCCTGTATGAAGGCTTTATTACCGGAAAAGGTCTCAGCTACGGCGGTTCTCTGGCCCGCAAGGAAGCTACGGGATACGGCCTGGTTTATCTGATGGAAGAGGCGCTTTCGACGCGCGGCACCGGATTTGCCGGCAAGCGCGTGGTGGTTTCCGGTTCCGGAAACGTAGCGATTTACGCAAACGAAAAGGCCGCGCAGTTGGGCGCGAAGGTCGTGGCGATGTGCGATTCGAACGGATGGATCTACGATGAGGACGGCGTAGATGTCGAAATCATCAAAAAGATCAAAGAAGTCGAGCGCAAGCGCATCAAGGAATATCTCCAGTACCGTCCGAACGCAGAATATCACGAGGATGGCTCCATTTGGGATGTCCCGTGCGATGTGGCGCTCCCCTGCGCGACGCAGAACGAACTGCAGGCCGATCATGCGCGCACGCTGATCAAGAACGGCGTGATCGCCGTTGGCGAGGGCGCCAACATGCCCACCACCTTGGAAGCAACGGAGCTGTTCCAGTCCGCGGGCGTGCTGTTCCTGCCCGGAAAGGCCGCGAATGCGGGCGGCGTGGCTACTTCCGCCCTGGAAATGAGCCAGAACAGCCAGCGCATGAGCTGGACGTTCGAGAAGGTCGATCAGAAATTGCGCCAGATTATGATCAATATCTTCCATAATATCGAAACCACCGCGAAGGAATACGGCTTTGAAGGCAACTTTGTAGCCGGCGCCAACATCGCGGGATTTAATAAGGTCGCAGACGCCATGCTCGCGCACGGCCTGGTCTAAACGAACAAAGCATAAGCTGCAAGCAAGCCCGTGATGTACGACATCGCGGGCTTTTGGGCACCACCAATATTCCTGCCTGCCGCGTGCAGAGAAAGCTGACTCCCGAAGAGCTTGCACCCAGATAGCGATCGATCCAGCGCCTTGGAGCCCTTTGGATTTTGCCGGGCGTCGATGCGTCTCCGCGACAATTCAACCTCTGGGCGAAACGGCGATCTTGATCACCCCGTCGAGCCGGTTTTCAAAGAGGTCATAGGCCTGCGCGATCTCCCGAAGCGGATAGGTATGCGTGATCAGCGGCGTGGTATCCAATTTCCCTTCGGAAATCAGCTCCAATATCCGCGCGCATTGGCATCCATCCACGCCGCCGGTTTTAAAGGTAAGATTTTTTCCGTACATCTCCGGCAACGGCAGCGTCTGCGGGCCGTCATAGAGCGCAACGATCGTCACAATTGCGTTGGGGCGAGCGCATTCCCAGGCCATGCGAAACGTATCCGCGCTCCCCGCCACTTCAAGCACCGCGTCCGCGCCGCCATGCTCGCTGTGTTCCCGGACAAATTCCGGCAGGTTTTCCGGATCCACAACAAGCGCCTCGGGGTCGATCCTCTTTACAAACGCGCGGCGCTGCGGATCCCTTTCGCAGACGATCACGCGCCCGGGCGATCGGAGACGCACGCACTGCAAGGCGCATAGACCCGTCGGACCCGCCCCGAGGATCAGCACCGTATCCTCAGGCCGGATTTCGGAAATCTCCGCCGCCCAATAGCCTGTGGCCAGGATATCTCCTACAAAGAGCGCCTGTTCATCCGTCACGTTTTCAGGGATTTTGTTCAATCCCTGATCCGCGTACGGCACGCGCACATATTCTGCCTGGCCGCCGTCGATACGGCAGCCGAGCGCCCACCCTCCCTGCGGGTCGATGCAGTTGTTTACCCAGCCGTTTTTGCAGAAAAAGCACTCTCCGCAAAAGGTTTCCACATTGACCGTCACCCGGTCGCCGGGACGGATGCTCTGCACCCGCGATCCGACTTCCTCCACAACGCCGACCATTTCATGCCCTACCGTGATCCCGGGAACGGCGCGCGGCACGCTTCCATTTTTAATGTGCAAATCGCTCGTACAGATGCTTCCCAAGGTCACGCGCACGATCGCATCGCGATCCGTTTGCAACGCGGGCCTAGGCTTTTCCAGCAATTCAAATTTTCCGGGCGCAATATAGGTATAGGCCAACATGTGAATTTCTCCTTTCACCACTGCAATTCCCCGCAAAGCGATTCTACGGAAAATCCGCTGCATAAATAGTACCATTTCTTTTAAATGTTGTAAACCCAATCTCTGTGGAATCTGAGAAACGCAAAACTCGAATGAGCCGCCAGATGTGCGTATTTCTCAAATGTGCTTTTATCAAAAAAAGACTTCCGGCTGTTTT
>DVMU01000135.1 GCA_018714825.1 Candidatus Pullichristensenella excrementigallinarum
GCGGCCGGGAAGGAACACGGAACTGACCCAATAGACGACAATCGAGCAGCATGTGGTCAACAACAGAAATTTCCACTCGTAAATCGGAGAAAACAGACCGAATAAAATCCACGTCAGCGCGCTTAAATAAATCGGGATTGCCGATTTGATTTTTACCGTTTTCATTCGTCCACCTCCAAGACACGTTTATTGTACCCGGAATAAGACGTCAGCGCAAGGACGCTTGCTCCAAACCCGCGGAAATTTGATCCAAATCCGCCGTTTGCAGGTTCAATTCCACAGGACAATGGTCGCTTCCATAGATTTCCTGATGGATCGAAGCCGAGACAAGGCGATCCCGGAGCTTTTCCGAGGCCAGGAAATAGTCGATGCGCCAACCCGCGTTGCGGGAGCGAGCGTTGCCGATGTAGCTCCACCAACTGTATTCCCCGGTTGCGTCCGGATGAAAAAAGCGGAAGGTATCCACAAAGCCGCTTGCCAGCAAGGTTGACAGCTTTTCTCGCTCCTGATCGGTAAAACCGGCATTCTTGCGGTTGGTCTTTGGGTTTTTCAGATCGATTTCCTGATGCGCTACATTTAAGTCCCCACACACAATCACGGGCTTTTTTTGATTCAGATCGAGCAAATATTCGCGGAACGCGTCTTCCCAACGCATCCGATATTCCAGCCTTCGCAGTCCATCCTGCGAGTTGGGCGTATAACAGCATACCAGGAAAAAGTCCGCGTATTCGCAACAAATTACGCGCCCTTCCCGATCGTGTTCGCTTTGGCCGATGCCGAAAGTGCGGGAGAGAATCGGGACGCGGGAAAACACGGCGGTTCCGGAATAGCCCTTTTTCTCCGCGCTGTTATAGATCTGCTCATATCCCGGAAGATCAATTTCGCATTGGCCGGGCTGCATTTTGGTTTCCTGCAGGCAGAGGACGTCCGCATCCAGAGATTGCACGCTTTCCAAAAAGCCCTTTTTCAGGCACGCGCGCAAGCCGTTGACATTCCAGGAAATCAGCTTCATAAACAACAATGGCCTCCTGTTATCAGAAAAGAGAAGAAATCTCTCCTCTAAAACTCTATACCTATTGTAACAGAAATTCCAGCAAATGGGAAGAAGCAAAAATGGACTTGACGCAGGGCGCTTTTCCCGGTATAATAACGCATAAAGACGCAGATCGGGAGGAGTAGGCATCTCTCGCGCGCAAGAGATCGGCGGCCATGGGCTGGAAGCTGCCGGGGAAGCGAGTATGCCGAAGCGTGCGCCCGGGAGTTTCCCTTTTGAATGCGGCCTTTGCAAGGCTTCGGTCGGGGTAGGAAGGGACGTTTGCAGCGTTAATGCAATTGAGTGCGCAAGCGGCTTGGCAAGCGGTTTTGGCTTTGCCGAGACGCGAAGCGAAATAGCAGAGTGGAACCGCGGCCACGCCTCTGTCGATGGGGGCGTGGCCGCTTTTGAGCAATTTTGGGGAGGAAAATGTATGCAGATTTTCAATACGCTGACGCGCAAAAAAGAAGATTTTGTGCCCCTGCAGGAAGGCCATGTGGGAATTTACGCCTGCGGGCCGACGGTGTACAACTATTTCCATATCGGAAATGCGCGGCCGTTTATCATTTTCGATACGCTCAGGCGCTTTCTCAAGCATCTGGGGTACGATGTGAAATTCGTGCAGAACTTCACGGATATTGACGACAAGATGATCAAGCGCGCCAATGAGGAAAATACCACGGTCGATGCAATTGCGGAAAAGTACATTGCAGAGTATTTCAAGGATGCGCAGGCCCTGGGGGTGCTCGAGGCGGACGTGCATCCGCGCGCGACCAGGCATATCGGCGAGATCATCGGGTTGATCAAGAAGCTCGAGGCCAAGGGATTGGCCTATGAAGTTAACGGAGACGTGTACTTTGATACCCAGGCCTATCGATCCAGCTATGGGAAGCTCATTGGCCAGAATCTGGACGATCTGGAAAGCGGCGCGCGCGTCGAGGTGGGGGATATCAAGCGCCATCCGATGGATTTTGCCCTCTGGAAAGCGCAAAAGCCCGGAGAGCCTGCCTGGAAAAGTCCCTGGGGCATGGGGCGCCCCGGCTGGCATATCGAATGCTCGGCCATGAGCATGAAGTATCTGGGCGAGACGTTCGATATTCACTGCGGCGGCGTGGATCTCATCTTCCCGCATCACGAAAACGAGATCGCGCAATCCGAAGGCGCGACGGGCAAGCCCTTTGCACGCTACTGGATGCACAACGGCCATATCAACGTGGATAACAAGAAGATGTCCAAATCCGCCGGCAACTTCTTCATGGTGCGCGATATCCTGAAGGAATATGACGCGGAAGCGGTTCGGCTGTTCATGCTTTCGGCGCATTACAGAAGCCCGATCAATTTCTCGCGCGATTTGATCATCCAGGCGGCGAATTCCCTGGAAAGGCTCTATACCGCCCGCAACAGCGCGCTTTTCAATCTCGAACACGCGCCCGAAAGGGAACTCAACGCCGAAGAAACGGCTTTTGTGGAGCGTTCCAAAAAGGCGGTGGAGGCCTTTGACGCGGCCATGTCCGACGATCTCAATACCGCCGACGCCCTGGCGGCCATTTTTGAGCATGTGCGCGATATGAATTCTTCTTTGACCGCGGACAGCGCGGCCGGCGCCATTGCGCAGGGATTGGACGCGCTCAAGACCATGACCGACGTTTTGGGATTGCTTTCCAAGGAATACGATTCCACGCCCGAGGAGGTCAAGGAACTGGTCGAAAAACGCGCGGCGGCCAAAAAAGCCCGCGATTTCGCCGAGGCCGATCGCATTCGCGATGAAGTGCTCCAAATGGGTTATGTAATTGAAGATACGCCTAAAGGTCCGAAGGTCAAAAAAGCATAGGGACAGCACCTTCGACCAATGCGCCGCCCGTTTTTTCGGGCGGCGTTTTCCAAAATCTTTTAGGCAACCGCCTTTTCAAATTCGCGCAAATGCGGTATACTCTAAGCCGTATTCACTCGGGACAGGAGGAGATTTTCTTGCGTACAGGAACGGCGCAATCGATGGTGACATTGCAAAATACGGCGCGTGCGATGGGGAGCGGCTCTTTGGAAGTATTCGCGACCCCGGCGCTGGTGGCGCTGATGGAAAGCGCGGCCTGCAATGCTCTGGAGGGGACGCTGGAGGAAGGCGTCACCACTGTTGGCGTGGAGATCCGTGTGGAGCACCTGGCGGCGACGCCCGTGGGCATGGAGGTGCGCGCGGCGGCGACCCTGGTTTCTCAGGAAGGACGCGCATATGCGTTTTCGATCGAGGCCTTTGACGAGGCGGGCCTGATCGGAAAGGCGGAACATCGCCGCGTGGCAGTGAAGGCCGAACGCTTTCAGCAGAAGGCTGAGGCAAAGAAAAACAATTGAAATTGTGGACAATACATAGGACAAAAGGGGTGGCAACATGCAAGAGTTGTCCGTGAGAACGCAGGGGTTTACGGATTCGGTCATTCGTCTGATGACGCGGATTTCCGATCAATACGGCGCAGTGAATCTCTCGCAGGGATTTCCGGATTTTGACCCTCCCAAGCCCATATTGGATCGTCTGGCGCAGATCGCTCCTGAGGGACCGCACCAATATTCAATTACCTGGGGCGCGGAAAATTTCCGGGAGGCGCTGGCAAAAAAGGCGAGCCGCTTTATGGGAATTCCGGTGGATCCGAACCGCGAAGTTGTAGTGACCTGTGGAAGCACGGAAGCGATGATGGCCGCGATGATGACCGTGGCCAATCCGGGAGATAAGGTGATCGTGTTTTCGCCGTTCTACGAAAATTACGCGGCCGACGCGATTCTTTCCGGGGCGGAGCCGATTTATGTGCCGCTGCATCCGCCTGCGTTTGATTTTGATCCGGAGGAATTGGAGGATGCGTTTCGCAAGCGCCCCAAGGCGCTGATTCTCTGCAACCCGTCCAATCCCTGCGGGAAGGTATTCTCTTACGAGGAGCTTTTGCAGATTGCGCGCTTGGCGGAAAAGTACGACGCCTATGTGATCACCGACGAGGTATACGAGCATATCGTCTATGCGCCGCATGTGCATACCTATTTCGCGTCGCTTCCCGGAATGTACGAGCGGACGATCAGCTGCAGTTCGCTTTCCAAGACCTATTCCATCACCGGCTGGCGGTTGGGATACATCATTGCGCCGGAGAGAATCATCGAGGGCGCGCGCAAGGTACACGACTTTCTGACCGTCGGCGCGGCCGCGCCTTTGCAGGAAGCCGCGGTGGTGGGATTGGAATTCCCGGATAGCTATTATCTTGAATTGCAGAAGACCTATGCGCAAAAGCGGGATCTCTTTTTAAAGGGATTGGACACTCTGGGCATCCGCCATACGATTCCGCAGGGCGCGTACTATGTGCTATTGGATATCGGCGAATACGGTTACCAGAGCGATACGGAATTTTGCGAGGATTTGGCGCGCCTGGTCGGTGTGGGCGCGGTGCCCGGTTCCAGTTTCTTCCGCGAACCGGTCCGGAACCTGATTCGGATGCATTTTGCCAAACGGGAAGAGACGCTCTATGAGGCGCTCAATCGCCTGGAATCCATGCGCCAAAAGATGACGCGCGCCGCGCGTTGACCGCGCAATGCCAAAAACAACGGCGGCGGAAGGCGGGAAAACGATGGAAGAAAAGGCGAGGCTGCGTCGAATGATTGCGAGGCAGGCCGAGAGCTGGGAAAAATCCTATTTGCTCCTATCCGATCGGGGAATTCGGAGGGCGTTTTTTGCGCTTCCGGAATGGGAGGCGGCGAAGGCGATCTTTTGCTATGTCAGCGTGGGACGCGAGCCGGATACCCGGGAAATTCTCGGCGCGGCGTTGCGCGCGGGCAAGCGCGTGGCAGCGCCCCGATGCCTGGAAAAGGGGAAAATGCTGCCGCATTGGATCCATTCCCCGGATGCGCTTGTGCCCGCGCGCTTCGGACTTTGGGAACCGGCAGAGGACGCTCCGGAGGCCCTGCCGGAAGAGATCGATTTGGCGATTGTTCCCTGTGTGGCTGCGGATCGCCGCGGCTTCCGCCTGGGCCACGGCGGCGGATATTATGACCGGTATTTGGGAAAACTGCATTGCCCCAGAATTTGCCTGTGCCGTGGGCGCGCCCTGCTGGAATGCGTTCCGGCGGAGGAATTCGACCTGCGGATGGACGTGATCCTTACCGAGGAAGAGCCATTGCGATTTTGATGGATTTGCCGCATATCTACGCGAGCAATTCCCACTTTTTCAGAACTGCGCACAGCCGTTCTTCCCGGGCGGGGTCCAGGGGAGCGAGCGGCAGGCGCAGTTCGTTTTCGATTTTTCCCATTTTGGCCAGCGCAGCCTTGACGGGAATGGGACTGACCTCGCTAAAGAGCGCGTCCGAGATTTCCAAAAGAGAAAATTGCGCTTCGCGGCTCAATTCATGATCGCCGCGCAGATAGCTGGATACCAGATTGTGGACCTGGGCGGGCAATATGTTCGCCACCACGGAAATGACCCCCCGCGCGCCCAGCGCCAACAGGGGATAGACCTGATCGTCGTTGCCGGAATAGAGGGCCGCGCCCTGAGCGAGTTGCGCGAGGCGCGTCATCTGCCGGAGATCTCCCGAGGCTTCCTTGACGCCGCGGATGACGGGATGCTTCAAAAGCTCCGCCGCAACCGACGGATCGAGGTTCATGCCCGTGCGGGAGGGCACATTATAGACGAGGATGGGGATCTCCACTCGATCGGCGATGGCGAAGAAGTGCTCGATCAGCCCGCGCCGATTGGCCTTGTTGTAATAGGGCGTGACGATCAAAAGCCCATCCGCGCCCAGGTTTTGCGCTTCCACGGCATAGGAAACGGCCGTGCGCGTGTCGTTCGCGCCCGCGCCCACGATCAGAGGGACGCGCCCGGCAACCACATTCACGGCGCATTCCACCAATTCCGCGCGTTCCGAGCGCGTGAGGGTCGAGGGTTCGCCGGTCGTTCCCAGGGAAATAATCGCGTCGGTTTCCGATTCAATTTGCCAATCGATCAGCTTTTCATAGGTCGCCAGATCCACCTTGCCTTTGGAAAAGGGCGTGACCAACGCCACGCCGCTGCCGTAAAACAGCGCGCTGTGCATTTCGATCCCCTCCATAAACGGTCGCATTTGCCGGACAGGCGAGCGCAAAGCGCCGCCGCGGAAAAGGAGAAAAAACTCCCCGTCCAATCTATGGAACGGGGAGCACAGAAATGCAAGGAAGGGATTACGGAGCAATGTCGATGCCGGGATAGCGCATAAGCAGCTTTTCCTGTCGGAAACCCGCGCGTTCAAAAGTCCGCAAGAGGAAGGGAATGCGCGCGCGCACGTCCGCTTCTACGGTATAGATGCCCAGGTTTTCGAAGTAATTGCAGGCGAGCATCAACATGTGCGTGCCCATGCCCATGTTTCGCCAGCGACGGGATGTCTGCAAATAGGCGACGCGGCCCGCGCCATCGGAAAGGTAAAGCAGAATTTCACCGGCCAAGCCCTTGGGCGAGACGCACAAAAGTCTTTGAAAGAGCTTCCGCCCCGAAAGCTCCACCAGCCAACTCACATCGCGCTGCGCCTGATACAGCTGATTGTATCGCTCCAGAAAATATGTTCTTTCTTCCGGGTCGGAAAGATCGTCATTGACGATCACGCAGCCCGCCGGGGTGGTCGTCATCGGCGGGAGCGGGCGTTTGAGCGACATGCGAACCAATCCATCCGTATCCTGAAAACCGTAGGGTGCGAGGGCCGAAAGCAGTTCCTGATCCTCGGGAGCGCAGGGGGCGTACAGGCGCGCGGGCAGTTGCTCTTCTTTGGCGATGGCGCGCGCGCGCGCGATGGCCGCACCTACGAGCTGCCCGATCGCGGCGCCCTGGCCCTCAAATTCCAACCGCATCTGCACCGGGCGATTGGAAAAGAGCACCGGATTGGTTTCCAAATGCACCACCGATGCGCCCAATCGTTCGCCGCTTCGCTCCTCCACGGCCTCAAAAGCGTTTTCCGGAACCTCTCCGCTGATCGGTTCCCTTGGATTTCTCAGGATCATCTTTTGCCAAACCTCATTTGCTTCGCCCGGTCCAGGCAGGACAGGGCGGAATTCTTTTGCAAAGCGCACATTTATTATATACGGTTTCGCCGGAATTTGCAACGCATATCCCCGGCGCGCCACAACCGCCTTGCGGGGTGCGTCGGAGAAAGGCTATTTAAAGATCTTCCGGATCGCGTTGCAGGGATTTTTCCCGACGAAATCCTTCCGGATAGCGCGCGCGGAGCTTTTCGATGTTCATCGAAAGAATGTCTTCCAGGGAATATCCGATGGCGGTCGCGGTTTCGGCCAAATACCAGGCCACATCTCCCAGTTCCCGGGCCAGATGCTCGCGATCCAGCGCGTGTCCCTGCGCGAGATGCTTCTTGACCAGATCGATGGCTTCTCCGGCCTCGCCGCACAGGCCCATCACGCCGTTGATCAGCAATTCCCGGGAATTCAGATCCGGATTTACGGTTCGCGCCGCAAGTTCCTGATATTCGTTGGCAAGCATTCTCCCCAGACCTTCATTCGGCGAGGCAGAGACTTCTCCGGCGAGATCTTCCAGGGCCGAACCACTGAGGCGATAGACGGTCCAATCCTCCATGGCCTGTGCGCCCAGCGAGCGATAGAATTCGACGCTCGGGCGATTCCAGTCCAGGCACCACCATTCGACCCGCCCCAATCCACGTCGGCGCGCGTTCCGGGCCAGTTCGCGCAAAAGGCCCTTGCCGTGGCCGCGGCCCCTGTATTCGGGAAGGACAAACAGATCCTCCAGGTAAATCCCCGCGCGTCCCAGAAAGGTGGAAAAATTATAGAAGTACAGGGCGAAGCCGACTTCTTTTTCGCCTTCCAGGGAAAACAGGACTTCCGCCGCGTGACGATCGAACAGCCATTTCTCCAGCAATTCCTCTGTGGCCACAACTTCCGGGAGCATCTCTTCATACTTTGCCAATTCCCGGATAAAACGGAGAATCAGCGGCACGTCCTGCCGCTGCGCGATGCGAAACGCTTGCGTATTTTCGCTCATGTATCGTCCTCCTAAGAGAAAAACCTTCTTTTGGGTTGCTGCCGATTTTCCAAGGCAGATGCGTCCGCATCTATTATAGGCGGGTTTTCCGCATCAGGCAAGCGCATTTTTCGATAGAAAACGGGCTGCTTCGCAGGGAAACGCCCGTTTAGAGGTGAAAACGTTTTGCAGAGAGGAACCTTCAAAATCGAGCGCGGCGGCGTGTACGTCGCGCTCGGTTTTTTCCGG
>DVMU01000136.1 GCA_018714825.1 Candidatus Pullichristensenella excrementigallinarum
AGATTGCGAACAGGCGCTCGTTTTTTACATAATTTCTGTAGACCATAAAATAACATTAACTGTGATATACTGTGCTGCCCTTCGGTATCGCAACAATCTCACCAGGCAGCCCTACATCTTCAAATGTGTCCAAATCTATTGTTTCTATGTATAGACAAAAAACAGGTATTCATGAAAACAGATTATCCGTTATCTTGTTTACCTGTCCGATCCGATAGGTGTTATAATCATGATTGCTGGAGTTAATTCCCTATGGATTCCCGTGTTATTGATGACGAAGGAACCGATGTCACGGTGGAGATTACTGGACGGCACAATTTAACGCCAAATCCATCCGCGAACTGACCGGGGAAAAAACGGCTATGTGCCTGTTGTTCCCAGCGATGCGGAGATAGAATCGAGTGTCTTCGAGGCGGAATATGTCGAGGAGGGCGAGGACGAAGAAAAGGAGATCAGCTATGTAGCCCTGCTTGCGGCAAGCGGCATGTTTGCACTGATTCTGCAATAACAAAATGACGATGAGATGCGGCGCTCCGTGCAGGGCACCGCTTTGACGTCTATCCTCTTTTATCCGGCGTATAGCCTCGCCGCCGTTGAGACAGGGCGCGGCATCTGGAGAAAGTCGAACGCTGAGTTGCGTCTGCGATACCTTTCATGGCAAAGACATTATGTGAGCGCAGCGAACCAATAAGCGCCGCAGGCGCGGTTCCGAGGGCGTGGGGAGCGGATTCCCCACCAAGATTGCCCGTAAACGAGCATCCTGTAGGATGTTTGTTTAACAGGGAGAATCTTGCTCTGCGAAAAAACAACCGTCCTTCGCCCTGTGTTTCCCCTGCGGCGGCCGCCGTGGCCGGATGCCCTCTACAAGCTGTTCGCGCTGAAAGAAAGGCTGGTTACAAAGTGGATATATTGAAAACGAAAAGTGGTTATAAAGTGGATACAATTATATCCAACTTATAACTACTGTTGTGGATTTATGATTTTTTCGCTGCTCGCATTGGATGGACAGGCTCCGCGACGATGGCGATGGCCTTTGGCCGCCGCGAATATCCGCTGGTCAACATCGACGAGTAGGCTGTTATGCAACAATAGAAACTTCCGCTGCATCAGGAATGGGAATATACAAAATCACTGGGATTTATTCCAATTGCTCGCTATAAACGCTAAAGAGCCGACCAACTTCCGTGGCTGGACGGCTCTTTGTCGCATCAAAGGTTTGTTTCTGATTGTTACAGACAAATCATCTCTTCTCGAAGAATTTCCTCCGCCCGATTCGTAATGCTGTTCATGCCTTGCAGCCAGCCGAGCCAGTCCCTGTTCTTCAATTCCTCCGTGATCTGTTCGACCGCCTTTATCTGCCTGACAATGGTTTCAAAGCGCACTTGCGCCTGTTCGTCCAGATCGGCAAGATATGTTCCCAGCTTCCCTGACAGGAGCAGCGCATTGTACCGATTCGGATGATGCTCCTTCAGGTAGGCCCGATGCATCCGCCCCCATTTCCCGATGTGCCGGCGGCCTTCCGGGAAAATGAGAGCCGGGATATAGTAATCCCCCACAAGGACATAATCAAGGCCGTTTTTCTCGTCGTGAATTCGCTTTTCAAGCTTGCTCATTCCGTTTTCCTCCTTCCCTCTTCTGCTGTTTGCGCAGATACGCCTCAAAAATGCTCCGGCGAATCAGCACCTTTCTGCCGATTTTGTATACCGCACCGCACTCATGGGACAGGCGTGTTACGGGCTTGAGTCCGAGCCCGTAGTATGCACAGGCCATGCTGTATGTCACAAATTCGTGCTTCATAAACTCCAGATCTTCGTCGTCAATCTGATCGGAATACATCCATGCGTTACCGCTCATCCGCGTCATCTCCTTTCCATGCCTTGGACGCAGGCTCATGGAATCGTTCCAGATAGGCGTCGAAAATATCTCGGTTGATCAACACTGTGCTGTCCATGCGGTAAATCGCCCCGGCTTCGCTGGCCAGCTCCAGCAGCTTCTTATGTGACAGGCTGTAAACAAGTTCCGCCTGCTGATACCGCAGATACTGCCGCCGCAGTTTCTTCAGATGATCCGGCACTTCCTTCATGCTCTTCATGGGCTTGTAGCTCTCGTTCATGATGTACCTCCGCTTTTTCTGTTTGACTGTAATACAGAAGTTGACGGCAAGAGAAAAGGGCGCTTCCTGGTTTTCTCCAAGAAGTGCCCTTAACGGTTTTCCCAAACCCTGCGCTTGTTCGCCTGAAATTCGTCACGATTCATCATCGCGCGTCATACGTTGAAAATTCGCTGTCAAATTGCTGTCAAGCCCAGGATGACATCATGCAAAATCACAAAATGTAGACTGTTGCGCGTGGTGTTTCCACTATATATAGTGGAAACTCACCCCAGCGGCTTCATCGTGGGGAAAAGCAGCACGTCGCGAATGGAGGGCGAATCGGTCAGAAGCATCACGAAGCGATCCAGGCCGAAGCCCAACCCACCCGTGGGCGGCAAGCCATATTCCAGCGAAAGCACGAAATCTTCGTCCACGGAGGCGTTCGCGCCCTGCGCGCGCTTTGCGGCAACCTGCTTCTCAAAGCGCTGACGCTGATCGATGGGATCGTTGAGTTCCGAGAAGGCGTTTCCGAACTCACTGGCGGTGATGAAATACTCAAACCGCTCGGTGAACATCGGATCGTCCGCCTTGCGCTTGGCCAGCGGGGAAACCTCGATGGGGTAATCGTAGATAAAGGTCGGCTGAATCAGGTGTTCTTCCACCGTCTCTTCAAAGAGCTGGTTGAGGCAATCGCCCTTGCTCGCGTTGGGATTCTCCAATGTAAATCCCGCGGCCTTGACCGCGGCGCGGGCATCCTCATCGGTCTGCCAGGAATCGTAATCCTGCCCGGAATACTTCTTCACGGCTTCCTTCATGGTCATGCGCGCCCAATCGCCGCCCAGATGGATGATCTCACCCTGATAGGGCACGTCCGTTGTGCCGCAGACCTTGATGGCCACATACTTATAAAGCTCCTCAATGAAATCCATCATGCCGTGATAGTCAGTGTACGCCTGATACATCTCCACGGAGGTGAATTCCGGGTTGTGGCGCGTATCCATGCCCTCGTTGCGGAAGATGCGGCCGACTTCATAGACGCGCTCCAAGCCGCCGACGATCAGGCGTTTGAGGTGCAATTCCGTCTCAATGCGCAGATACATGTCGATATCCAGCGCGTTGTGGTGCGTGACAAAGGGACGCGCCGCCGCGCCGATTTCCAGCGTGCCCAGCACGGGAGTATCCACCTCAAGATAGCCGTGCGCGTCCATGAACTCACGGATTGCCTTGAGAATCTGCGAACGCTTGACGAAGGTATCGCGCACTTCGGGGTTCACAATCATATCCAGATACCGCTGGCGATAGCGGGTATCCTGGTCCTTGAGGCCGTGGAATTTCTCCGGCAGGGGATGTAAGCACTTGGTCAGAAGCGTGACCTCGCACGCGTGAACGGACACCTCTCCCGCCTTGGTACGGAAGACCGTGCCCTTGACCCCGATGATATCGCCCAAATCAAAATCCTTGAACGCCTTGTAGCCCTCGTCGCCCACATCGTCGCGGCGGACATAGATCTGAATTTGGCCGTCGCGATCCAGAAGATGCGCAAAGCTGGCCTTGCCCATCACCCGGCGGGACATCATGCGCCCCGCGACGGAAACCTCCTGCCCCTCGAGTTGTTCGAAGTTCTCCAGAATTTCCCGGGAACGGTGCGTTTGATCATAGACGGTGCGCAAATACGGATTCCGACCCTCTTGGGTCATCCGATTCAGCTTTTCCAGGCGAATGCGGTTCTGTTCGGAAATATCCTGCCGGAATTCCTCGGTCATAATTTCCCCTCCATCGTATGCCCACGCGGGCTGAAATAGGCTCCTTCCCGATTACCGGTGGCGGATCTCCAGAATTTTCATCTGAATCGCTCCGCCGGGAGTCTGCGCCTCAACCACGTCGCCCACGCGCGCGCCCAACAGAGCCTTGCCGATCGGGGACTCTCCGGAAATGAAGAGCTTGGCCGGATCAGACTCGGTAAAGCCCACCAAGGTATAGGTCTCTTCCTCTTCCATGTCCATGTCGTACACCTTGACAACCGTGCCGACCGCGACCACGTCCGTAGAAAGCTTGCTGTCATCCACGAAAATCGCGGTCTTGAGCGTGTTCTCGACCTCCATCAGCCTTCCGTACACGCGCGCTTCCGCGTTTTTAGCTTCGTCGTATTCCGCATTCTCGCTCAAATCGCCATGTCCGCGGGCGATCTTGATTTCTTCGGCAACCTGCAACTTCTGCTGGCGAAGCTCTTCAAGCTCCTTTTCCAGGTTCCGCTTGTCGGTCATGGTGAGAATGCGTCCCTCTGCCTCGTTCATGGGTTTTCTCCTCCTAAGAAAATAGCCGAAATGGACACTGCACAACGCCCGGTTATGCAGTGTCGCCTTCGGATTGTGTTCTATTATACGCACGGCGGCCAAAAAGTCAACGGTTGGGCGGTTAAACTTCCCTTCCCATCCAGCCGTTTGCGTGCTTGCGCGCGTCGCTCAGCGGAGAAACGCCTTCATTCGCTCGATATTGTCCTGTTGCTGGACGATAAATTCCCCGGCGATCCCCTGGGCCTGCGCGTCCGCTTCGGAGAGTTCGTTGCGGGCCTTGGTCATATCCACCACGCCCATGGTCGCGCCCTGAATGACCATATCAGCAATATGTGCGGGCGTTCTATCCTTGAGGGTGTTGAGTTCCATGCCCATCCACATGCGCACGCGCTGCATTACTCCCACTGTCTCGGGCTTTCCCCCCATGGTATAGAGCGTCTGTTCCGCCGTGTGCGCGATCGCCTGGTATTGTTCGCGCTCGCGCATGAGTTCGTCGCGTATCCCGGCATCCTCTACTTTTTGCAAAAGTTGATCCACGGCATTCATCCCCGTGCGCGCATTCTCCACCACGCACTGCAACAACTGGTTCGTCTGATCCATAAAAAA
>DVMU01000137.1 GCA_018714825.1 Candidatus Pullichristensenella excrementigallinarum
CAGATTCGCATTTTTGATCGTGGAGAGCCGATGCGCGATGACAAAGGAGGTGCGCCCCTCGGTGAGGCGATCCATGGCGATCTGAATCTGCGCCTCGGTGCGGGTGTCGACCGAGGAGGTCGCCTCATCCAGAATCAGAAGCGGCGCGTTTTCGATCATCGCGCGGGCGATGGTCAGCAACTGTTTCTGGCCCTGGGAGAGATTGGCCTTGTCGTTGAGCACGGTATCGTATCCCTGCGGGAGCGTGCGGACGAAATGATCGATTCCCACCGCTTTGCAGGCGCGGCGAATGTCCTCGTCGTTGACACCGGGCTTGCCGTACACGATGTTTTCGCGAATGGTTCCCTCAAACAGCCAGGTATCCTGCAAGACCATGCCGAACAGCCCGTGCACGTTTTCGCGCGTCAATTCGGAGATCGGCACGTTGTCGACCAGGATCTGCCCGCCGTCCAATTCGTAAAAGCGCATCAGCAGGTTTACCAGGGTCGTCTTGCCCGCGCCGGTGGGGCCGACAATGGCGACCTTTTGCCCTGCATGGATGTCCGCGGAGAAATCGTGGATGATGATGCGCTGCGGCGTATAGCCGAATTTTACATGATCAAATTTCACGTCGCCAGAAACGATTTCCAACTTGCGCGTCTTGTGGCTTTCATCGGAAAGCTCCTCTTCGGCGAGGAAATCAAATACGCGCTCGCTCGCCGCCACAGCGGATTGCAGGTTGGTGATGACCTGTGCCATCTGCGAGAGGGGGTTGGAAAACAGGCGCACATACAGCATGAAGGCCACGATGACATCGAAGCGGATGGAGCCGTGCATCGCCATGACCGCGCCCACCACGCATACTGCCACATACCCCAGATTGCCGATGAAGTTCATCAGAGAGGGCATCATGCCCGACATAAACTGGGATTTCCAGGCGCTGTCGCACAATTCGCGATTGATGCGATCGAATTCCTGCTTTGCGGCTTCTTCCCCGTTATAGACGGTTACTACGTTGTGCCCGGAATAGATTTCCTCGATATGGCCGTCGATCGCACCCAGCGCGCCCTGCTGGCGGCGGAAATACTTCTGCGAACGGGTGACGATCAGGATCATCAGCGTAAAGCCCAGGAGCGTTGAAAGTACGGCCGTGAGCGTCATGACGAAATTGATGCTCAGCATCATGATCAGGACGCCGAAGAACATCGTCACGGATGTGACCAAGGTACCGATGGATTGGTTCATGGTTTGGCCAAGGGTATCGACATCGTTGGTCACGCGGCTGAGCACGTCGCCATAACTGTGCGAATCGAAATACTTCAGCGGCAGGCGGTTGATCTTGCGGGAAATATCGCGCCGCATCCGGTTGGACACGCGCTGGGTAATGGTGCACATGATAAATCCCTGGGTATAGGAGAACAGCGCGCCCAGGCCGTAGAGCACGACCAGCAGAATTCCGATGCGCGTGACCGCCTGGAGATCAATGGCGTCCAGAACGCCTTCCAGATGAGCCGCTTCCAGACCAGTGGTAATGATACCGGTGATTTCGCTGATCTTCTTGGGGCCGATGATATTGAACACGGTTCCGGCCACGGCCAGGACAAGCGCTATGATGATCGCCGGAAGATAGGGTTTGAGAAAGAGGATCAGCTTGACCGCGCTGCCCTTGAAATCCCGCGGCTTTTCGCCAACGGCCATGGGGCCGCGTCCCGGTCCGTGGCCCATGCCCGGACGCTTGTGGGAGAATTTCGTATCGTCACGCATTTTGCAATTCCTCCTCCGAAAGCTGCGAGAAGGCGATCTCGCGATAGACCTCGCAATCCCGCATGAGTTGATCGTGCGTGCCCTGTCCGACGAGCTTTCCTTCGTGCAAGACCACAATGCGGTCCGCATCGCGGATGGTGCCGATGCGCTGGGCCACGATCAGGCAGGTCGCGTCTCCCATTTCGCGCTTGAGCGCATGGCGCAATTCTCGATCGGTCTTGTAATCGAGCGCGGAGAACGAGTCGTCAAAGATGTAGATCTCCGGATCGCGGCAGATGGCCCGGGCAATGGAAAGCCGCTGCTTCTGGCCTCCGGAAACGTTGGTGCCGCCCTGCGAGATGGGCGCATCGAGGCGGGCGGGCATCTTATCGACGAATTCCTGCGCCTGCGCGATGTCGATGGCGCGTTCCACCTGCTGTTCGGAGGGAAGCGGCTTGCCGTTGTCGCCGTAAGTCACGTTGGACAGAACCGTTCCGCTGAACATCACGGCCCTCTGCGAAACATAGCCGAGTTTGTTACGCAGCGCCTTGAGATCATATTGGCGCACATCCACGCCGTCGACGAGGATTTCTCCTTCCGTCGCGTCGTAAAAGCGCGGGATGAGGTTGATCAGAGTGGACTTGCCCGAACCCGTCGATCCGATAAAGGCGACGGTTTCGCCCGCGTGCGCGGTAAAGGAGACATTTTCCAAGACCGCTTCCTGCGCATCCGGATAGCGGAAGGAGACGTTGCGGAATTCCACTTCGCCCTTCAGCCCGCGTTGGCCTTCAACCTTCTCTCCGCCCACGACGCTGGTTTTGGTGTCGATGACCTCGATGATGCGCCGGGCGGAAACGGCCGCGCGCGGCATCATGATGAAGATCAACGTCAGCATCATAAAGGACATGACCACCTGCACCGAATAGCTCATGAATACCACCATGTCGCTAAAGAGGATCGCTTTTTCCTGGAGCGCAGCGGCATTGATCAGGAACGCGCCGATCCAGTAGATCGCCAGACTCATGCCGCTCATAATCGATTGCATCCCCGGATTCATGATCGCCATGACGCGGTGCGCGGTGAGGTTGTTGTCCGTCAGCGCCTTATTGGCCTTATCAAATTTCGCTTCCTGATATTTTTCCGCGTTGTAGGCGCGCACCACGCGGACGCCGGTGAGGTTTTCCCGGGTGACGCGGTTGATGTTGTCGGTCAGAACCTGAATGCGCTTGAAACGGGGAATGGCAAACAGCACGATCATGCTGATCAGAACCAGCATTACGGCCACGGCCACGGCCGTGACGGTCGTCCATTGCCAGTTCTTATTGGAAATTTTGATAATCGCCCAGGTCGCCATGATGGGGGCCTTGATCAGCGCCTGCAATCCCATGGCCACGACCAGTTGGATTTGCTGTACGTCGTTGGTGGACCGGGTGATCAGGCTTGCAGTCGAAAACTGATTGATTTCCGCCATGGAGAACGATTCTACGCGGTCAAACAGTTCGCTGCGCAGATTGCGCGAAAACGAGGCCGCGATGCGGGCCGCGAAAAAGCCCACGCAGATTGCTGAGGCAAGGCTTCCCAAGGCACAAAGGAGCATCTTTCCCCCGGCAAGCCAGACCTGACCGATGGCGTTTCCCTCTGTCTGTACAAGAAGCGTGATTTCGTTCATATAGTCGGGCAGGCGCAGATCCAGCCAGACTTGCAAAACGACAAAGCACGTGCTCACGAGCACCAAGGCCCATTGCTTTTTTGTCATGTGTCGAAAGATCTTTAACATAGCCTCTCCTTGAATTCAACGATTTTTCGATTGGGCGAGAAAGATGCTGCGCCCGCCTCTATTCCGCGAGATTGTCGAGGATCTTGGTCAAGAGTCGGTCGAGCGTTTCGCGCTCCTGCGCGTCCAGACAGGAAAGCATCTTTTCCTGCAAATCCCACAGATCCCCCAATACGTCCTTGGTCAGCGCCCGGGCCGTTTCCGTAATTTCCACGAGGTTTACGCGGCGGTTTTCCGGATTGGACACGCGCACCAGCATTCCCTTCTTTTCCAAGCGATCGAGCGTCCCGCTGACCGTGGGATTGCTCAGATTCAGCGCCTCTTCAATATCGCGTTGAATGACCGGACAGCCGTCGCGCTGCCTGCGATTGAGATAGGCGATCATTTCCGCCTGCGAGACTGTGAGATGATGCTTTTCCATGGAACGATTGGCTCTGTGCGCAAAAGCCGCTGCGATGCGCTTGACGGCCACTCCGAATTCCATCATATCGCCTCCTATGATTTCGCGTGCGATACATTATAGGCGGCGATTGTTAGTTCGGTATTGTTCGGGGGTAAAAAGATATCATATCGGCGCGCGGGGGATGGCAAAATCGAGGCAAACGTGGTATAATTTCGGCACGCACCTCAGCAGAGCGCTGATGTGTCGGGAGGAGGAAACGGCCGTGCGCTGCGGATGTCCGGATTGTGGAACATATATGGTCCATGCCGATGGGCCGGAACTGGGATGCGTTTGCCCTGAATGCGGGCGACGCTGCCGGGATTGCCTGGGAACGGATACAGTGCTTTCGCCCGAGCAGATTCGCCGGGAGGCGGAAAATCTGCGCGCGCTGTTTGATCGGCAGGAGGCGTGCTGGGCGCAGGAAGATACACAGGAATCACCGCGCAGAGAGTTTTGACGCGATTTTATGCAAGCGCGAAAAACCGATCCGCCTTTGCGGCGCGCCGATGATTTCTGGCACGCGGGCAGAAACGGAAAAAAGAGGAAATCGCGCCTGGATGGAGAAGAGTATTGCGACGCGCGCGGCGCGAAAAAAACGGAGGGATTCAATCATGCCGGAAAAGAAAAAGGCAGTGGTAACGGTGCTGGGCTATGATCAAAAGGGCATTATCGCCAAGGTCAGCGCCATTCTCTATGAATGCGATGTAAATATCCTCGATATTTCGCAGACGATCGTGGCGGGGCTTTTCAATATGGTATTGGTGGCGGATGTCTCTTCCCCGGCGTGTTCGTTTGACGCGCTTTCCAAGCATCTGAGCGATTTGGGCGAAGAACTGGGCATTCAAATTCGCATTCAGCTCAGCGAGATCTTCGAGGCAATGCATCAAATTTAATTGCGATTAAAGGCGGTTTCCATATGATTCATACGACGGAAATTCTCGAAACTCTGCGCATGATCGATCAGGAAAAGCTCGATGTGCGCACCATTACGATGGGCATTTCCCTGTTTCGCTGCGTTACGGATTCCTCCCGCATACTGGCGCGCCGCGTGTACGATCTGATCACGCAAAAGGCGGAAAAGCTCGTGGCGGTCGGGGAAGAGATCGAGCGGGAATTCGGGGTGCCGATCGTCAACAAGCGCATCTCCGTGACGCCGGTCGCGCTTCTGACCGCCTCTTCGGGCGATCCGATCGTGGTCGCGCAGGCGCTGGATCGAGCGGCGCGGGAGACGGGCGTGGACTTTATCGGCGGCTATTCCGCTCTGGTGCAAAAGGGAATGACCGAGGCGGACCGCCGCCTGATCGAGTCCATTCCCGAGGCGCTCTCGACGACGGAGTTTCTCTGCTCTTCGGTCAACGTGGCCTCTACGCGCGCGGGCATTGACATGGACGCGGTGCGCCTGGTCGGGCAGGCGATCAAATTGACCGCGGAAAAAACCGCCTCCCGGGGCGGGCTGGGCTGCGCCAAATTCGTGGCCTTTGCCAACGCCGTGGAGGACAATCCCTTCATGGCGGGCGCATTCCACGGACCGGGCGAGGGCGATTTGGCGATCAATGTGGGCGTCAGTGGGCCGGGCGTGGTCAAGCGCGCGCTGGAAAAGGTCAAGGGGCAGCCCTTTGACGTGGTGGCCGAAACCATCAAGCGCACCGCGTTTCGCATTACGCGCGTGGGGCAGTTGGTGGCGCGCGAGGCTTCCAGGCGTTTGAACGCGCCGTTTGGAATCGTCGATCTCTCGCTCGCGCCGACGCCGGCGGTGGGCGATTCGGTTGCGGCGATTCTCGAAGAGATGGGCTTGGAAGTTACGGGCGCGCACGGCACCACCGCCGCGCTTGCGCTTTTGAACGATGCGGTGAAAAAAGGCGGCGTGATGGCTTCTTCCCATGTGGGAGGACTTTCCGGCGCGTTTATTCCCGTCAGCGAAGATATCGGCATGATCCAGGCAGCAGAAAAGGGCGCGCTGACATTGGATAAGTTGGAGGCGATGACCTGCGTTTGTTCCGTGGGTCTGGATATGATCGCGGTTCCCGGGGACACTTCTGCGGAAACCATCTCCGCGATCATTGCCGATGAGGCGGCGATCGGCGTGATCAACAATAAGACCACGGCCGTGCGCGTGATTCCCGCGCCGGGCAAGAAGGTTGGCGACAGCGTGGAATTCGGCGGACTTTTGGGCCGTGCGCCGGTCATGCCCGTGAAGCCTTTCTCTTCGCAGGCCTTTATCGAACGGGGTGGAAGAATCCCCGCGCCGCTGAACAGCCTGAAAAATTGATATTATATAGAAGATGCTGAATTTGAAAGGTCCCGGCGAATTTTGCCGGGACCTTTCAAATTTGCCGAATACGCTGGAAAGAAAATCAAAGATTGTTCTCCTTCAAATACTTCCAGAAGAATCGCGCGTTCTTTTCCAGGAGCTTCGAAGCATCCAATTCATAGGGGCAATGGCGATGGCACTGTCCGCAATGCAGGCAGTTTTCCACTTTTTTCATTTCCTCACGCCAATACGGGGTGATATAGTCCTCTACCCGCGCGCGCTTGATGAACAATTCCATGCGCGCCAGGGTGGGGATTTGGATGCCAGCGGGGCAGGGCATACAATAGCCGCAACCGCGACAGAATTCGCCGCCGAGCATTTCCCGATCTGCCCGAATGCGCGAGAGCACTGCTTCTTCTTCCAAATCCGGAGGGTTTTCGCCCAGTTCCAGGAACTGTTCGAGTTCTTCCATCTTCTGAATTCCCCAGATCGGCAAAACGTTGGGGAATTTGCGCATATAGGCATATGCGGCGCGGGCATTGCTGATCAGTCCGCCTGCCAGGGCCTTCATGGCGATAAATCCCAGGCCCTTTTCTTCGGTATCGCGCGTGAGCGCCTCCTCTTCGGGGGTGGAAAGATAGCTGAAGGGGTATTGCAGCGTCTCGTACAGGCCGCTGTCAATGGCTTCGCGCGCCACGGACAATTTGTGCGTGGTGATGCCTAGATGGAGGATCTTTCCTTCCTCCTTGGCCTTCAGGGCGCATTCATAGATGCCGAATTCGTCTCCCGGACGATAGCATTCCGGAGAGAAATGGAATTGGAACAGATCCACATGATCGGTTTTCAAAAGGCGAAGGCTCGTTTCTAAATCCTTTTTCAGTCCATCGGGATCGCGCGCCATGGATTTTGTGGCGATGAAAATCTTTTGCCGCATTGAGGGAGAAAAGGCGTTTCCCAATTTTTCTTCGCTGTCGGTATAGGCGCGGGCCGTGTCGTAAAAAGTAATGCCCGCGTCATAGGCTCTGCGGAAGATGCGGATCGCTTCTTCCATATTGACCCGCTGAATCGGAAGACATCCCAGGCCGTTTTTGTTGACAACCATGCCGGTGTTTCCCAGGCGCACCTTTTCCATGCGATAAACCTCCCCGATTGTATTGTATGTTTTTATATTCTAACTTCTGACGGTAATTTCCTGCCGCATGGGGAATTTTTCTTTTTGAAGGGCAACGTTGGGGGGATGCTCGCGACAGGTTTAACAAACTCAAGATATTTTTCCGACACTTGCGGAACATTGGATTGCTATCATAATCGCGTGGAAAAGAAAAGGACAAAAACAGATCCCACAAGGAGGATACAAACCATGAAAAAGATTTTTGCAATGCTTCTGACCGTCTGCCTGCTGGCTTCCTGCGCGTTTGCGGAAGCGATGGAAGGACCGATCACCGTGATTTCCCGCGAAGAGGGTTCCGGCACGCGCGGCGCGTTCGTCGAGCTGACGGGCGTGGAGCAGAAGGATGAAGAGGGAAATAAGGTCGATATGACCACCGAGGAAGCGGTTGTGACCAACTCCACTTCCGTGATGATGACCAGCGTCGCCGGCGACGAGAATGCGATCGGCTACGTTTCTCTGGGTTCCCTGAACGATACGGTGAAGGCCGTGGACGTCGATGGCTATCCGGCCACCGTGGAATCGATCAAGGCCGGCGAATACGCCGTCGCCCGTCCGTTCGTGATTGCCACTTGCGGCGAAATTGGCGAACTGGCGCAGGACTTCCTCAACTACATCCTCTCCGCGGACGGCCAGGCCGTGATTGAGGAGAATGGCTACATCTCCGTCAACGACGCCGCAGAAGCCTACACCGCTTCCGGGCTGTCGGGCAAGCTGACGGTCGGCGGTTCCTCTTCGGTGACTCCGGTGATGGAGAAGCTGGCGGAGGCGTATATGGCGCTCAACGCGGATGTGGAAATCGCCGTGCAGCAGTCCGACTCCACCACGGGCGTCAATTCCGCCATCGAGGGCATCGTGGAACTGGGCATGGCTTCCCGCGAACTGAAGGATTCTGAAATCGAGCAGGGCGTCACGGGCACGACCATCGCCATGGACGGCATCGCGGTCATCGTCAACAACGCCAATCCCACCAGCGCGCTGACCAGCGAGCAGATCGCCAAGATCTTCACCGGCGAGATCACCGATTGGAGCGAGATCGCGGAATAAGGAACGAACTTCCACCCGTTGGCGGGGCGGCGAAAGCCGTCCCGCATCGGTGTGTTCAGAGGCGGATTTACAGACAGAAACCCACATGGAGTTGTTGCAATGAATAAGCGGGAAAAATCCCTCGGACGGCTGCTTGACAAATACCGCGAGGGAATCATGCGGATCGTCTTCCTGATCGCGGCGTGCGCGTCGATCGCTTCGGTCATTCTGATTTGCGTATTTCTGTTCGCCAACAGCATCCCGGCGCTTTCGGAAATCGGGCTGTTCAAATTTCTGACCGGCACCAAGTGGAAGCCCGGAAGCAACATCTACGGCATCCTGCCCATGATTCTGGGATCGATTTACGTCACCGGCGGAGCGCTGATCATCGGGGTTCCCATCGCGCTGTTGACCGCGATTTTTCTGGCGCATTTTTGCCCCAAGCGGCTGGTTAAGCCCATGACCGCGGCAGTGAATCTCCTGGCGGGCATCCCTTCGGTGGTCTACGGATTTTTCGGGCTGACGGTTTTGGTGCCCCTGGTTCGGCAGATTTTCGGGGGAAACGGCCTGAGCATCCTTACGGCGTCGATCCTGCTGGGAATTATGATTCTGCCCACGATCATCGGCGTGGCGCTTTCGGCCATCCGCGCCGTGCCGGAGAGCTACTATGAGGGGAGTCTGGCTCTGGGCGCGAGCCATGAGCGCAGCGCGTTCTTTGTGGTGTTTCCGGCGGCAAAATCCGGCGTATTGGCGGGCGTGATTCTGGGCGTCGGCCGGGCGATCGGCGAGACGATGGCGGTGATCATGGTCACCGGCAACCAGGCGAGAATGCCGGCGGGGATTCTCAAGGGCGTGCGTACCCTCACGACCAATATCGTCATGGAGATGAGCTATGCCACGGA
>DVMU01000138.1 GCA_018714825.1 Candidatus Pullichristensenella excrementigallinarum
GAATTTCGCCGGGGCATTCTTGGGTGCACAAAAAGCTTTTTTACGCTTCGGCCTTGACCTTGCGCAGGTTGACAAAGCGCGGCAGTCCGTCTTCAATGGGCAACTTGGTCTGGCCCTGAATCAGCGGCAGCGCATAATCGATGAAATCCTGGGTAACGCCGTCGCCGGTCTCGGTGATCCAGGACATGGGCACCTTCTTTTCGGCGTTGGCGACGTCGGTGAGGTCAAACAGCTGAATTTCGCAGACGTACTTGCCGTCCACATACTTGCGCGCAAAGCCCACCATCTTATCGGTCACGCCGGCAACGGCATTGTCCACGGCGGCCTTGCCCGCGGCGAAGGATTCGTCGATATCCGTCTGGGACGCGATGTGCGCGGCGCAGCGCTGCATCAGGGAGAACTCGATGCCGCGAACCTTGGCGCCGGTTTCCTTCTTGAGATGATTGGCGAGGAACGCGGCCAGGCCGCCCAACTGCGCGTGGCCAAAGGAATCGCGGGCGATGTCCTTGGAGCCGTATTCGACGATCAGGGTGCCGTCCTTATCGTGAATGCCTTCGGAGACGGCGATCAGACACTTCTTGGTTCTGGCGTAAATTTCCTTGACCTTCGAAGTGAACTGATCCAGATCAAAATCGCGCTCAGGCAGGTAAATCAGATCCGGGCCGTCGCCCTTGAGGTTCGCCAGCGCCGCCGCGGCGGTCAGCCAACCGGCGTGCCGCCCCATGCACTCGACGATGGTGATCATGCCCGTATCGTACACATGGCAGTCGCGGCAAATCTCCATGACCGTGGTGGCCACATACTTGGCGGCCGAGGGATACCCCGGGCAGTGATCCGTGCCGGTCAGGTCGTTATCCACGGTCTTGGGAATGCCCATCACGCGGCATTCATAGCCGTTCTTCATCATGAATTTGGAGATCTTGTTGCAGGTATCCATCGAGTCGTTGCCGCCATTGTAGAAGAAATAGCGGACATCGTACTTTTTGAAGATCTCGAGGATGCGCTTGTAATCCGTATCGTCCACATCGGGGTCCTTGAGCTTATAGCGGCAGGAACCCAGCGCCGAAGAGGGAGTGTACTGCATGTACTTGAGCTCTTCCGGGTCCTCCTTGCCCATATCGATCAAATTGTCTTCCAAAACGCCCTTGATGCCGTTGCACGCGCCCAGCACCTTGGTGATGCAATCGCTTTCCAACGCGGTCTTGATCGCGCCGTAGGCGGAGGCGTTGATGACCGTGGTCGGGCCGCCCGACTGGCCGATGATGCAAGCTCCCTTCAACTGTGCCATAGATCGTCCTTCCTTTCTTACAACGCAAGAGATTCATCCCGCATAAAACTAGCACAATTCCGGGCAATTGTCAAATTCGCGGGCGTTAAATGTCCGGCAAAGCGCGAAAAAGCGCGATTTTTTCTCGCGAAATCGCGATGGAAAGTGTTGATGCAAGACTTGCGCCGGGGAAAGTGCGCGACGTTGTTGACAAGCCTGGGGCAAATCGGTATGATAAGAGCGAAAATCACTGCAAAAGAGGAATTTCCATGAGAAAGCGATCCGTGATTTGGCTGACTGTGTTTGTGTGCCTGGCGCTGTTGCTCGCGGTTTACGCCGTCAAGGGATTGTACCCCTTCGGCGAAAAAACCATCCTGGTCAAGGATCTCTACCAACAGGGGATTCCGCTTTTGTATAATTTTCGGGATACCGTGACCGGGCAAAACAATCTCTTTTTTCATTTGGAAATCTATGGGGGCCTGAACAATTACGTTGTTGCGCTTTCGGATCTGGTCAATCCCGTGAACTATTTGTTGCTGCTGTTTCCCCGGACGATGATTCCCCAGGCCGCCAACGTGCTTTTATTGTGCTATCTTGCCTTGAGCGCGCTGACATCGGCACGGTTTTTTTGCAGGCAATATCCGAAAAACGGGATCTGGAATGTCGTGTTTGCCATGGGCTACGCGCTTAGCAGCTATTTCCTTTATATGTATCAAATCTTTGCATGGCTTCCGGTGGTGGTCCTGTTTCCGCTGGTGATGCTTTCACTTTTTCGGCTCCTGGAAACCGGCAAGGGCGGGCGCTTTTCGCTGCTGCTGGCGTGGACGATCGTTTTGAGCTTCCAATTGGGCGCGATGACGGTTCTGTTTTTGCTCTTTGGCGGCGGAATCTATCTCTTTCGCTATCTGGAAAAGCCCAAACGCGCGCAGGCGGCCTGGCGCATCGGGGCGCACACGATCCTGGGCATCGCGATTTCCGGAGCGTTTCTGCTTCCGTATCTGTTGGAACTGACGCAATCCATGCGCAGCGAAGCAGCGGTATCCTTCAGCATTTGGAATCAATTGGGCCTATCGGAATTGTTTGACCGGATGTTTATCCTGTTCCACCCGCTGACGTTTGCGGCGGTGTTTCTCTGGATTTGGGAAAGAAGGAAAAAAAGCGCCCTTGCGCCCGAGGAAAAAACGATTTGGCCCGCGCTGTGCACGCTGCTGGCGCTGACGATTTTCATCAATCCCTGGCATGACGCTTGGCATCTGGGAACGCACATGCGCTTTCCGGCGCGCTTTGGATATATGGCGGCGCTGTGCGCGCTGTGCGCGCTGGAGAGAAGGGCTCTGCGGGTTTCGGAGGGAGAAAACCGTTGTCCGCGATTCGCCCTGGGAATGTTTTGCGTCTGTATGCTGCTTTCTATGGGCGTGACATTTCTCAAGCATGAGGATTTCGCGCGCGGCTTTGAGACGCTTATGATTACCCACAAAGCGTTTTGGGACGCGCTGTGCATCGCAGGCATTTTCATACTGCTCTTTTTGGCGGGGGTGATCGTCCTCACGCGCAAAAAGGCCCGCTTGCGCGCGGGGCTGGCGTTTGTCCTGGCGGTGGGATTCGGCCTGGCCACGCCGCTGATGTGCCTGTATTCGGAAAGGAACCTGGAACATTACTCGCAAATGCACGCGGTGGCGGAAATGGATTTGGGCGATGGGGATTTCCGGCGCGTGGCGGGGATGGATTTGGGATATGAGAAAAACGCGGGATTGGTGGCGAGCGCCAACACGATCGGAGGCTATTTGCCCATGGGCGCGCCGCGCGCGTTTCGCAAGGGAATCCGGAAGCTGGGATATGACATGGCCTGGGTTTCCACCAGCTGCGAGGGCGGAACGCTCTTTTCCGATGCGCTGCTATGCATCGGCTACCGCATTGCGCCCGAGGAGGATGCCGTGGGCGAGGCGCTGTGCGTGGAAAAGACGCCCATGGGGGAAAGCACGGTATATGAAATGGAATATCTGCCTCTGGGCGTTCTGATGGATACGGAGGAACTCGATGCGGAAAAGACGGGATTGGATTTCCAGAATTCCCTCTATCGCGCGCTCGGCGGCGAGGGAGAACTGTTTTCCCGGGCGGAGGAAATTTTGGAAGACGGCCAGATCCTGTATTCCCATGATTCCGGGCCGTGCGTGGGCTATCTGACGGCAAGCCGGTCGCTGGGGAAATTGGATCTGCGGGTCAATGGCGAACTGGTTTCGGATTTCCGACAGCCCTCAGGAGCCGGAGAAATGGTTTGCCTGGGCATTTTGGAACCCGGGGACGTGGTAGAAACCTCGTGCGCGGACGCGCTGGAGAGCGCGGAAATCTGGCAAATGGATTTGGAGAGGTACCGGCAACTTCTGGAAACGTGGGCGGATACGCCCGGTTTCCAAATCGAGGGCAATCGGATTTCCGGCACGGTTCAGGCAGAAGAGGGGCAAACGCTGCTTCTGCAGATCGCCTGGAATCGGGGATTGCGCGCCACGGTGGACGGAGAACCCGTCGAAATCGAACCAATCCTGGAGGGCCTGGTGGGCGTGCCGCTCGAAGCGGGAGAACACGAAATCCAGATTACCTTCCTCCCTGCGGGATGGAGGGCGGGAATCGCGATCAGCCTGTTGGGGCTTCTGGGGCTTTTCCTGGCGGGAATGTTGCGGCGACGGGGCGTGCCCGCATGGATGGAAAACGCCGCGCTGATCGGGTATGGGGCGGCGCTGGGAATCGGGGCGGTATGGGCTTACGGCGTGTCTCTCCTCCGGCTGATTCTGGAACTCATTTAGCAGCCAGATTGACGACCACGACCTCCGGAGGATTGAAGATGCGCGGCAGGCGCGGAAAATGGGACAGGCCGCGGCTTACGATCAAATCCGTCTCCCCGACCCGGTATTCTCCGCCCGCGTAGCGCGGGAACCAGCCTTGGCCGGGCGCGTAGAGCCCGTTGACAAGGAAGGGAATGCGCACTTGGCCGCCATGCGTGTGGCCGGAGAGCACCAGGTCGAATCCGAGGGAGGCGTATTGCGCGATAAAATCCGGCCGATGCGCCAGGAGGATGTTGTAATCCTCCGGATGCAGATTCGCAAAGGCGGCTTGCAGGGATTCGCCGTAGCGCGCGGGATCGTCCTGAAAGGGGACGGTCGGATCGATCGCGCCGCAAAGCACGATGCGCTGGCCCCGAATTTCCAGCGGCTGCACGGCGTTTTCCAGGATTGTGACGCCCATGGAGGCGAAGCGCTGACAGACGTCTTCGTAATCCGCCCTCCACATGTCGTGGCTTCCCGGCACATAATAGCACGGCGCAAGGCCGGCAATCCTTTCCACGAGTTGCAGCGCGCCTTCCAGCGGCTGCACATCGTCGGCAATGTCGCCGCCGAGCAAAATCAAATCCGGCCGCTCGCGCTCGATGCGTTGATAGAGCGTCTGTTGCCGATCGCCGTATACGCAGCTGTGCAGATCCGTCAACAAGACGAGGCGGAGGGGATCCGTATTTTTCAATTTTGCGGAAGAAACCGCGTACCGGCGCGTGACCAGGCCGTGATCAAACGCGCAGAAAATCATGATGAGCAGAAACAGAACCATTCCGGCGGCGCAGATCCGGCGCCGCCTTTTTTTGCGTTGTCGCATATGGAAAAGGGACCTCCTTTTTCCATCTGACGCTTTCCGGAAGAAAATGGTTCATTTGAAAGGGAATTCTTCCTCCCGCACCGCTGCGGGAAATTTGCCAT
This sequence comes from Candidatus Pullichristensenella excrementigallinarum, assembly GCA_018714825.1. Lineage (GTDB taxonomy): Bacteria > Bacillota > Clostridia > Christensenellales > Aristaeellaceae > Pullichristensenella > Pullichristensenella excrementigallinarum. The sequence continues at coordinate 5,011 of DVMU01000138.1, forward strand.
AAGATGTAAAGAACCCAGGATGCGAGGTGAGAAAATGTCCCATTGTTCGAATTGTAAGGATTGTGCGGTGGGGGAAAAAAGCCGCTTGCAAAATGCGGCGCAAACCCGCCGCTCCATCATAGATTTTTCGGCCACGGCTGGGATTGGAAACGCAAGTCATCCCGCGCCCGTCTATGCCTTTGCCCATCGAAACGGGCGGCTGAATAACGACGCGGCCGATGCGGGAATCCACTTTGACGGATTGCAGGCATCTTCGCCGAGCCACTTTTCCCTGGACTCCTCCGAGATTTTTTGCGGGGTTCCGGGTACCTATCTGATTCACTACACGCTCTTTCTGCCGCGCGGGGCCGATATCGATACGCTTTTTCAACTAGAGGTCAATCAGCAGACGCTTTTGCCGAGCGTCTTGCATGTGGAGCATGCGGCGGATACGCCGGGAGCGACCTATGCTTCGCAAGCGCTGCTGACGGCGACAAGCCCGATGGTTTGCCGGTTGGTTTCGGGAGAAGAGATCGACGTGCGCGACGCCACGGCTACCGCTGTCGCGACCCTGTCGCTGTTAAAGATCGACTGATTTGCATTGGCGGGGGAATTCCATGGGGAATTCCTCCCATTTTTTTTATGGAGAGCGCATTTTACAATCCATGCATGCAATCAACGCAAACCGGTGCTATAATAGAGCCGCCAAAAAGGATTCGGAGGCGGCCCGATGAATATGCAGGAGGAAATTCTCAAGAATTTGGATGTCGAGTATTCGCGCGATTTGGCCAAGCGCATGGAGGCGTTTGCCTCCAATTCGGCGCTGGGATTTCGTACGGCGGGTTCGCGCGCGGAATTCGAAACCGGAGAGATGCTCCGCAAGGAGATGGAGGAAATCGGGCTTCAGAAGGTAGAAAAGGACGCCGTGCGCGTGGACGGCTGGGAGTTTCGCCGCGCGGAACTTGCCTTTTGCGATGCGCAGGGTGCGGAAAGGACCATTCAGCTCGGTGCGTATCAGACCCAGATGGTGACCCGGGGATTTGAAGAATTTTCTCTGATGGATTTGGGAAAGGGAACAGAAGGCGATTATGCCGGAAAGGATGTCCGCGGAAAACTGGTGCTGGTGGAAATCAATCAGCGGGACGAGTGGTGGATCAACTATCCGGCATATCAGGCATGGCGCAAAGGCGCGAGGGCGCTGATTGCCGTGCAGAGCGGAGGATACGGGGAAATCGGGGACGAAGCCCTCAACGCCCAGGACATCGCCGGGCCGGAGAACGCTCCCGCGTTTTCCATTTCCAGAAAGGACGCGCGCAGCCTGCGGGCCCTTTTGCGGGGCAAGGAGGAAATCCGGGTGCGCCTGAACGCGGATAGCCGGGTTTGGCGCGACGGGATCACCTACAATGTTCACGGCGCGATTCCCGGCAGGCACGAGGAGAGAATGGTGCTGCTCTGCGCGCATTACGATTCCTATTTCAGCGGGTTTCAGGATGACAACACCGCCGTGGGCATGATGCTGGGGATTGCCCGCGCGCTTTTGAAGAGCGGATTCCGACCGAACAACACGCTGGTCTTCTGCGCGATGGCCGCCGAGGAATGGGGAGTGGCGGATTCCAGCTTCGATTGGTCCACGGGCTGTTACGAGCAGGTCTTTACCGTCCATCCCGAATGGGCTGGGAAGACGGTCGCTGCGCTGAATTTCGAGCTTCCCGCGCTGGCGCACGGCACGCGGGCCAGGATTCGATGCTGCTACGAATATATGCCGTATCTGCGGGAATTTTTGGCGCAATTGCCCGAATTGACGCGCGCCTATCCGGAACAGACGCAGGTGACGGCGCCAATTGAAACCTGGTCGGATGATTTTTCGCTGGCAATTTCGGGCATTCCCTCGATGGTCAACGATTTTACCGGCGGGAGCTTTATGGAGACGAACTATCATTCGCAATTCGACAGCGACGCCTTTTACGATGAAAAGGTATACCGGCTCCATCACGAGCTGTTCGCGCTGCTCGTCGAGGCTCTGGATCGCACCGCCGTCGTTCCGCTCAGCTCGGAATGGACGCTGCGGCGGGCTGCAAAGTGCCTCCAGGAGATCCCGCATTTGGAAAGGGAAGGCCTGCGGGAGAAGGCCGAGGCGCTCCGGGAAATCCTCGAAAAAGAGGCGCTTTGCGCGCGGGAAGAGTATGCGCGCATCGCCGATGTCAACGGCCGCTATGCAGCGTGCCTTCTCGAGGGGAAAGGGGCGCAAGCGGAGGAAATCTATCGCCGGTTCCGGCCATGGGAGCGCGATCTGTTGGAACGGTTTAAGCGTTTGCAGGATGCGTTGGTGCGCGTCGATTGGTATGGAAACGTGCTCTGCCCGCAGGAGATCATCCTCAAAAACCTCCGCCTTTTGCGCGGGAGCCTGCGCGATTTGCAAAAAGGCGATGCGGGCGAGGCACTCAAAAGGCTCTATCAGGTAGATAATAACGCCTATGCCTTTATGTTTGACGAAGAGGTCTTTCGCCATTTCACGGATTACGCGTTCTATCAGCCCCGCGAGCGCCTTAAATGGGGATACGGAAGGTTGATGCAACATGCGGATCTGTATGGAAGCGTGCGATCGCTGATGCGAAAGAAGGCGCTGGGAGAGACGGATTTTTGCGGGGAAATCGCCTATCTCGAAGCGGTCGCGCGAGCGCAGGAGGCCCTTTTGGAACGGGAAATCGGCGCGCTGCGAGAGACCGTTGAAAAGCTTATGGATAAAAAGGGAGGAGAAAGCGCCCAAAGGCGCGATCCGAAAGATGGAAACTGACAGATTGTACCGCGTACACAAGGAAGACCTGCCCAGATTGGAAGAAATCCTCAACCGCTGCTTTGCGAAAGATCCATTGTATGAAACGCTGATTCCCGATCCGCAGTTGCGCAAGCGCTTGATGCCGGAATTGTTTCGCCTGGATATGGAGGAGATGTATCGCACCTGCGAAATTTTTGCTGACAGCAAGGAGCTTCGCGGCGTAATTGTGGTTTCGGATGAGGCGGAACCCTGTAACCTGCTCAAATTCTATTGGACGGAAGCCTGGGCGGCCCTGCACACGGATGTGTGTCTGATTCGGGAAGATCCGTCCCTGAAGACGTTTCACAATTTTCTGCGCGGAGAGGATTACCTGAATTCGCGGTGGACGAGGGATTTGGGTGAGAATCAGCGGATACACATCGTATATTTGGCGGTGGATCCGCACTCGCAACACCACGGAATCGCGCAGATTTTGATGGACGCGGTGATTGAATACGCGCAGAGCCACGGGAGAATGCTCTCTCTGGAGACGCACAATGCCAGAAATTTGGAATTTTACCGCCGCTTCGGATTCGAGGTGTATCGGATTCTGGTAAAGCACTTTTCTCTCAAGCAGTATTGCCTGATTCGGGAGGCGCAGACGCGCATGGCGCCGGCGGCGCAGCCCAAACTGGTTCCGCAAGGATAGATAAAGGAACCTTGATTTTAGGTTGACTTTAGGAAGCGGTTGTATACTCAGAAGCAAAAACGAAAGCGAGGGAGAGGTATGCGGCTTCTTCTGGCTGAGGACGAGCGGGAACTCTCCCGCGCGCTGACGGCGATTTTGGAGCACAGCCATTTTTCCGTGGACGCGGTCTATGACGGACAGGAGGCGCTGGAGTACGCGCTGGTCGGCGAATACGACGGGATCGTTTTGGATGTAATGATGCCCAAATTGGACGGCTTTCAAGTGGTGGAGAAACTGCGGCGGGCGGGCAAGGGCACGCCGGTTCTCATGTTGACGGCTCGAACCCAGACGATGGATAAGGTTGAGGGCTTGGACAGGGGAGCGGACGATTACCTGACCAAGCCGTTTGAGGTGGAGGAGCTTCTTGCCCGCGTGCGCGCGCTCACGCGCCGCCGCGCGGAATACACGCACAGCGTGCTGGAACTGGGAAATATCCGCCTGAACAAAGCTACCTTTGAACTCATTGGACCGGGAGAGAAATCTTTCCGCCTGGGAAATCGGGAATTTCAGATGCTGGAAATGCTCCTGATGCATCCCGGGGCCGTGTTCTCCACCGAGCAATTCCTTTCCAGAATTTGGGGATACGATGCGGAGGCGGAGATCAATGTGGTTTGGGTCAACATTTCCGCGCTGCGCAAAAAGCTCAACGCCCTCGGGGCGGATGTGGAAATTTGCGCCCATCGGGGCGTCGGCTATTCGCTGGAGGGAAAGAGATGATTCGCAGGCTGCGCAGGCGGTTTGTTGGCATCGCCATGGCTTCGCTGCTGGTGATTCTGGCCGTGGTCATAGGATTTATCAATATCACCAGTTGGCAGCAAATGAATCTGCGCGCGGACGATTTGTTGGAATTCCTTGCAGAGCACGGAGGGGAATTTCCTCGACCGGAGGAGCACGCGCTCTCCACGGCCCGTCCGGATTTTATGCGCAATCAGGAAACCGCCTTTAAGACGCGCTGCTTTTCGGTGCGCTATACGGCCGAGGGCGAGGTGGAAGAAGTGCGCATCGACCGCATCGCCGCCATTGACGAACAGGGCGCGCTGGAGTGCGCGCAGCAGGCGCTTGAGACAGGGCGCGAGCGGGGCTTTGTCGGAATCTATCGCTTTTTGGTGCAGGAAAGCGACGGGCAGATCTATGTGGGATTTTTGGACATGGCCGATGAAATTACCACCGCGCGTCAGTTGGCCGGCGCATCCGCGTTTGTAGCGGTCTTTTGTCTGGCCGCGATGTTTGTCATGGTGTTTTTCTTTTCCAAGCGCGCGATCCGGCCCATTGTCCAAAACCTGGAACGGCAAAAGCAGTTCATTGCCGACGCAGGACACGAGATCAAGACGCCTCTGACCATTCTCAGCGCGAACGCCGCCGTCTTGCGCATGACGGTGGGGGAAAACGAATGGGTGGACAGCATCCAGAACCAGACCCGCAGGCTGGACAAGCTCGTGGGCGAACTGCTCTCGCTTTCCCAGGTGGAAAGCGGATTAAGCCGCCAAGTCGAGTTGTTTTGCCTCTCGGACGCCGTGCTGGACACGGCTTCCGCTTTCCGCACCATGGCCGAGGCGCAGGGAAAAACGCTGAGGATTTCCGTAGAACCGGAGATTTTCTATTGCGGCGATGAGACGCAGCTGCGCAGGCTGGTGTCGATTCTGATGGACAACGCGGTCAAATATGCGACCAAGGAAGCGGAAATCTCCCTGCGCCTACATAAAAAGAAGCACGGCCTTCTTTTGGAAGTACAGAATCCCTGTGAGCCCATCGCTCCGGAAGCGCTTCCACGGCTGTTCGACCGTTTCTATCGCGCGGATACCTCCCGTGCACGAGAAAGCGGCAGCTATGGAATTGGCTTGGCCATTGCGCAGGAAATCGTTCTTGCCAACAAGGGAAAAATTTCCGCCTCTTGCCCGAACGAGGGGGAAATTGTCTTCCGGGTGACGCTGTAAAGCGCCCCGGAAGATTTTTTCATAGAGCATTCTTTGACGGTAGCGATGATGCTGTTAGAGATTTCGGGAATGGGACTACGGGGAGAGAAGGACTGGGTTGAAGCCGCAAAAAGGCCTCCCGCAGCTGAAGTTTTGGCAGCAGGAGGCGCCCCGGAAGGCCTTGACGAATTACGCGCCCTTGGATATGGTTTTATCGCGGCTGACGGCGAGCATCAGCTTGATCCGGTTTTCCTGATTGACGCGCGTGGCGCCCGGATCGTAATCGATGGGGACAATGTTGGCCTCAGGAAAACGTTCGCGCAGCGCGCGAATGGTTCCCTTGCCGGCGATGTGGTTGGGCAGGCATCCAAAGGGCTGTGCGCAGATAATGTTGTGGATGCCGCGCTCGATCAATTCGATCATCTCCGCGGTCAGCAGCCAGCCCTCGCCCATCTTGCATCCCAGCCCGATCATTCCATGCAATCCCTCACGGGTTTCAAAGTGCGTGCCGGGAGCGTGAAAGTCGCTTTCCTCTTGGATGGCGCGGATCATGCCCTGTTCCGCCCGGGCGATCACGCGCAGCGCAAATTCCAACACCCGACGCCGCAAGCGGCTGCCGCCATAGAGCTCAATATCCGAGATCTGGCAATCCACGCAATAGCCGAGGAATCCCAACACCCCGGGCACGACCACTTCGCAACCCTGACTGAGCAGGAATTCTTCAAGATGGTTGTTGGCCATGGCGGAGTACTTCACATAGATCTCGCCCACGATGCCGACCCGTGTCTTTTCCACATTTTCCCGCGGAATCGCGGCGAAATCCCGCACAATTGCGCAAAGATTCTTTCGCACGGCCGAAACGGTGAGCTGACGCGGATCGCGCGTCTTTTCCACGAGCTTGCGGGTCCAGCGATCTACCAATTCGCGCGCCGCTCCGGATTGGATTTCATAGGGCTCGACCTGGTTTTTGAGCAACATGAGCAAATCGCCGTACAGGAGCATATAGACGGCCTTGACCAGCATCGGGGGCGACATGTGCAGCTTGGAACCCTTTTCCAAACCCGAAAGGTTGATGGAAAATACCGGAATGTTGCCGTATCCGGCCTTGTCCAGGGCTTTGCGCAGCAGGTGAATGTAGTTGGAGGCCCGGCAGCCGCCGCCGGTCTGGGTGATCATCAGAGCGGTTTTTTGGAGATCGTATTTTCCGCTATTCAGCGCGTCGATGAACTGTCCGATGACCAGCAGCGCGGGATAGCAGGTGTCGTTGTGGACGTATTTAAGGCCCTCGTCCACGACCTGGCGGCCGTCGTTTTTGAGAAGCTCCACATGATAGCCGTACAGCGCGAGAAGCCGGCAGACGAGGGTAAAGTGCACCGGCAGCATATCCGGCGCGAGAATGGTAAACTGCTTTTGCTCCTTGCGGGTATAACCGTCCTTCTTAGCCATGCGTTTCCTCCTGTCCCAACGCGGCGAACAGGCTGCGAAGCCGAATGCGCACCGCGCCCAGGTTGGTAATCTCATCGATCTTGATCTGCGTATAGAGCTTTCCGCGCTCATGCAAAATCCTGCGCACCTCGTCGGTGGTGATGGCGTCCACGCCGCAGCCGAAGGAGACCAGCTGCACCAGGTTGAGGCGCTTGTAGGGATTCTCGGCGACAAACTTCGCCGCCGCGTACAGGCGGGAATGATAGGTCCACTGATTGAGGACTTTCGTTTCCACCTTGCTCGCGAGATGGCAGACCGCGTCCTCCGTGACCACGGCCGCGCCCATGGAGGTGATCAGATCCTCGATGCCGTGGCTGACTTCCGGATCGATGTGATAGGGGCGGCCCGCCAACACGATGACGGGGCGATTTTGCGCCATGGATTCTCGGAGGATTTCTTCGCCGCGCGCGCGCACGCGATCCATATATTGCCCGTACTGCCGATAGGCGAAGTTCACCGCCTCGTCTACTTCTTTGCGGTCAATTCCGGGGAAATGCCGGTTGAGCAGATTGTACATCTTGTGCCGGAATTCCCGGGGCCGGTGCGGGCCGAGATAGTCCGAGATAAAGCGCACGGACTTCAGCTCCGGAACGTTCAGCCGCAAGACCTCCGGATAATAGGCGACTACCGGACAATTGTAATGGTTGTCGCCGCGGTGCTCGTCGAAATTGTAGGTCAGACAGGGATAGAAGATGGCGTCCACACCCTGGCGGATCAACCATTCCACATGCCCGTGCATCAGCTTGGCGGGATAACAGACCGTATCCGAAGGAATGGTGTGCTGCCCCTCGAGGTACGTCTTGCGCGTGGATTCCGGAGAGACGACCACTTCAAAGCCCAATTTTGAAAACAGAGCGTGCCAGAAGGGGAGCATCTCGTAGAGATTTAGCCCCAAGGGCAGGCCGATCTTTCCCCGGAACGCGCCAGAGACAGGTTCCCGGGCAATTTCCGCAAGCCATTGGCGCTTTTGCGAAAACTGATTGGGAAGCGTGTTTTTCTTCGCGCCTTCGGGACGCTCGCAGCGATTTCCACTGATATAGGAGCGGCCGGAATCAAAGCGGTTGATCGTGAGAAGGCAGTGGTTCTGGCAACCCTTGCAGCGGGTCTGCGAGGTTTGATGTTGAAAGACCGCGAGTTCCTCCGCGCGCAGAGTCGAGCTGTTTTGCTTGCCGCGCGCGCACAGGGCGGCGCCGTAAGCGCCCATCAGCCCGGCGATATTGGGGCGGACTACGTTCGCGTCGATTTCACGTTCAAAGGCCCTGAGCACGGCGTCGTTTAAAAAAGTGCCGCCCTGCACCACGATGTGTTTTCCCAGCGCTTTGGCATCGGAGGTGCGGATGACCTTGTACAGCGCGTTTTTTACCACGCTGATCGAAAGCCCGGCGGAGATGTTTTCCAGCGAAGCTCCGTCCTTTTGCGCCTGCTTGACCGAGGAATTCATAAATACCGTGCAGCGAGAGCCCATGTCCACGGGTCTCGGGGCAAACAGGCCCTTTTTGGCAAATTCTTCCACGGACAATCCCCAGGTGGTGGCAAACGCCTGCAAAAAGGAACCGCAGCCCGAAGAGCAGGCTTCGTTGAGGAACAAATCATCGATCGCACCGTCGCGAATGCGGAAGCACTTGATGTCCTGCCCGCCGATATCGATGATGAAATCGACCTCCGGGAGAAATTGCTTGGCCGCGGTAAAGTGCGCGACGGTTTCCACCACGCCGCCATCCAGCCGGAAGGCCGCGCGGATGAGCTGTTCGCCGTAGCCCGTGGCATACGCGCCCGCGAGCGTGGCCGAGGGATATTCCCGATAGAATTCCTCCAGGAAGCGCTTTACCGGCGGGATGGGATTGCCGCCGTTGGGAAGATACGCGCTTTTGAGGATGCGCGCCTGGTCATCCACGGCCACGGCCTTGACCGTGGTCGATCCCGCGTCGATGCCGATATAGGCTCGACCAGCGTATCCGGGGGCATTGTTGGTTTCCACGGTTCCGGCTGCGTGGCGGCGACAGAAAGCCTCGTATTCTTCCTGGCTTTCAAACAGGGGCTTTACGCTCGCGTACCCGCCGGTATGTTGCCGCAGACGAATCCTCTGCAGGACTTCCTCGGGCTGAATTTCCTCTGTTCCCGCATAGAGCGCCGCGCCCAGCGCGACAAAGAACAGGGAATTTTCCGGACAGACGCCCTGAAGATGCAGCGCCTGATTAAAGCAATCCCGCAATTCGCTGAAGAAGGTGAGCGGTCCGCCCAGATAGGCCACATTTCCCTCGATCCTGCGCCCTTGCGCGAGCCCCGCGATGGTCTGATTGACTACGGCCTCAAAGATAGAGCGCGCGACGTCCTCCTTGCGGGCGCCCTGGTTGAGAAGCGGCTGGATATCGCTCTTGGCAAACACGCCGCAGCGCGAGGCCACCGCGTAGGTGCGTTCGTGCTTTTGGGAAAGCGATTCCAGTTGATCCGCCTCCACATTCATCAAAGCCGCCATCTGATCGATGAAGGCGCCGGTTCCGCCCGCGCAGGTTCCGTTCATGCGCACTTCCATTCCACCGGACAGAAAGAGGATTTTGGCGTCTTCCCCACCGAGCTCGATGACCGTGTCGGTCCCGGGAATAAAGGCCTTTACGGACAGATTGGTGGCATAAACCTCCTGTACAAAGGGAATGGCTGCGTCTTCGGCCAAGCCCATGCCCGCCGATCCGGACAGCGCCAGAGAAAAACGCTCCCCGGGAAAAAGGCGGAAGATTTCTTCCAACTGCTCCAGTGCCATATCCTCAATACGGGAGAGATGGCGATTGTAGCGCGAATGGAGAATGCGATTCTCTTCCGAGAGCGCGACGACCTTCATGGTTGTCGAACCGATATCCAAGCCGATGCGTATCATTTGTACCCCTTATGCCCTATTTCTATTTCTACTATTATAAACATGGATTGCAACCGTGCGGCGAAGGGCAGGTTAAAATTCATAGCAGGCTACATTTTCTTGGGGATTGGTGGCAGATCCGATTCGGAAATTGGGATCGGAAAGGAGAGAAACTGGGGCATTTCCAAAAAGATTGCGCGGCCGAAGCCGCGCAACGTACCGATGAAAACTGGGCCTTATTTTTTCCAGGCTGAGGGGACAAACAGCATCAGAATGGGGAAGACTTCCAATCGACCGATCAACATGACAAAGGACAGAACGATTTTGCTCAGGGGAGAAAACATGCCGTAATTGCCCACCGCGCCCACCAGATCCAGGCCCGGACCGATGTTGGAAAGGGTCGCGACCACGGCGGTTAAAGAAGTCTCAAAGCTATAGTTGTCCAGCGCGACGATGAGAGTTGCTCCCACAAGCACCGTGATATAGGCGAAGAAGAAACCCTGTACCGAAGAGACGGTCTTTTCCTCAATCGGCCGACCATCGAGCTTGACGACATCCACCTGCTGGGGATGCACGCTTTGGCGGATGTCGCGCCACAGACTCTTTAAGAGGATTTCCAGCCGCACGACCTTTACGCCGCCTCCCGTGGAACCCGCGCAACTGCCGATGAGCATCAACACCACCAGAAGAATGCGGGCAAATTGCGGCCAGAGGTCGAAGTTATGAGAAGAGTAGCCCGTAGTGGTCATGATCGACGAGACTTGGAAGAAGGAATGCCGCAGCGCCTCGCCGAAGTTCGAAAAGAGACCTTGCGCGTTGAGTGCAATTAACAGAGAGGATCCCAAAAGCAAGCCGAGATACAGGCGCAATTCTCCGCTTTTGGCGACGGCGCGGAAATTCCGATGCAGAAGGAAAAAATAGAGCGAAAAATTGATGCCGAACAACGCCATAAAGACGCCGATTACGATTTCCGCCGCGGGGTTGGCAAAATGCGCCACGCTCAAATTGTACGAAGAAAAGCCGCCTGTTCCGGCTGCGCCGAAGGTATGTACCAGCGAGTCAAACAAATCCAAGCCGCACAACAGAAGGCAGATGACCATCGTAACCGACAGGGCCACGTAAATTTGATAGAGAATCTTGGCGGTGTTTTTCACGCGCGGCACCAATTTGTCCGTGCTCGGGCCGGGCGACTCGGCGCGCATGATGTGAATGGAACGCGCGCCCATCTTGGGAAACAGTGCAAGAGACAGAACCAGGACACCCATGCCTCCCGCCCAGTGGGTCAGGCTGCGCCAGAAGAGCAGCCCCCGGGGCAGGGCCTCCACATCGGAGAGAATGGTCGCGCCCGTTGTGGTGAAACCGGAAACCGTTTCAAAAAAGCAATCGACATAATTGGGAATCGCGCCGGAAAAGAAAAAGGGCAATGCGCCCAGCGCGGAAACCAGGATCCAACTCAGCGCCACCACGGCAAAACCTTCGCGCGCCCGCAGGCGTTCGTTCCGGGGACGGATGGATTTGAGCGCGAAACCGACAATCACGCATAGCGCGATGGCAAAGACAAAGGCTTTCCAATCCTCGCCGTAGTAGATCAAAGAAACTGCCAGAGGGATTGCCATCAGAGCACCTTCTACGACCGACACGGAACCGATCAGACTCAATACAAGCCGTAAATTCATCGGAGCCCCTCCGTATCAAAGGCGTCTTCCAGGTTGACGACTTCTCCGGCGCGGGCAACCAGAATCACTGAATCCCCTTTGAGAATCGAATCCCCACCAAAGGGAATGATACAGCGGCGATTACGTACCAGAAGGCTGACCAAAACGCCCTTTTTGATCTTGAGCTTGGAAAGGGGGATACTCAGATACGGCGCGCCTTCAAGCGCGGTAAATTCGCTGGCCTCGACCTTGCCGCCGAGGATGCCATATACCTTTTCAATCACCGAAGATTTCTGCGATTGCGAGAGGGCGCGTACGGAGCGCAGAATTTCATGTGCGGTGGTGAGTTTCGGGCTGACCACGCTGTCAATGCCGATATCTCCCAACATGTCGAAGGTGTTCAGGCGATTGACCTTGACAACGACCTTGCGGATGCCAACCCGCACCCCGTAAAGCCCGGTGATGAGGTTCTCCTCGTCACGATCCGTCAGACAAATCAGTGCGCCGCACTCGGCGACATCCTCGCTGTCAAGCAATTCCTGATCGGTTCCATCTCCGTGCAGAATAACGACATCGTCTAACCTTTCAGAGAGCGCACGGCATTTTTCTTCATTGATTTCTACAATACGCAGTTTAATACCCATTCCGGCAATGATCTTTGCCAAATAATAGGAGATGTGACCTCCTCCGATCAGCACGGCACTTTTGACGCGCTGCGTATCCTTGCCCAAAAGTTTAAAGAATTTGGAGACGCTTTCTCGATCGCCAGTTACATATACACGATCATTTGCGCGGATTTGAAAGGAACCGTCGGGAATGATGGCTTCGCCATCGCGTTGCACGGCGGTAAATTGAACATGGGGAAATTTTCCATGCAATTTTGAAAGCGGAACTCCTGTAATTTGATCCCCTTCGTCTACGCGAAATTCTACCATTTCCACCCGACCGTGAGCAAAACTTTCGATATTGATCGCAAAGGGAAGGCGCAATAGCCGTGAGATTTCCTGCGCTGTGGCACGCTCGGGATTGATAACCTGATCGATATCCAATTTGTCCAGTAACATGGTCAGCCCTTCGGTATATTCGGGATCCCGGATGCGCGCAATGGAGTATTTCGCACCCAGCTGCT
>DVMU01000139.1 GCA_018714825.1 Candidatus Pullichristensenella excrementigallinarum
CGGATGAAGCCATGGCCGCCGTGCGGGAAATGATCCTTTCGACTTACGGCAAACCCTTCCTTCCCGAGGAACCCAACATCTATAAATCCCGGAAATCCGCACAGGATGCGCATGAAGCTATCCGCCCCACCGCCATTTCTCGTACGCCGGAATCGGTCAAATCTTCTCTTACGCGCGATCAGTTCCGGCTCTATCGCCTGATCTACGATCGCTTTGTCTCCAGCCAGATGACCCCTGCCGTGTTCGATACGCTTGCTGCTGATATTGCTTCAGATAGCGGGCCGGTCTTCCATCTCAGCGGGCAAAAGCTCAAATTTGCGGGATTTACCGCGGTTTACGAAGAAGTCCTCGACGACCAGGTTGAGGAAAAGGACATGCAGCTTCCCGATTTGGAGGAAGGAATGCCCGCGGAATTGCTCGATTTGGACGGCGAACAGAAATTTACCCAGCCGCCGCCAAGGTATACCGAGGCGTCCTTGGTGCGGGCGCTGGAGGAAAAGGGCATCGGCCGTCCCTCGACCTACGCGCCGACCATTTCCACGATCATCGCGCGCGGCTATGTGGCGCGTGAAAACAAGCGCCTGATTCCCACGGAATTGGGCAAGATCGTCAATGATCTGATGTGCAAGAACTTCCCCGACATCGTGGACATTCAGTTCACCGCGGGCATGGAGGAAAAGCTCGACGAGGTGGAGACCGGAAAGGTCGAATGGCACGGAGTCGTTTCCGAATTCTACGGTCCCTTTGCCGAAGCGCTGAAAAAGGCGGAAGCAAGCATCGAAAAGATCTCCATTGAGGATCAGGTGTCGGACGTCCCCTGCGAAAAGTGCGGCGCCATGATGGTCTACAAGATGAGCCGATACGGCAAGTTCCTTGCCTGCCCCAACTTCCCCGCCTGCCGACACACGCTGGCGCTGCCCAAGAACATCGACGTTCCCTGCCCCAAGTGCGGAGCGCAGTTGCTCGAGCGCATCAGCCGCAAGGGGCGCAAGTTCTACGGCTGCGAGCGGTATCCGGAATGCGACTTTGTCTCCTGGGATCGGCCGGTCAAGCAGCTCTGCCCCGTCTGCGGTTCCCACATGGTCTACAAGCGCGGCGCAAAGGACACGCACTTCCATGTCTGCGTCAACGAAACCTGCCGCCATCGCGTGGAGGTCGAATCGGGAGAGAACAATGACGAATAGGGTAACGGTTGTCGGCGCGGGGCTCGCGGGGTCGGAGGCCGCATGGCAACTGGCTTCGCGCGGCATCCCGGTATTGCTCCTGGACATGAAGCCGGGCAAGACCTCTCCCGCGCATACGCACGCGGGGTTTGCGGAATTGGTCTGTTCCAATTCCCTGAAGGCGATGGAGCTGACCAATGCCTCGGGCCTTTTGAAAGAGGAGATGCGCCGTCTGAATTCCCTGGTTTTGCGCGCGGCGGAGGCCACGCGCGTGCCGGCCGGCGGCGCTTTGGCCGTGGATCGCGAGGCGTTTTCCGAATATGTCACGCGCAGTTTGAAGGAACATGCGCTGGTGCAATTCGAAGAGCGGCTCGTTTCGGAAATTCCGGAGGCCCCCGCGATCCTCGCCACCGGTCCCCTGACCGATCCGGCGCTTACCCAGGCGCTCACGGATCTTCCGGGCATGAAGGCGCTGCATTTCTTCGATGCCGCCGCGCCGATCGTCACCGCCGAATCGATCGATATGGAAAAGGTCTTTCGCGCCTCGCGCTACGATCGCGGCGCGGATTATCTGAATTGTCCGATGTCCGAAGAGGAATACAATTCCTTTTACGACGCGCTTATCTCCGCCGAATTGGCCCCGGTCCACGCGTTTGAAAAAAAGCTCGTGTTTGAAGGCTGTCTGGCGGTGGAGATTCTCGCCGCGCGCGGCCGGCAGACCCTGGCGTTCGGGCCGCTCAAGCCCGTGGGGCTGATCGATCCGCGCACCGGGAAGGAACCCTGGGCCGTGGTGCAGTTGCGCCAGGAAAACGCGCAGGGCACCCTCTATAATCTCGTAGGTTTTCAGACCCGCCTGAAATGGGGCGAACAAAAGCGCGTGTTTTCCATGATTCCCGGCCTGGAAAACGCGGAATTTGCGCGCTACGGGGTCATGCACCGCAACACCTATTTGAATTCCCCGGATGTGCTGGGAAAGAATTTCGCCTGGAAGGACAATCCCCTGATCCGCTTTGCCGGACAATTGACGGGGGTGGAGGGATACATGGAATCCGCCGCGAGCGGAATCGTCGCGGCCATCGGCCTTGCCCGGGCACTGCGTGGCCTGGAAGAACCGGATTTTACGGCGCAAACCGTTCTGGGCGCGTTGGAGCGCCATGTTCGTACCCGCTGCGCCGATTTTCAGCCCATGAACGCCAATTTCGGCATTCTGGACAAACTGGACGCGCGCGTCAAGGGAAAGCGAAATCGGTATCTGAAACTCTCCGAACGCGCGCTGGAAACGCTGGAACAAGTGATCGACCGATATGAATTGAGGGATTAAACGATGGAACAAGCCTTGTTTCGAGGAACCACGATCTGCGCGGTCAAGCGCGACGGCGTGTGCGCCATCGCCGGCGACGGGCAGGTCACCATGGGACAGCAGACGGTGTTGAAGGCCACCGCGAAAAAGGTGCGCCGCATCTACAACGGCCAGGTCGTGATCGGCTTTGCGGGCGCGGTGGCGGACGCGTTCGCGCTTTCGGAAAAATTCGAGGAAAAGCTCACGCAGTATTCCGGGAACCTTCCGCGCGCGGCCGTGGAATTGGCGCAGGACTGGCGCATGGATAAGGCGATGCGCAAATTGGAGGCGCTTTTGCTCGCCGCGGATCGGGAAAACCTGTTGCTGATCAGCGGCACCGGCGAAGTCATCGAGCCGGACGACGGCGTATTGGCCATTGGTTCCGGCGGCAACTACGCCTTGGCCGCAGCGCGCGCGCTGATGGAAAACACCTCGCTTCCCGCCCCGGAAATCGCGCGTCGGGCGCTGAAAATCGCCTCGGACATCTGCGTATTTACGAACGGAAACATCCTCGTTGAGACCGTATAAAGGAGCCAGAATATGATGCAGTTGACCCCCAGAGAGATCGTGCGCGAGCTCGATCGCTATATTGTCGGCCAGGACGAGGCCAAGCGCGCGGTCGCCGTGGCGCTTCGCAACCGCTATCGCCGCGCCCAGCTTCCTCCGGAGATCCGCGAGGAAGTGACTCCCAAGAACATTCTCATGGTCGGCCCCACGGGCGTGGGCAAGACCGAAATCGCCCGCAGGCTCGCCAAGCTCGTGGACGCGCCGTTTGTCAAGGTGGAAGCGACCAAGTTTACCGAAGTGGGCTATGTGGGGCGCGACGTGGAATCCATCGTGCGCGACCTTCTGGAGGCGTCGATCCGGCTTGTCAAGGAACAGCACACCGCGCGCGTTCACCAGCGCGCCGAGCAATTGGCCGAAGAACGCCTGGCGGATCTGATCGTCAAGCCCGTAAAGAAGAAGGCCAATCCGCTGGATATCCTGCTCGGGAACAAGCCCCGCGAACCCGAATTGCCTCCGGAGGAGCGAGAGAAGCTCTCCGTGCGCCGTTCGGATGTGCTCGAGCAATTGCGCCGCGGCGAATTGGAGCATGTGCAGGTGGAAGTTGAAGTGGAAGAGACGGTTCCCCGCAGCGAAATTCCCGGAACCGACATGAACATGAACGACATGCTCGGCACCATTCTTCCCAAGCGCACAAAATTGCGCAAGGTGGAGGTTCGCGAAGCCCGGCGCATTCTCATCGCCGAGGAAGAGCAGAATCTGATCGACATGGACGCGGTCTATTCCGAAGCCATCGATCGCGCCGAACAGCACGGCATCGTCTTCCTCGACGAGATCGACAAGGTCGCTGGGCGGGGCGGATCGTCGGGCGGTCCGGATGTCTCCCGCGAGGGCGTGCAGCGCGATATTCTGCCCATTGTCGAGGGGTCTACGGTCAATACCAAGTACGGCCCCGTGCGGACGGATCACATGCTCTTTATCGCCGCCGGCGCGTTCCATGTCTCCAAGATCTCGGATCTGATCCCCGAATTGCAGGGACGTTTCCCGGTGCGCGTGCATCTCAAGCCCCTCTGCAAAGAGGATTACCGCCGCATCCTCACGCAGCCGGAAAACGCGCTGATCCGGCAGTATCAGATGCTTTTGAAGGTGGACAACGTCTCCCTCGAATTCGACGATTCCGCGCTGGACGCCATTGCCGATTTCGCCTGGCAGGCCAATGAAACCTCCGAAAACATCGGCGCGCGCAGGCTGCATACGCTCTTGGAAATGATCCTCAACGACATCGCCTTCAATGCGGGCGGTGGAGACGCGCCCGAAGTGAATGTGACGGTAGACGCGGAATATGTCAAGACGCAATTGCAGGAAGAAATTCAGTCCATGGATGTAAAAAACTACATTCTTTGACACGCTCCTTCCCCCGTTCTTCCCAATTTATGAAGAAAACGGCATGAAAATTTTCCTACGTGTATGAACTTTCGTGCTATCGGAGAGAATATCGCATAGATAAATCATGCGGTATTCTTTTTTGTCGTTCGCAAAGCGCGATCCCCTCGCGCCGGGCGGCGGCACGCGGAATTTCCGACAATGCAGTTGTGGAGGAATTTTCATGAAGGCAATCATCATGGCGGGCGGAGAGGGTTCGCGGCTTCGGCCCCTGACCTGCGACTGTCCAAAGCCCATGATGCGGCTGTTGGATCGGCCGGTAATGGAATATGCCCTTGCGCTCATCCGCCGTCACGGCATTCAGGAGGCCGCCGTGACGCTCGGATATCTCCCCGACGCGATTGTGGACCATTTCGGCAATGGCGAAAACTGGGGAATTTCCCTGCGCTATTTTACCGAGCGCGTTCCCTTGGGGACGGCTGGAGGCGTCAAGCAGGCGGCCGAATTCCTGGACGAAACTTTTTGCGTCCTTTCCGGGGACGGCGTGACGGATCTGGATCTGACCCAGGCGCTGGAATTCCATCAAAAAAACCGCGCGCTTGCCACGATGATCCTCAAGCGCGTGGAAAATCCGTTGGAATACGGCGTGGTCGTCACGGGCGCGGATGGCCGCGTCCGCAGCTTCCTGGAAAAGCCCGGCATGGGAGACGTGATTTCCGATACCGTCAACACCGGCATCTATATCCTCGATCCGGAAATTCTGCGCCGCATTCCGGAGGGAAAGCCCTGCGATTTCGGCAGCGAGCTGTTTCCGCAATTGGTCCGGGAAGGAGCGCGCGTATTCGCCCTGCCGCTGGAGGGGTATTGGTGCGATATCGGGGATACCGGCGCCTATCTGCGTTGTAGCCAGGAAGTCCTCTGCGGAGAACTTTCCCTCGAATTTCCGAGCGGCGTGCAGAAAGGCGCGTTCGTGCATGAGGATGCACACGTGGAGTCTCCCTGCTACATCGGCGCGGGCGCGCGCATAGATGCCGGGGCGACGGTGGGACAATATTCGGTAATCGGTCAAGGCGCGCGCGTGCATCGCGGCGCGAGCCTCAAGCGCGCCATCCTGCTTCCCGGAGCGGTGCTGGAAGCGGATGCCCAGGCGCGCATGTGCGTCATCGGTTCCGGCGCCAAGATGGCATCCGGCGCGCAGGCATATGAAGAAAGCGTCCTGGGCACGGGAGCGGAATTGGGCGAACGGTCGGTACTCCTCCCGGGCGTCAAGGTCTGGCCGCACAAACGGGTCGAAGACGGCGAGCGCCTGGAAGCCAACCTGGTCTGGGGTTCCCGCGCAGAACGCGGTTTCGTGGGCGGCGAACTGCCGCTAACCGACCCTGCGCAAGCCTCGCGCGCTGCGCAAGCCCTCGCGGCGGCGCTCAAGCCCGGAGAGTACCTACTGGCCCGCACCCGTTCCGCCGTCTCTTCCGCCCTGTTCCACGCCTGTCTGGCGGGAATGATGGCGCAGGGCGTGCAGTTGATCGATGCGGGCGTCTGTACCCTTCCCCAACTCCGACACGCATTGACGACCTACGGGGCGGACGGCGCGGCTCTGGTCAGCGGTTCGGGCCTTACGCCCATTTCCCAAAGCGGCGCGCCGCTGACCCGCAACCGCCAGCGCGCCGTGCAGACCCTTTTGATGCGCCAGGATTTTTCCGGGCCGTTTTCGGGAATTACCCGTCCGGTATTCTCCGCCGGTCGCACAGAGCTTGCCTATATTTCTTCCCTGGCGTCCGCATTTCATGCCGAGGGGACGCGTATCCCGCCCACAGCCGTCTATGCCGACGACCCCCAGCTTTTGACCCTCGCTGAGCGCGCATTTCAGCGCGCAGGCATCCGCGTGCGATGCGAATGGGAACCGGAAATGATGGATCTCTCCGAAGAGGAGATCGGCATCTGGCTTTCGGACACCGGCGAATTCGCGCGCTTTTCCGGCGCGGACGGCGCGTTTTCGGATCCTGAGAATCAGCTTCTCCTCGCCTGGACCGCATTGGAGCTGGGCGAAAAGCATCTGCTTTTGCCCGTCTGGGCAACGCGCGCGATCGAAGAGATCTGCAAGCCCTACGCCGCCGAGGCCGTGTTTGAAAGCGTCGAACAGACGCGCTGGATGGATCGGCTTTCCCGGGAATTCCCCCTGCAATTCCGCTTGCAATTCGACGGGATTTACTTTGCCCTTTCCGCCCTTTCCGCGCTGGCCCAGGCAGGCCGCACCATCGAGGATTTTCGGCGCTCCCTGCCCCGCGTGCATCGCAAGAGCGTAGAAATCGATATGGCGCTGCGCGAGCGGGCAAGCGTGTTGCGCTCGCTTTCGGAAACCGAAGACGCGGCGGAGCTGGGAGGAGGCATCCGGCTTTTGCGGGAAAACGGTTGGGCCTGGATCTGCCCGGATGAAAAGAGGCCGGTCTGTCGCATCGTCTCCGAATCTGCAGACGCGGAATTCGCCGAAGAGCTGTGCGATTTTTGCAAGAAATCTTTGGTCAACCTCATGAACAAACCCTGAGCGCCTGGAAGCGTTTCCCCGAATGCAATTCGCGCATGTTGCGCCTTCCGGTTTTGCGTGGACTTTGGATTCCCGCAAAGGTTTGATCCTTCGCGGGGATCCTTAATTTTTTTCCTCCGAAATGCCTTGCAGCTTTCAAGGACGCCCAACCGCTCATCAAAAACTAATCAA
>DVMU01000140.1 GCA_018714825.1 Candidatus Pullichristensenella excrementigallinarum
ATAAGTTTACATCGCATATCAACATGATATAATATAGCATATCCTGCTAAAGAGATCAAGGGATAGGAGGTGGACAAATTGAACGCAATCTTCGCGAATTCCGGTACGGGAACCATCGCGTTGCTCTCCATGTCCGTCATTCTTTTTTCGGGGTTCCTCCTCACAAGACTGACCAAAATTCTCTCTTTGCCGAACGTGAGCGGCTTTATCCTGGCGGGTATCCTGATCGGCCCCTGCTGCTTGAATCTGATTGGGGAAGACATGGTGGCGCGCATGAGTTTTATCAGCGATTTCGCGCTTTCCATGATTGCCTTCAATGTAGGCAAGTTCTTCCGCAAGGAGGAGTTGCGCGGTATGGGCCTTTCCGGGCTGTGGATCACGCTTTGGGAAGCCCTCCTGGCCGGCGTGCTGGTGACGCTGTCCATGCGCTTCCTCTTTGCCATCGACTGGCCGATGTCCCTGCTTCTGGGCGCGATCGCCACCGCGACAGCTCCCGCCAGCACGATGATGACCATCCGCCAATACCACGCGCGCGGAAGTTTTGTCTCCACGCTTCTGCAGATCATCGCATTGGATGACGTGGTCTGCCTGATGGCCTTCAGCATCACCACCGCCTTCCTTTCTTCCACGGGTGGCAACGCGGTGGAATGCGCTCTTTTGCCGGCCGGGCTGAATGTGTTGGCGTTGTTGGTCGGTTTCGGCTGCGGTCCCCTGCTGAGCAAGCTCCTTTCCCCCAAGCGCAGCAGCGACAACCGCCTGATCCTGACCATCGCCTTCCTCCTGGGAATCTCCGGCGGCTGCGCGGCGCTCAACCTTTCTCCCCTGCTCCCCTGCATGGCCTTTGGCGCCAGCTACGTGCATTTCGCGCACGACACGGAACTCTTCCAGCAATTGGACTCTTTCTCCCCGCCCGTGATGTCCCTGTTCTTCATTGTCGCAGGCATGAACCTGGACGTGGGCGCCCTCAAGAGCTTCGGCCTGCTGGGCGTGGTGTATTTCCTGGTTCGGCTTATCGGAAAATACGCGGGAACCTGGCTGGGATGCCTTCTCACCCATGAACCTCGCAAGACTCGGGATTATCTTGGCTTTGCGCTCGCACCACAGGCGGGCGTGGCCATCGGCCTGGCACTGCTGGGAAATCGCATCCTACCGGAGGCGGAAGCCGATCTGCTCATGACGCTGATCCTCTCCTCCTCTGTCCTTTACGAACTGATCGGACCCGTGCTTGCCAAATTCGGGCTGCGTCGCGCGGGCGTTCTGAACCCCCCGCAAGAGGAAGTCAAAGAAGCGGCTTGACGGCATCCGTTCAGATATAGGCTATGGTTTGTCTCTCAAAGGCATTCCGTAGCCTTTTTTCTTGGGCAAACCGCTTCCGGGGATTCCACCTCCCACCCGCAACTAAAACATGCTCAATTGTTTTCCGCATTCGCCCTTGCTCCTTGTCGAAATGCGCGTTCGCGCAATCTCCCGGGGAAGTTCCTTTTCAAAGGAAGACCACTGTTCCCCGGCCGTAAGGATCAATTCCTCCCGCGCACGCGTCATGCCCACGAAGAGCAGCCTCCGTTCCTCCAAGAGGTCCGTTTCCGTTCCCTCCCGCTCCAAGGGCAATTGTCCCCGGCTCATGCCCGCGAGAAAGACCACGGGAAATTCCAGCCCCTTGGCCGCGTGCAGCGTCATCAAGCGCACCGCGCCGGAGGCATATTGCTTTCCGGAAGCGCGCCGAATGTCCGCCTCCTCGCCCAGCGACAGGTTTTCCAAAAATTCCCCCAAGCGCTTGTCAAAAACCGATGCGTCCGCCAGCTTTTTCAGCGCGTCGCTTTCCCCAAAGCGCGCCGCCCAATCCGCAAAGAGCTTGTGCGGCTTTTCCTTTTTGACGCGCGGCAAAAACGCTTGGACCGTCCGCGCCCACAGGCCAAGCGTGCCCATGGGGCCAACTTCTTCCCAGGCCGATCGCAAATGAATCTCCTCCGCCCGCGCGATTTCCTCCGGCGGACACTTAAAGCCCAGTCGCAGCGCCGTCTTCAACGATACGGCGTCTTCCGGACACAAAAGCGAGCGGAAAAACGCGAGCACAGCCACGCATCTTTCGTCAGATAAGAAGTTTCCCCTTCCGGAAATCACACAGGGAATATCGTCGTGCCGCAAACAGCTTTCCAGAAGGTCCAGTTGCCGACGCGTGCGCGCGAGCACGGCGATTTCCGAAAACGCGCGGCCCCCGCCTTCCTCTGGCGTTCGAGCATCCAGCATGTCCAATCCGCTGGTCATGCGCGAAATTTCCTTGGCAATGTAGACGGCCTCCGAAAAGGCATCCGGCGCCAACAACATGCGCACCTCACGTCCGGAAGGGCCGTTCGCCCGGAGACGGCGCTCCGGCCCCGGATTGCAGGAGATTACTTTCTCGGCAGCTTCGAGAATCTCCGGCGTCGATCGATAATTCTCTTGCAGCGCAAGAATGCGCAATTCGGGAAAATCCCGCTCCAACGCACAAAAACAATCCGCGTCCGCCCCGCGGAATCCATAGATCGATTGATCCGGATCGCCGATGACGAACAGCGTCTCCCCCGCCTGGGCAAACTTGCGCACCAGAAGGCGCTGCACCGGATTGATATCCTGAAATTCATCCACCAGCACATGCCGAAATCCCGCGTTGCCCCGTAAATCCAGCGCGAGAGTTTCCAGAAGCACATCGTCCAGATCCCGTGCACCGAGAGCCTCCAGCGCGGCCTGATAGTCCCGGAGGGTTTCCTGGGAAACGCCCCCATCCAGGCCGTTCTTTGCTCGGGAAATCCTCTCCGGCAGTTCTCCTGCGGCGCACCCTTCCCGCTTGGCGAGCTCCGCCGCCAATTCGCGCGCTTCCTCCCTCCCCAACAGCGCCTTTGGAGGCAGCAGGGAAAGGCCGATCGCGTGAAAGGTTCCGATGCGCAGTCCGCGAATCGCCTTTTTCCCTCCCAGGCGCGTCTCCAGGCGTTCCTGCATTTCCCGCGCGGCCTGGTTGGTAAAGGTAACGGCGGTGATTTCACCGGGATTTGCGCCCTGTTCCAGCAAATGGGCGATGCGCTCGACCAGCGTGCGCGTCTTGCCCGTTCCCGGTCCGGCAATCACGGCGAGAAAGCGATCCTCCGCTTCCACGGCCTGCCTTTGTTCGGGGTTGAGGCCCTCCGCCTTGATTCGCGCTTCTTCCCGCGCTTCGGGAACGGGCACGGTCAAAGGTGCTTTTTTGCTTTTTTTCGCAACAGGCGGCAAACCTGCCATCATCAGTTGCCCCTTAAAGACCTCCAATTCTCCCGGTTCGAACAGAGAAATGGTTCCGTAAACCCCGTCATACCCCGCCTCGCGCCGCACCTTGCCCGCGCGCAGCCGCCGGATGCCTTCCGCGACGCCCGGGCCGGCCACCCGTTCAATCTCTTCCGGAGAGGTTTCGCGCAGAATATGCAACTCGCTTCCCAATGCTTTCAACAACGCGCAATAGGCCGCCTCGACCTTTTTGCCCGTCACGGAAGCGCCGCTGGACGCCGCTACGACCTCCTTGAGGGGAGCCAAGCTCTCAAAGGGCTTTGCTCCCTCGGGGCAAGCGCCTTCGGGGCGATCGGCCAATTCCTCCACCCGGTGCATCACGCCGACGGTCAGTTTCTTCCCGCAAACCGGACAGCGCCCGCCCAGCCGGATTGTCTCTATGGGTTCCAGACAAATCCCGCAATTGCGATGCCCGTCCAAATGGTATTTCCCTTCTTCCGGAAAGAACTCGATGGTTCCCAGAAAGCCTTCTCCGGTCTGAAGGGCGCGGGCAAGGGAGGAAAAGTCTCTCTCGCCCTCCAAAAGATTCGCTTCGCGCGCGAGTTTGGACGGAGAGTGAGCGTCCGAATTGGAGACGAGCGTATACTTATCCAGCGCCGAAACGCGATGGTTCATCGCAGGATCGGAAGACAGGCCCGTTTCCAACGCGGAAATATGCCCCGATAGATCCCCAAAGCATTCCTCCAGCGTATGGAATCCCGAAAACGCCCCAAAGAGCGAAAAATGCGGCGTCCAGATATGGGCCGGGATAAAGATCGCCTGCGGGCACGCCTCTAGCGTAATTTCCAAAAGATCCCGACAGGACAGGCCGAGGATCGGCCTTCCGTCGGATCGGATGTTTCCTACAGCCTCGAGCCGTCGGGAAAGCTCGTCGGCGTCCTCCAGGCTTGGCAACAGGATGACGCTGTGCACCTTACGGGTTCTGTCGCCCTGCTTGTAGATGGTGCTGATCTCGCCTGAAACCACAAAGCGCGGCGCATCCGTTTCCACCTCGCAAGGCAGCCTTTGTTCCTCCCGAAGGCGATATACGCCCTCTCCGCAGGGTTCCAGCGCTTCCCGCAATTCCTCTCGCCACGCCGGATGCGTAAAATCTCCGGTTCCCACCAGACCCACGCCCTTGCGCCGGGCCCACAGATCCAGATTTCTCGCATCCAAATCCCGGCTCGTGGCGCGGGAATATCTGGAGTGAATGTGCAAATCCGCTATGTACATCGGCTCACCGCCTGTCAAATTGTCTTTTGAATCGCTTCCATTATAGCACTTCCCTCCAAGAAAGGAAAGATCCGCATCGAGCCCTCTCCTCGATCGGAAATCGCGCGGACGGGCCATAATCGCGCCGGAAATCTCTTTTTTGCAAAATCTTTCATGCCTTGAAGCAGGAAATCCGGCGTTTAAAAGAGAACCATGCAAGGAATATCTGCGGAATCCTCTCCGGGAATCGTTTTTCCCCCCAAAACCATTTTTCCCAAGGAAAGCGAGGACCAAAATGGCGCGCAAGAATTATACGGAAAACGACGCCGTCTCCGTCAGCCAGGCCATGCTGCGCGCACACCATGACCGCCGCATCGGGGATTGTATCCGATATTTTGCGGAAGACATGATCTGGACCGGCCCATTCGAATTCCAACGCTCGCGCGGGATCCGGGAATTTATCCAAGCCGCCGCTTCGGAATACGACACCTCCCCCATTACGCTCAGCCGCGAGGAATATCACCCCCTGCGCCTGGCTCCGAATTTGTTCATGGTGTATGGGCGCTATTTTTGTACCATGTACCCGGAAGGCGGCGGAATCATTACCAGCTATCCGCGCTTTACCTTAATGCTTCGCGGAGAAGAAAACGGACTGAAGGTCTTCTATATGCATGTTTCCATTGCCGGAGATCGCGATTCCGCCCAGGGCACAGCCCCCACAATGGGATATTACGAATATATCGGGAATTTTCTTTCGAGGAAAAAGCAAGGAACAGGCGCAGAACAGGCGAAAAAAAAGGCCCTGCACGATATCAACGGCAATTACCACTATCTGTTTGACTACGAATTGGTCCGCGTGCAGGGAGAGCGCGTTTATTGCCGTTTTTTTACACATAGCGAAAGTTTTCTGGCGCGCATGAGCCTTCTGGCGGCGGAAGAGCTCTTGGGAGACGGTTTCTGCCGCATTCACAAGAGCCATCTGGTCAACCTGATGTATGTGCGCTCCGCAAAGGGGCAGACCTTGACCATGACCGACGGAACCGTTCTCCCCGTCTCCCGCACACTTCAGGCGGAAATCCGAAAAAAATGCGAGGGTTGATTCCCCTCGCATTTTGCGCTCAATCTGCTTCCGGCACGGTATCGCCGCGCAGGGGCAACCATTCCAGGACATCGCGCAGATGTTCTCCCCAATAGAACCAATCATGTATTCCCGGCCCCTCGGTATAGCCGCAGGGAACATTCATCTTCCGCAGCTTTTCGCGGATCTGTTGGTTGCTCTGATAGGTAAAATCCTCGGTGCCAACGGTAATAAACAGTTTCGGGAGGGGCTTTTGGGCTTCGATGAGTTCTGCGATTCTGGCAGGCAGGGACAGACTCGGGTCGTCGGCAATCTCGGAAAACTCGCGTTCCCCCAGGATGGCCCGGAACGGCCATATCTCGCTGCGCAATTCCCGCACATGCGTCTCAATGATGTCTCCTCTGGGAAAATCCAGGACGCCGGACAGGCTCGCGGCAGCCGCAAAGCGATCCGGCGCGGCCAAAGCCGCGTGCCAGGCGCCATATCCGCCCATGGAGAGCCCCGCGATGAACGTATTCTCCCGCTTTACGCTGACTGGGAACATCTTGGTGATGAATTCCGGAAGTTCCTGTGTCAGGAATTTCAAGTAGCTCGGTCCCCAAGCCATATCACAAAAAAAGCTGTTCTGGCAACTGGGCAAAACCATGGCCAGCCGATATTGCTGGGCCAGGCGCTCGGCGTTGGTTTTATGCAGCCAGTCGTAACAATCCCCGCTGGTTCCATGCAGAAGGTAAAGCACCTGATATTTCCGTCCGCGGGCAAAAAAGTCCGGGGGATTTTCACCCATCAAATCCGTATCGCCGTCTGGCGTGGGAAGGATGAGGTTTAAATCCGTCTGATATTTCAATGCAGCAGAATAATAGTTTAAATGGATAAACGCCATAATGTACGCCCTTCTTCCTCTTCCTGCGCAGGCGCGCCGCAAAAATTTCTCCGACACGCCCGCGTCCTTTCAGCTTTCCAGATGGCTCTTGGCCGCAACCCGATAGGTGCTGATGAGCACGGCGATGAACAGCAAGAACGCCTGCACCACATACTGCATATAGACGGAGAGATTCAAAATGGTCATTCCGTTGGTCACCACGCCCAGGAACAGAATGCCGCAGAACGTTCCCCAAATCTTGCCCACGCCGCCGGCCATCGAAGTTCCGCCAATGACCGCGGCGATAATCGCGTCCGCCTCCCAACCTTTTCCGTAGGTGTGAGACGCGCTGTTGACCTGCCCGGAATGGAGAATTCCCGCCACAGCGGCCAGCAGTTGAATCGCGATAAAAGCCACGAGTTTGCTGTGCAGCACGTCAATGCCCGAAAGTCGCGCCGATTCGGGATTGCCTCCCGTGGCGTAGAGATTGCGCCCGGTAGTGGTATATTCCATGATATAGAACGTCACGCCGAACACGATCAGCAGCAAAATCGCCTGATAAGACAGGCTCCGAATGCCCGAAATTCTTCCGCTCGCGAAATCGCATAGCCAATTGGGCAGGGCATTATCGATCGGATAGCCGCCACAGATCATTCCTGCAAGGCCGAACATGGCATACTGTCCCACAAGCGTGACCAGGAAGGCGGGCATGGCGAGTTTATGCTGGGAAACGGCGAAAAGCGCCCCAAATGCAGCTGCAGCCAAAAGGGCCAGCAGGATGCCCACGACGCAGGCCGCAGTAGAGCTGATTCCCCACATTTCCACTAGGTTTCGGCTGCACCACGCGGCAATCGCCCCTGCGAAGGCCACCGTAGAGCCGACCGAGAGATCGATCTGCCCGGTGACGATCACCATCGTCATGCCGAAGGCAATCATGCCCTTGAGCGATTGATTTTTGAGGATGCTCAGCCAGTTTGCAAGCGTCATGAAGCGATCATTGGACGCCCACATGATGAGAACCAGCAGGATCAACAAGATCTCGATGACATGATCCACCGCGAACATCGCGATCCTGCGCCCCGCGCTTTTTCCGGCGTATGGCTTGTTCATTGCGCTGCTCCTTCCATGCAAAAGCGGTAAAGTCCCTCGATATCGGTCTCCTCGGGACGTACTTCCCCAATCAGGCGCCCATGGCGGAGGATGAGGATGCGATTACACACCTCGAGAAGCTCTTCCAGTTCCGTGGAAACAAAGATCGTGGAGATTCCTTTCTGAGCCTGTGCCCAGATAATTTCGAAGATCTGCTGTTTGGCGTTGACATCAATGCCGCGCGAAGGTTCGTCAAACATCATGATGCTGGGATCGTTGCTCAGCCAATTGCCTACGACGACTTTCTGTTGATTTCCGCCCGACATGGCCGAAGTAAAGGTTTCCAGGCTGGGCACCTTGATGCGCAATTCCTCCACCTGCTTTTTCGCAGCAGCCAGGCGGGCCTTTTTATCCACCCTCCAGCCCTTGGCGTACTTGTCGATGCTGGCAAAGCTGAGATTATCCAGCGTCGATTGCGTGAGCACCAAGCCTTCCTTTTTGCGATCTTCCGGCGTCAGCGCCAGGCCGCGGAACTTCATGCGCCGGGGCGTAATGCGCCCGGTAACTTCCTGGCCGTTGAGGAAAATCTTCCCCGAATCAAATTTGTCCACGCCGAAGATGCTCCTTAAAAGCTCGGAACGTCCGGAACCAAGCATTCCCGCAATTCCCAGAACCTCTCCCTGTTTCAGCGCAAAACTGACCTGCTCGAATGCATTGCGACGGCAGAGATTCTTGACTTCGAGCACCGTTTTTTCTCCCGGAACGACATCCGTCGGCCGAGAACGAATGGACACATTGCCAAACATCATGCTGAGAATTCCGGAATTGTCGATTTCGGCAATCTCGGAAGTTCCGATCAATTTCCCGTCTCGAAGAACGGTCACCGTATCGGCGATTTTGGGGACTTCGTGCAATTTGTGCGTGATATAGAGAATCACCACATCGCGCTTTTTGATTTCTTCAAGGGCGCGGAAGAGCTTGTCCACCTCGTTCTGCGCAAGCGAAGAGGTCGGTTCATCGAGCATGAGTACCCGAGGAGATTTGCTCAAAGCCTTAGCGATTTCCACAATCTGGCACTGCCAGATATTGAGATCCCGCACCAAAGTGGCGGGATTGATATCCGCGTTCATGGATTGGAGAATTTCCTCTGCATCGCGATTCAATTTCTTCCAATCGATGGCCTTTCCTCTCTTGGGAAGCCGCCCGAGATAGATGTTTTCCGCGACGGAGAGGCTGGAAATAATGCTCATCTCCTGATATACCGTCGCCATCCCGAATTCCACAGCATCCCTCGGCAAGGCGAAAGAGAGCTTTTCCTCATCCAGATAAAACGCGCCCGACGTCGGGCGAAGGGCTCCGGAGAAAATCTTGATCAACGTGGACTTTCCGGAACCGTTTTTCCCCAGAAGCGCATGGACCTTGTGGCTTTCAAAGCGCACGCTGATATCATCCAGCGCCCGGCAACCGGGGAAATCCTTTCTGATATGTTCCGTTCTAAGTATTGCCATTGCGCCTTCTCCGTTCCGATTTGTACTTGCGGCGCGGTCGCGTTGCCGAAACAACTCGCCGCGCCGACAATGTTTTAAGCGGGGAAAGGTTATTC
>DVMU01000011.1 GCA_018714825.1 Candidatus Pullichristensenella excrementigallinarum
AAGAAGGTTTCTGACATATTTCTAGTTAAAATGTATAATTCTGCAAAAATAATTTGCCGATTCGCGCAATTTTAATTGACATTGTAAAACAGTTGTGTTACTATGGAAAAAAAGTGGGAGTGTGAAACCATGGCAAGGTATATGGTCATCGGCGCGCATCCGGATGATTGCGAATCCGTTGGCGGCATCATGCTCAAACTCGTAGACTTAGGGCATAGCGTACATTTCCTCACTGCCACCAATGGCTGTTCCGGCCATCATATCCAGATGGGCGGAGCCATCGCCGCGCGCAGGCGGCAGGAGGCCGACCGCGTCAGCGCCCTGACCGGCGTGGAATATGAAATGTTGGATTTTGACGACGGCTCTTTGACCGCCGGCCTTCCCGAGCGTCGCGCCATGATCGCGGCCATCCGGCGCTTCTCTCCCGATGTCATCATTACCCACCGACCTTCAGACTATCATCCCGATCATCGCAACACCTCCGTTCTCGTGCAGGATAGCGCCTTTCTGGTGCAGGTTCCCAATGTCTGTCCCCTGACGCCCGCGATGCGTTCCATGCCCGCGGTGTTTTACATGCAGGATGATTTTCAAAAGCCCTATCCCTTCGAGCCCGATTTGGTCTTTTCCATCGACCAGACGATGGAGCGCAAGCTGCGGATGTATCATCAATATACCTCGCAGATGTACGAGTGGCTTCCCTGGGTGGGTCAAACCCTGGGGGAAGGCGCCGTTCCGGAGGGAGACGAAGAGCGTTTTGAATGGCTCAAAGGGACGCGGCATTTCCTCATCAGCCAGGAAACCGCGGATCGCTACCGGGCGCAATTGGTGGAAAAGTACGGCGAGGCTGGCAGGCAAGTGCAATTTTGTGAAGCACTGGAAATTTGCGAATACGGCGAGAAACCCGACGCGGCGCGTCTGCGGGAATTGTTCCCCTTCTAAAGCAGTATTTTAAGGAGAAACCGCATTGATAGAAGTTCGCGATTTGGAAAAGCGATATGGCGACAAGGTCGTTCTCCGGGGATTGAATTTCTCCGTGGCAGACGGAGAAATCGTGGGCTTGCTCGGGCTCAACGGCGCGGGCAAGTCCACTACCATGAACATCCTTACCGGTTACATCAGTCCCACCGGAGGGACGATCGTTATCGACGGGCACGACATTCTGAAAGATCCTCTTCGCGCGCGGCGCGTAACGGGATATCTTCCCGAACAACTCGCCTTTTACGGCGAAATGCGCGTGGGCGAATATCTGGATTTTGTCTGCGATCTGAAGGGCTATTCCAAAAAGCGCGCGGCGCGCAGATCGCATTTGGAAGAAATTTGCGAACGCGTGGGTATCGCGCACATGCGTTCCCGCCTGATTCGCAATCTTTCCAAGGGCTATCGGCAGAGGGTCGGCTTCGCGCAGGCGCTGATCGGCAAGCCCAAGCTGTTGATTCTCGACGAACCGACCGTTGGCCTGGACCCTTCCCAAATCATTGAGATTCGCAAGTTAATTCGCGATGTGGGGCAAGAAAGCACTGTCATCGTCTCTTCGCACATCCTGCAGGAAATTCAGGCCATCTGTGCGCGCGTGTTGGTGCTGCACGGCGGGAACATCATCGCCGACGGCGCTCCCGATGCGTTGACCGGGCTTCGCCGGGCCAACAACCGCCTTTCCGTGCGCGTTCGCGGCACGATGGATGCGGTGCAGAGCGCGCTGGAACCGCTCGGCGCGCGCCTGACGCCGCTTCAGCCCCGCGAGGAAGACGCGGTGGATCTGATCATCGAAGGCGCGGCCGGTCGAGATCTGCGCGAGGATGTGTTCTTCGCGCTGTCCAAGGCGGGGCTTGCGCTTCTAAATACCTTTGCCGGCGAGCCCACATTGGAGGATGTCTTCCTCCGCCTCGTGGGTGAGGAACGAGCGCAGGAGGAGGGCGAACCGTGAACGCGATTCTCAAGCGCGAATTCCGCGCATATTTTCTCACGCCGCTGGGCTATGTGCTCATCGCGGCCATGGCGTTTTTTACCAACTATTACTTTTTTACCTATAACCTCTACGGCGCGACCACGGATTTCTCCACCCTGTTTTCCATGCTTTTCCCGGTTGTGCTGTTTCTTGTACCGGTTCTGACCATGCGGCTTTTGAGCGAGGACAAGCGTCTGAAGACGGATCAGCTCCTGCTCACCGCGCCCATATCCAGAATTTCCATTGTGCTGGGCAAGTATCTCGCCGCGCTGTTTGTCTATCTGATTGCGATTTCCTTTTCGATGATCGACGCGCTGATTGCCTCGATATACGCCGCCGTCGAATGGCCGGTGGTGATCGGGCATTTCGCGGGTCTGTTTTTGTTGGGTGCGGCGCTGATCGCGGTATGCATGTTCCTTTCGGGACTGACCGAAAGCCAGGTCATCGCGGCGGTGCTGGGATTTGTGGTTTCCCTGTTTTTGATGCTGATCGACGCGCTTTCGTATGTGGTTTCCAATGCGTTTTTGCAGGAGATCTTTCACTATATGTCCTTTAACGATCGCTATGTCCCCTTCACATACGGCATCCTGGATTTTTCCAACGCGCTGTTTTTTCTGAGCTTCGCGGCATTGTTCCTGTTTTTGTCCACTGCGGTGCTGGAAAAGCGCCGCTGGAGCTGAGGGAGGGCGAAGATGAAAAAGATCCGCTATTCCTCCAAAATGAACGCGCTGTTCGCGCTGTTGATCGTGCTGGTACTCGGCATCGCCTTCTTCTTCAACGCGGTGACGCTGGTGCTCTCCAACCGCTATCCCCTCTCGATCGATCTGAACGCCAACGCCGCCTACGAAATCGGCGAAGAGACCCGTGCCATGCTCGAGGGGTTGACAGAGGAAGTCGTCATCTATGTTCTGGCCACGGAAGACATGTTCGACGGCAGCCCTTATACCATTCAGGCGCGCAGCATTCTCAATCAATATCCCAAATATTCGCGATATGTGACGCTGCAATATGTGGATTCCGCGCAAGATCCGTCGGTCGCCGCGCGCTTTGCGGATTTGACGCTTTCCGAAGGCGACATCCTCGTGACCGCCAAGGACAATGTCCAGCAAATCCTGCTCTCCAATCTCTTCAATTACACCTATTCCGCGACGACCGGCGGCCTGGTAATCGAATCCTCCCGCGCGGAAGAGGCCGTGACCTCCGCCATCGCGAACGTCCTGAGTGACCATACGGTGCGCCTGGGCATTCTCACGGGCAACGGCGTCAAGGACATGAGCGTATTGGTTTCGCTTTTGCGGGACAACGGATATGCGGTGGAGGAAATCAGCCTTCTGACCGGCGATTTCTCGCAATATGACGGCCTGATGCTCTTTGCGCCGACGGTGGATCTTTCCGAAGATGTGCTAGTCCGGCTGGACGAATTCCTCTACAACGGCGGCGAATACGGAAAGACCCTCCTCTACACCGCGGACGCCACCCAGGCGGAGCTTCCCAATACCGAGACGTTTTTGCGCGAGTGGGGCGTTGTGGTCGGCGACGGAGCGGTGTTTGAGACGACCGCGGAGCGCACCTACGGCTATCAGCCCTATTACCCGGTGGTCGCCTACGCGGAGGAGGAACTCTCCGGCAAGCTGAAGGATCAAAACACGCCCTTCCTTTCCCCGCTGGCCAAGCCGCTGAGCCTTCTGTTCTCCGCGCGGGACACGCGCTATACGCAGGAACTTCTCTCCTTTTACGAGACCGCCGGCGTGCGCCCGAGCGATGCGGACGATCAGTTTACGGCCTCCCAGGCGGAAATCTGGGGACCGATGCCGGCCATGGTGTTGGCGAGCGTGCGCGTATACGGGACCTCGGGCGTCACCCAATCCCAATCGAATCTCCTGGTGAGCGCGTCCACGGAGGCGTTCTCCTCTACCGCGCTGCAGAATTCCTCCGTGAGCAACATGGAATATCTGCTGAATCTGTTTAACGATCTCTTCGAGCGAGAGGATGCGGTGAAAATCGAATCCAAATCGCTTTCCAAGGCCACCCTGGGCGTGACCACGCAGCAGGCCAATTTCCTGGGAGCGCTGCTTGCGGGCATGATTCCGGGGCTGATTCTGGTGGCGGGCATTGCGGTCTTCCTGGTCAGGAGGTACAAATAAGTGAAATCTTTGATCCGCGGCATCGTCCTTGCGAGCGTGGTGCTGGCGCTCCTGATGGGAACCTTCTTTGCCCTGATCTCGCAGGAGCGCGTCGTCTCCACGCAGGAGGTTGTCTTCTCCTCCTATGCGCCCACG
>DVMU01000141.1 GCA_018714825.1 Candidatus Pullichristensenella excrementigallinarum
AATCGGTACGGATATAGGTGACCAGGCCCTGGGAACCCTCGCCCTGGATGTCCACGCCTTCATAGAGCTGCTGGGCGATCTGCATGGTCTTTTGGGTGGTGAAGCCGAGCTTGCGCGAGGCTTCCTGCTGCAAATTGGAGGTAGTAAACGGCGCGGCGGGGAATTTCCGGCGCTCCGCGCGCTTGATTTGGCAAACTTTGTACGCGCCCTGGCGGCACTGCTCGAGCAGGCGATCGCATTCCTCGCGCGAATGCACTTCCAGCTTTTCTTCGCGCAGGCCGAAAAAGCGCGTGGGAATTGCGCTGCCGTTGATCCGGAACTGCGCGGAAATGATATAGTATTCTTCGGGAACAAAGATTTCGATTTCGTTTTCCCGATCGCAGATCATCTTGGCCGCGACGGACTGCACGCGTCCGGCGGAAAGGCCCTTTTTGACCTTTGCCCAGAGAATGGGACTGATCTTATAGCCCACAAGCCGGTCCAGCACGCGGCGCGCCTGCTGCGCGTCCACGCGATGCAAATCGATCGCGCGGGGGTTCTTGACCGCGTTTTTGACGGCTTTTTGCGTGACCTCATTGAATTCGATGCGGCAGGGGGAATTTTCGTCGATTCCCAATACATTTGCCAGATGCCAGGAAATGGCCTCTCCCTCGCGGTCCGGGTCGGTTGCGAGGTAGACTTTGGAAGCGGAACGCGCTTCCTTGCGAATGCGGTTGAGGATATCGCCCCGACCGCGGATGGTGATGTATTTCGGCTCGAAGCCGGCGTCCACGTCTACGCCGATCTGCGATTTCGGCAGATCGCGCACATGGCCCTGCGAGGCCTCAACCTTGAAACCCCTTCCAAGGAATTTCGCGATGGTCTTTGCCTTGGCGGGGGATTCGACGATAACCAGTTTTGATGTTGCCATTCAGGTCCTCCGATTTTTGCTTCTATTGATACGCCCGATAAATGCCACCCGGCGCTTTTACGATTATGCCCCGAAGCTCGAGACTTGTCAAGCACGAATTGAGTTTTGACACAGGAAAATTCGATTTTTCCACCAATTCATCCATGGAAAGAGGCTCCAGAAGAAGAAATTCCACGATCCGTTGTTCTTCCTCCGTGAGATCTGCGGTCGGTTTCGCGGTTGCCGAGGGGCCGGACCAACCATAGAATTCGGGGATGGCGCCGGGGTCAAGCGCCGGATAGGCGCCTTCGGCGATCAGGCGATTGGCGCCGACGCTCGAAGGCGAATAGATGGAGCCGGGAATCGCGAAGACATCCCTGCGCTGTTCGAAAGCGTATTCTGCGGTGATCAAAGCGCCGGAACCTTCTCCGGCCTCAACGACCAGGATTCCCGGGGAAAGCGCACTTAAGATTCGGTTGCGCGCTGGAAAATTTCCGGGGAGCGGGGGAGTCCCGGGATAGTATTCCGAAAGCAGCGCGCCGCCGCTTTCCAGGATCTGTTCGCAAAGTTCCCGGCTCTCCATGGAACCGGGAAGATCCACGCCCGCGCCCAACACCGCGACGCTCTTTCCTGCCGCCAACGCGCCTTCATGGGCGCACTGGTCGATTCCCGCGGCCATGCCGCTGACCACGGCGACGCCCGCTTGAGCGATGGCGTGAGAAAATTCCCGCGCGGCCCGGCGGCCGTCGAGCGTCGCTCGCCGGGTTCCAACGACGGTAAAGCACCTCCTCGGCAGTTCCCCGCGGAGGAACAAGACCTCCGGCGCGTCGGCGATTTCCTGCAATTGGGGAGGGAAATCCGGGGAAACGCGCGTGAGGATGCGGATATGCTCTTCTGCGAGGCGCGAAAAGAAGGCATCGAGCGCGGCTTCGTCCCGGACGCCCTCAATGCTCGAGGGATCGGACCAGACTTCTTCCGCGCTGCCGTAGAACTCCATGAGTTTTTGAAATTTTCGGTTTCCCACTCCGGGAAGCCCTCTGAGCCACACCCGCAGGCGCTCTTCGCGGCTGTATTCTTCCATCGGCTACCCCCAATACTTGCGGTCGAGCGTTCGATATTGCACGGCTTCGGAGACGTGTTCGGTGCGGATGATTTCGCTTTCCTCCAAATCGGCGATGGTGCGCGCAACTTTCAGAATGCGCGTGTAGGCGCGGTTGGAAAAATTCAGTTTATCGCAGGAGAGCTTGAGAAGCGCGGCGGCGTCGCTCGTCATCGGGCAGGCGTCGGCCAGCGTGCGCGCGTCCAGGCGGGCGTTGGTGCGGATCAAAGGCTCGTTTTGATATCGTTC
This sequence comes from Candidatus Pullichristensenella excrementigallinarum, assembly GCA_018714825.1. Taxonomy (GTDB): domain Bacteria; phylum Bacillota; class Clostridia; order Christensenellales; family Aristaeellaceae; genus Pullichristensenella; species Pullichristensenella excrementigallinarum. The sequence continues at coordinate 2,238 of DVMU01000141.1, forward strand.
CGCCTGAATCGCCCGCGCCCGTTCCACGCGTTCCCGGATGACGGCGGAAGATTCCTCCTTCCGCGAATCGGAAAGCCGCTCCGCGGGAATGGATTCCACTTCGATGTGCATGTCGATGCGATCCAGCAGCGGCCCGGAAATGCGATTGAGATAGCGGCGAATCTGCGCGGGGGAACAGCGACAGGCATGTACGCGGCTGCCCAGATTTCCGCACGGGCAGGGATTCATCGAACAGACCAATGTAAATTGTGCGGGATATGTGGATTGGGCGTTGGCACGGGCAATGGTGACCTCGCCGTCTTCCAACGGCTGGCGCAGAGCCTCGAGCACATCGCGCCGGTATTCGGGCAATTCGTCCAGGAACAGGATTCCGTTGTGGGCCTTGGAGATTTCGCCCGGCAGGGCATTGATTCCGCCGCCCACAAGCGAGACGTGCGAGGCCGTGTGATGGGGCGAACGAAAGGGTCGCTCCAGCAGGAGTCCCGTTTCCGGGACGCTCCCGGCCACGGAATGAATGCGCGTGGTTTCCAAAGCCTCGGCAAAGCTCATGTCCGGAAGAATGGTGGGCAGACAGCGCGCCATCAGGGTCTTTCCAGAACCCGGAGGCCCGATGAGCAAGACGTTATGCCCGCCTGCGGCTGCGATTTCCAGGGCGCGCTTGGCAGAGGATTGCCCCTTGACATATTGAAAATCCGCCGAGTGTTCGCGCGCGCCCAGCAGATCGCGGTATTTGACCGGCGCTGCGGGCTGGATGGGTTTCCCGCCGGAAAAATGCGCGGCGGCTTCGATCAGGTGTTCCACCGGCAGGAGATCAATGCCCTCGATGCAGAGCACTTCCCGCAGGTTGTCGCGGGGAAGCATGACGCGCCGCACGCCCTTTTCCAGGGCCGAAATGACCATTGGAAGCGCGCCGCGCACGCCGCGCACGCTTCCATCCAGCGAAAGTTCGCCGAACACCGCCGTGTCCGCAAACACGCCCGGCGAGAGAACTTCCGCGCAGCCCAACGCGCCCAGCGCGATGGGAAGGTCAAAGGCCGGACCTTCCTTTTTTACGTCCGCGGGCGCGAGATTGACGGTCAGGCGCTCCGAGGGGAATCGAAAGCCGCAGTTTTTGACGGCGGCGCGCACGCGTTCCCGGGATTCCTTGACGGCCGCGTCGGGAAGCCCTACGATTTCGAACGCGGGCATTCCGTGCGCCAGGTTGACTTCAACGCGCACCAAAAATCCGTCGATTCCGGAAATTCCCAGGCTCGTCAGCGCAGCGAGCATCGATTTCCCCTCCTTAGAAGTTGACCCATTTGAACCAGCGCAGGTACTGCGCGTAGGATCTGGCGACCGGCAAACCGCTTTCAAGCGGGTAGAAGGCGATGAACAGCAACAGCGCCAGCACCATGAGCGTTCCTGCGGTCACCGTATAGGCCGTTTCCGATTTTTTGCGGATCGCGTCCAGCAAAAGAACCGCCGCGATGATAATGAAGGGAACGCTGGCAAAGTAGTGGTAGATGAACGTGGAGCGCGGCACCAGCACCCACGGCAGATATTGCGAGGCAAAGGCGATTAGAACCATCCAGTAGACTCCGTTGGCGCGATCGCGGCGCGTCAGGCGGATCATTACAAACAGGATCGCCACCAGAGAGAACCACCACACCGCCGGATTTCCCATGCAGGAAATGGAGGAGATCATGCCGTCCGCGAGATATTCCGATCCGGAGAAATACCACATCGGCCACCAGATGATCGGCCACTCATACCAATCCGAGCGGAAATAGTGCGTGTCTCCGCCCAATCC
>DVMU01000142.1 GCA_018714825.1 Candidatus Pullichristensenella excrementigallinarum
GTCACATTTCGCCAAAATCTCTCCCTTTTCGGAAAAACACTTCTGCGGCAGTTGAAATTCCTTTTCTACTATTTTATAATACAAACACGGGAATTTTTGGAGGGGATTTGTATGGAAGGCAAAGTCAACGGACAGCGGGATCTGGGGCTGGATCTTTTGCGAATTTTGTCCATGCTCATGATCTTTGGGATGCACCTTCTCTATCAGGGCGGCGCCTTTGCCGCCGCGAAAGAGGGAAGCGCGGTCTGGGTGACGATGGTGGTGCTCGAATCGCTGTTCTTCAGCTCGGTGAATTGCTTTGCCCTCATCTCCGGCTATGTGCTGTGCCGTTCGCGCTTTAAGATGATGCGCGTGCTTCGCTTTTGGGCGCAGGTCTGGTTCTATTCCGTGCTTTTGACACTGATTCGACTGGCGATCGATCCGAGCGGCGTGACCGTCTCGGAAATTCTCGGGTCGCTCTTTCCCATCCTGCGCGGGCGCCTTTGGTACGCGTCTTCCTATGTGGGCCTTCTGTTTTTGATTCCCTTTGTCAATCGGTTGCTGCGATCCATGAACAAAAGGCAACATCTCGTTTTTCTGTGCGTGCTGCTTCTGCTCTTCAGCGTATTGATGACCCTGAGCGTGGACGACCCCTTTGGCATCAATTATAGCGGGCATAGCACTCCCTGGTTGCTGGTCCTCTATGTCGTGGGCGCGTACCTCAAATGCTATCCTCCGAATTGGACCCGTCGGCAATGCGCTTGGGGCGCGCTGATCGCGCTGTTCCTTACCGCCGCGTCCAAGGTGTGCCTATTTTGGATGACCCGCCGCATCCTCGGACACGCGCAGGGCCTGGGCGTTCTGGTTCGGGAAGTTTCCCCAACCGTCGTGATCATCGCGCTCTGCCTATTTTGGATCTTCCGGGGAATCCGCGTGCGCAATGCCTTTTTGCAGAGAGTTATTCCCAAATTCGGTCCCCTTGCCTTCGCCGTCTACGCGATTCACCTGCAGCCCCTGCTTTGGGATGCGATGCGCGGGAGTTTTGCCTTCCTGGCGCAGCACGGCGTCCTGTTCCTCCTCGCGGGAAATTTTGGCCTGTCCGTGCTGGCGACCGCCGTCGGCATGGCAATCGATCTTTTGCGCCAACAGTTGTTCCGGATTCTCCATGTGGAGGCGGGGCTTCTGCGCCTGTCGGAAGGTCTGCAATTTCTTTGGAACCGCGCCGTCGGACGCCTGCTCAATTCCTGACGCAAGAAAGCGCCTCCCGCGGGGCATACTGCCCTGTAAGGAGGTGCTTTTTATGGAGAAAAAATGGAATCCCCTCTACTCCCGCACGTCGGCCGCCTCGGCAACCGAATCCACCGGATCGGTCCCGGTTCTTCCGGAAGACGCGGAGCAGGCCGAATCCTATGACGATCTTTTCCCCGGCGCGCACGAGATCCCTGTCTCTTCCCCTGCGCAGCCTCAGCGCAAAAAGCCGCAGCCCTGACTTTCCGCCTCGCGATCTTCGAAAACGCGACGCTCTCCTTCCCGCCAATCCCTCGCAGGGAATGGCGGGAAAATTTGTATGCTTCCTCTGCCGAGCGCTTGACATTCCCCCGCACATCATGTATAATACCCTATGGTCGCGGTTTTCCGCGAATGTAGGGGCATGGTGTAATGGTAACACGTGGGTCTCCAAAACCTTTGTTGAGGGTTCGAGTCCTTCTGCCCCTGCCAATGCTTTTCCCCTGAAAGCGCAATGTTTTCAGGGGAATTTTTGATGAATTGGATTCTTAAATCCATAAGCCTCAACCAAGTGTTCTCATGTCGCCAAAGAGCAATAGATCAAATCATTGCAGCGCCGCTCCCAACTGTTCACACTGGGCGAGGACGTCGGCATCGGGTTCTTCCCGACAAATCACGCTTTCACAGGCCAGGATCGCGCCTGCAGCCAGGCAATCCTCCTCCCAATTGCGCATCCATTCGCCGTCGCCCCAGCCGTAGGAGCCGAACAAGGCGATCTTTTTGCCCTGCAAGGCGGGCTTACAGGCCTCGTACATCGGTTCAAACTCGCTTTCCTCCAATTGTTCACTCCCCATCGAGGGGCAACCGAAGGCAATGGCGTCCAATTCTCGCGCCCTCTCCACGTCGAAGATATCCGCAGCAAACAGTTCTCCTCCGCTTCCCTTGGCGACGGCTTCCGCCATGGCCCGGGTATTCCCCGTCCCGCTCCAGTAAACAACCGCGATTTTCTTCATCCCTATTATCCTCCTTGATAGATAATCTGCATTCTATGTCAAGCGGCCACAGTGAGCCGTACGACATCAAAACCCCGGCGGTAGCAAGAGAGATAGACCTCCCTGCACTTTCGATAGAGCCTGAATCGCCGAAGCGCCTCCTGTTCATTGGAGTAGGCCTTCCAACATCCCTGACAGCGATACCCCGCGCCGCGGTTCTCCATAAATCCGATCACGTCCGCCAGAGGGTAATCCAAAAACACCCCAATTTCATGCGGAAACTCCGCGCAATCGGCAATTCTGTCTATCAGATTTCGCAGGCAATTCTCCATATCGGGTCCCGTATATCCCCTCTGCTTCAGAAACGCGCCGATTGCCGCATCCTTCAACTTTCTTTCCAGCATTCGAGGGCGATAGACATAGACCAAACATCCTTTCTTATTTTCCTTCAAAATGCGCAGGCGAACCCCTTTTCCGCAAAGCGCCGCATCCAATTCCCGCACGCATTCCGCAGGCGTTCTTCCCGGGCAGCCATGCCATACAAACAGATTTGCGCACTTGTGCCGGGCCAAAGTGGGCGCGCAATGGGTGATAACCGCTCGTTCAAACGATTCACACATGATCGAACTCCGCCTTTCATCGGATAAATTAGCTTAGACTAATCAGTGGGCATAATAAAAAGCGCATTTCGTTAGTTTAAGCTAACCTCTGTTATCTTACCAAAGTCCTTCCTGTTTGTCAAGCCCCCTCGCGCATGTAACCAGCCATATCCGCCCCGGAACACCGCAACCTTTCGAAGATCGATCGCCTCACAGACTCGGATACAGGGCGCGCAAAAAGCGCATACGTTCAAATAAAGAAGCGGGTTGTCGCATAATGCGACAACCCGCCAACCTGTCTTCTGAAAAGGGAACTCCTTCTTAGCCCAGGATCTTCGTCACAACGCCCGATCCTACCGTCCGGCCGCCTTCGCGGATAGCAAAGCGCAGTCCTTCTTCGCACGCGATCGGCGTGATCAGCGTGATCTCCATGTCAATGTTATCTCCAGGCATTACCATCTCTACGCCTTCCGGCAGCTTGATGTTCCCCGTTACGTCCGTCGTACGGAAGTAGAACTGCGGACGATATCCATTGAAGAACGGCGTATGACGCCCGCCTTCTTCCTTCGTCAGCACGTATACCTGCCCCATGAAGTGCGTGTGCGGATGAATGCTCCCCGGCTTCGCCAGCACCTGCCCGCGCTCGATCTCCGTCCTCTGCACGCCGCGCAGCAGCGCTCCGATGTTGTCGCCCGCTTCCGCATAGTCCAGAATCTTCCGGAACATCTCCACGCCCGTCACTACCGTGGAACGCTTCTCTTCCGTCAGCCCGACGATCTCTACCTGATCCCCGACCTTCACCATTCCGCGCTCCACACGGCCCGTCGCCACTGTTCCGCGCCCAGTGATCGTGAACACGTCTTCCACAGGCATCAGGAACGGCTTGTCCGTCGCGCGCTCAGGATCCGGAATGTACGAATCTACTGCGTCCATCAGCTCGAAAATGCACTTGCACTCCGGCGCTTCCGTCGCGTTCGCTCCGTTCGTCAGCGCCTCCAGCGCCAACAACGCCGATCCCTTCACTACAGGAATGTCGTCTCCAGGAAACTCGTACTCGTTCAGAAGCTCCCGGATCTCCATCTCTACGAGCTCCAACAGCTCTTCGTCGTCTACCTGGTCCGTCTTGTTCATGAACACGATGATGTACGGCACCCCTACCTGGCGCGCCAACAGAATGTGCTCCCGCGTCTGCGGCATCGGTCCGTCCGCCGCCGATACTACCAGAATCGCTCCGTCCATCTGCGCCGCGCCCGTGATCATGTTCTTTACATAGTCCGCGTGGCCGGGGCAGTCCACATGCGCATAGTGTCTCTTGTCCGTCTCATATTCCACGTGCGCCGTGTTGATCGTGATTCCGCGCGCCTTCTCTTCCGGCGCCTTGTCGATCTCGTCATAGCGCATCGCTGCCGCTTTCCCCTGCTGGGACAGCGCCATCGTGATCGCAGCCGTCAGCGTCGTCTTGCCGTGGTCAACGTGGCCGATCGTTCCGATGTTTACATGCGGCTTCGTGCGCTCAAATTTTGCCTTCGCCATTCTTTTTTATCCTCCCTAAATCGTTGTCATGGACTTCCGGGCGTATGGAGCGGGTGATGGGAATCGAACCCACGTGATCAGCTTGGGAAGCTGGGGCTCTGCCATTGAGCTACACCCGCGCGTATCCCGCCGTCATACGAAAGATATTGTACTTGAGAATCGCAGTTTTGTCAACAGGTTAATATTAAATTTTCCCATTCGGCAAGGTCCGGTCACTTCTTCTCCAGATATTTGAGAAGCTTGCGCTTGATTCTCTGCAAGGCGTTATCCACACTCTTGACATGCCGGCCCATTTCCTCGCCAATCTCCACATAGCTCTTGCCTTCCATATAGAGACTGAGCACCTGTTTTTCCAAATCCGAGAGCATCGCCCCGATCCTCCCTTCAATCAGGGAGAGGTTTTCGCGATCGATGAGCATGGCTTCCGGATCCGAGGGCACGTCCTCGGAGATCACATCCAGGAGCGTGCGATCGCTTTCCTCGTCATAGATCGGCTTGTTGAGGGAGACGTAGCTGTTGAGCGGAATGTGCTTCTGGCGGGTCGCCGTCTTGATGGCCGTGATAATCTGGCGGGTCACGCACAACTCGGCAAACGCGCGAAAGGAAGAGAGCTTTTCCGGCTTAAAATCGCGGATTGCCTTGTAAAGCCCGATCATTCCCTCCTGGACGATGTCCTCGTGATCCGCGCCGATGAGAAAGTAGCTCCGCGCCTTGGTACGCACGAAATTCTTGTACTTATTGAGCAGATACTCCAGCGCCTTCCCGTCGGGCTTTTGCGCCAGTTCCACAATCTGCTCATCCGTCATGCCCTCAAATTGTTCGTAAAACATCAGGGGTTTCCGTCCTCCGATTGGTATTGTTCTCCCCGGCGCAGGCTTTCCAGCCGCCGCCGGACATCTTCGGGAACCCGGTCGATCAGCAGCGTCCGATCGCTCCGAAATTCCTGCCGCCGCTGCTCCGGGCCTGCGGCGTGTATTTCGCGCAGCAATTCGCGCGAGGACAGCCGCGTAGCATAGCGGCCCAGCACTAGGGTCTGTTCGAGCAAATCCGACGTTGCCACCCGAATTTCCACAAGGCCCAATTCCGCCCGCTCCGCCCACTGATCGCACAGGCGCTCAATATAATGATCGGCCGTCTCTCCCTTCTGGGTGTAGACGACGGTCACCGGCCCCATCTGTTCCTCGGTGCGCGTCGGGCGCTGGGAGAGGTACGCATCAAAGACCAGAACCACCTTTTGCCCCGTATAGCCCGCATAGTTTTGCAATTTGGCCGTAAGCTGATCGCGGGCGTCCGCCAACCATTCCCTCCCGCCGCCTTGCACAGAAGAAACGGATTTCCAGGCGTTGATCACGTTGTACCCATCCACCACCAGAAGCTTCTGCCGGTTCATTCCCCGCGCCTCCGCGATCGGACAATCTGATACAGCAGCACGCCTGCGGCCACCGATGCGTTGAGCGAGCCGATCTTGCCCAGCATGGGCAAGGTCACTCTGCGGTCGCATTCCTCCAGTGTCAGGCGCGAGATCCCCTCGCCTTCAGACCCAATGACCAGGGCCAGCGGGCCTCCCAAATCGCATTCAAGCGCGTCCTCGCCCTCCAGCGCCGCGGCCACAGCCCACAATCCCGCTTCCTTGAGCTGCCGCAAGGCGCGGTTGAGGTTTTTGACCCGCGCCACGCGCACATAGTTTCCCGCGCCCGCAGCGGCCTTTTCGCAGGCCGGACTCAGACCCGCCGAGCGCCTCTGGGGCAAGACCACGCCGTGCGCGCCCGCGCATTCACAGCTTCGGATGATCGCCCCCAAATTGTGCGGATCGGTGATCCCATCCAGAAGCACCACCAGGGGAGGCTCATTGCGCTCCCTGGCATATTCCAGAATTTCTTCTACAGAGGAATATTCCCTGGCGGCCCGAAAGGCCAACAGCCCCTGATGCGCCGGATAGATTTGATCCAATCGATTGCGCTCGACAAACTGCACCACGATTCCGGCTTCCTTGGCCATGCGCACGATATCCCGCGCCGCGCCGGAAAGATCGCCCGAAGCCACCAACAGTTTATCGATCGGCGCTCCGGCCCGGATGGCTTCCCGAATGGGATTGCGCCCCACCAACAAATTTTCCGGCGGCTCCGCGAACATGGTCGCCCCGTCCCTACCTGACCGAACGGTCGGCCTGCGTACCGGAAACTCCCGTCTCGTCATTTCGGGCCGTTGGGCATCCTCGACCGCGTCCTCCCGAACGCGCCGGGCAGGCGGAATGTCGCAATCCCTCCTGGCGAGACGGGGAGGCATTCCCGTCCCGCGTTCAAATTTCTTCATGCTCGTCCTCCAAAGCGATTTGCAAAAGCTCTTCCATGCGCTTATGCCGGCCGGTGACGTACAGATACCCCACCAGCGCCTCCAAGGCGGTTGCCAGATGGTATTCCGCCGGATCCGCGTGCCTGGCGGGAACCTGATGCGCGTTGCGCGCACGGCGCGCCACATCGGCCTCCTCGGGCGTCAGAACCCCTTCGAGGCGATGAAACGCCCGTGCCTGCGCGTGCGCGCAGACCCGCTTTATGGCCTGAAGATGCATCCGGCGCACCTTGCCGCCTTCCCGAACGAGCATGGAACGCACATAGAGATCATAGATCGCATCGCCCAAATACGCAAGTTCCAAAGACCCGGGCAGCGCCCCGTGTTGAAAGTGAAATTCCTGCACTTAAACCCCCACGATCTTCAGATACTTTTCATACGCCGCGTCCCAAACGCTGCGATCCGCCGAAGGCAGATGCTTCCGGGTCGGGAAGGAGTGGGCCACGATCGCGCGAAGCTCGCGCACACTGCCGATCGCTCCCAGCGCCTTGGCCTGCATCAGGACGTTGCCGATCACCGTCGCCTCGCCGGGACCCGCCACGACCGGGCGGTTGAGCGCTTCGGCGGTAAACTGATTGAGCATTTCGTTTTTGCTGCCGCCGCCGACCACATGCAGCACGTTCACCGGATGCTTGAGAAGATCCTCTTCCAACCGCTGCAGCGCCCAGCGATACTTGAGCGCGAGACTCTCGTAGATCACGCGGCAGAATTCCCCGTGCGTCTGCGGCACCCTCTGGCCGGTTTTGCGGCAATATTCCTGGATGCGCTCGGGCATCCCGCCCGGCGCCATAAAGCAGGGATCATCCGCATCCAGGAACGCAAGGAACGGCTCTGCGGCGCGCGCCTGCTCGACCATTTCGGAAAAGCTGACCTGCTCGCCCCTGCGCTCCCATTCCCGCTTGCATTCCTGAATCTGCCACATGCCCGCGAGATTCTTCAGAAGCCGGATCTTGCCGTCCACGCTTCCCTCGTTGGCGTAATTGGCTTCCATGACTTTTTTATCGCACAGCGGCTGGGGAATCTCCGCACCGATCATCGACCAGGTTCCCGAGCTGATAAAGGCGAAGTTCTCGTCCTCCACCGGAATGGCGGCCACGGCGCTGGCCGTATCGTGCGAGGTCACCGCCATAACCGGAATCTCCCCCACCTTGCATTCGCGGGCGATTTCGGGAAGCAGCGTTCCGCGCAAAGTTCCGGAAGGCACGATATCCGTAAGCAGGCTGCGGGGAATCTGGAAGGCCTCCAGGACCTCCCTGGACCAATCCCGCAGGAAGGGGTCGATCATCTGGCTGGTGGAAGCAATGGTGTACTCCGTTCCCATTTTGCCCGTCAAAAGATAGGCCAGCAGGTCGGGCATCAGGAGCATCTTGTCCGCTTCCCGATACGTCGGCGCGCCTTCCAATTGCAGCGCGTAGAGCTGAAAGAGCGTGTTGTTGGCGATAAAGGCCAGTCCCGTCTTTTCGAACAATTTCTCCTTGGGCATGACCTGATAGGCCTTTTCCAGCATTCCGTGAGTATAGGGATCGCGATAGTGGATCGGCAATCCCAGCAAATGTCCATCCCGATCGATCAGGCCGAAATCCACACCCCAGGTATCAATGCCGATAGCATCGACCTGCACACCTTTTTGAGAAATCTTGATTAGGGCTTGTTTCATCTCAAAAAACAGCCGCGGCAGATCCCAGACAAACCGGCCCGCGATATTGACCGGATCGTTGCTGAAGCGATGGATTTCCTCAATTGCTAATCGCCCATTTTCTAATGTGCCAAGCATCGCGCGGCCGCTGGACGCGCCAAAATCAAAGCCCAACAGATTATAGCGGCTTTTCATGGGTACATTCGCTCCTTTTCTTCCGAGATTCTCCTTCTAGTATACCAGAAATCCCGCCCGTTTCACAAGACTTCCGAGGAAAAACATATCTCCGCCGCATAAAATCTATAAACCCGGATCGCATATACATTGCATGAAACTCCCCGAAATCCACATTTTCCACATGGTTTTCCACAGATCCTGCGGGGAAAAGCCCTTGCGCGGCATGGTTTTCCACAGTTTTGCATGGGTGCTTCGCGTATTCGAAATAAGTTTTGCACAGACCAAATTCTTTTATTGTCATTTAAAAGAGAAATTCGGTCTGTTTTATGACAAAATTGTGCCTTTTGCCGTCATATTCCTGTCTATTTTGGCTAGGGCAGGGAAATTTTTCCGATTCTCCTCCGGTTTTTGCGACATTTCTTTTCCGAAACTTCTCCTTGATTGTTGCAATTGTATTGCAAAATCATGTATCCGGTTTATACATTTGATTTCGGAATTTTCCGTCCTAAAACATGCGAATGGAGGGCAGTGCGTTGAGCGAAAGATCCGCCAATTCCCCGGCCATCAGCCGATAGAACGCCGCGGAACCGATCATGGCGGCGTTGTCCGTACACAGGTTCCTGGGCGGCAAAAACACCTTTAGCCCCGCGGCCTCGCCCCTGCGCACAAGTTCCCGGCGCAAAAGCGCGTTGGCCGCGACGCCGCCCGCGCAGGCCAGCGACGCAGCGCCCGCCTCCTTGGCGGCAAGGACGCTCTTCTCCACCAGTGCATCCACCACGGCGCGCCGAAAACTCGCGGCGAAATCGCGCGCCTGGATCTCTTCCCCTTTTTGCCGGAGCATGTGCGCTTGGTTGATGACCGCAGTCTTCAGGCCACTGAAGGAGAAATCATACCGGCCCGGCGTATGCGGATGGGGGAATTGATAGCGCGAGTCGTCCCCTTCTTCGGCCAATTTGTCCAGAAGAGGCCCTCCCGGATAGGGGATGGAGAGCACGCGCGCCACCTTGTCGAAGGCTTCGCCCGCCGCGTCGTCCAGCGTCTGTCCGAGCAGGCGATACTGCCCGTAGCGCTCGACCAGCACGATATGGCTGTGCCCGCCCGAGGCCACCAGGCAGCAAAAGGGCGGCTCCAATTCCGGATGTGCGAGATAATTGGCGCTCACATGGCCCTCGATGTGATTGACCGGAACCAGCGGCAAATCCAGCGCGTACGCCAGCGCCTTGGCATAGCTCACGCCCGTGAGCAGCGCGCCGACCAGCCCCGGCCCGCAAGTTACGGCCACGGCATCTATTTCGGAAAACGTGCACCCCGCTTGCGAAAGCGCCTGATCCGTCAGGGGATCGAGCGCGCTCACATGCATCCGCGAGGCGATCTCCGGCACCACGCCGCCATAGAGCGCGTGTTGGTCGATCTGAGAGAGCACGCAGTCCGAAAGCACGGTTCTCCCATCGCGCACCACGGCCGCGGCCGTCTCATCGCAGCTGGACTCAAAGGCCAGAATGGTCGCGCTTCCGGCGGCAATCCTCTCCTGCGCCTTTTCTCGCATTCTCTCCAGGTAATTCATACAAAGTTCCTCCCAATGCGGATGCCGGCCAAGGCCAGGGGCACGGCCATCGCATACATCCCCGTTCGCAAGGCGATCACCGCGGCAAAATCCCGGAAAAATCCCTCCGGACACAGCATCAGCAACAGATCCGTCTGCGCGTCCAATTGCCAGAGGTCGTTTCGAAACAGCGCCCGGTGAAAGGCGGTAAACGCGCCGCCAAAATCCACCGCCGCCCAGATTCCAAAAAGCAACAGCGGCAAAACCGCCGGGACCAATCCCCACAGGCACGCGCGCAACGCGCCCTCCCGCCGCAACAGCCATCCCGAGAGGATCAGCACGATCGCTGCCGCAAACAGCAGATTGCGCGCAAATCGGAGTTTCTCAAAGAGCGCGAACACATCTTCCATATGCAGCTTCTCATGGGATTGAAAGGGCAATTCCTCCAGCACCTGCGCATCCCCGGAAAGGTATTGGGCAAGCTGCTGATCGATCGTTTCCATTTCCTCGAGCGTAATTTCCGCCGCTTCCGGAAGTCCGTTCCCCTGCTGCAATTGGCTGTAAAGCTCGGCATTGGTTCCGCAGGTGTCGATAACCGTACAGACCAACATCCAATAGAATATCGCAAACCCCGCCAGCATCAGTCCCCAACCCCAGCGCCGTTTGCCTGCCTTTTCCACGTCTCTTCCCCCCTTTGCCTTCGCGCGTTGCCCTTCCGACAGCCTGCTCTCAGCGCATAAGCGCCGCGCGCACGGGCGCAGCCTCCAGTCCTTCCAACCGCAGCGGCAGGCACATCAACCGGTACTCTCCCGCTTCCACCCGCTCCAGGGCCAGGTTTTCCAGAATCCAGACCCCGGAGGAGAGCAAAATCTCATGTACCGGGCCTTCGGCCGCGCCGTCGGCGACCGAAAGCGTCGAAACCCCCAACAGGCGAACCCCCCTGCGCACCAGGATTTCCGCTTCCGGCTCCGACAATCCGGAAAATTCTCCTGCCAGCAAAAGTCTTTTCGTGCCTTCCGGGACAGACTCCGGTCGAAACTTTTCGCAAACGCGCAAAACCGTCGCTCGTCCGTTTAAAAGGTCCAGCGGCGCCGCCTCGACCGTGGCGCCGTGTTCCAAAAAATGCCGGGGCGCGTCCAGATGCGATCCGCAATGCGCGCCCATGGTAAAGCGCGAGAGGTTATACGCGCCCGGCGGCTTTCTCAAAAGCCGCTCTACGCGAAACCCCTCGTCCTCGGAATATACGGCCATGCCCTCGCGAACCGGCCTTGTGATGTCCATCCATTCCATACTTATCCCAGCATCTGCAAGTAGGCTGTGACAAATCCCTCGAGCTTTCCATCCATCACGGCGGACACATCGCCCATCTCGTAGCCCGTGCGCAGATCCTTGACCAGCGTATAGGGCTGGAACACATACGAGCGAATCTGGCTGCCCCATTCGATCTTTTTGAGTTCGCCCTTGATCTCGCCCATCTGTTCCTGACGTTCCTGTTCGCGCCGCTCGGCGAGCTTGGCGCGCAGCATCTTAAAGCACATCTCCTTATTCTGCACCTGCGAGCGCTCATTTTGGCACTGCACGACAATGCCGGTAGGCAGGTGCGTGATGCGCACGGCCGAATCGGTCCGGTTGACGTGCTGCCCGCCTGCGCCGGAAGCGCGATAGGTATCGATGCGCAGATCCTCGTTTCGGATCTCGATCGCGCCGTCGTCCTCGATCTCCGGCGCCACATCCAGCGAGGCAAAGGAAGTATGCCTGCGGGCATTGGCGTCAAAGGGCGAAATGCGCACCAGGCGATGCACGCCCCGCTCGCACTTGAGATAGCCATAGGCATAATCGCCCTCCACCTCAAAGGTAACGGATTTGATGCCCGCCTCGTCGCCCTCCAGAAGATCCAATTCCCGTACCTTGAAGCCCATGCGCTCCGCAAAGCGCGTGTACATGCGATAGAGCATCTGCGTCCAATCCTGCGCCTCGGTTCCACCCGCGCCCGCGTGCAGGGAGAGGATGGCGTTCAAGCCGTCGTATTCCCCGTTGAGGAGGGTGGTGAGCTTGAGTTCCTCCAAATCGCTCTGCAAGCCGTCCAGCTCCCGGCGGATTTCCTGGGCCATGTCGTCCTCGCCCTCTTCTTCCGCCAGCTGCATCAGGATTTCCACGTCCTCCGCGCGCGCGTTGAGCGAATCATAGTGCCGCAGCTTCTGCTCGGTTCTGTGCGCCTGGGCCGAAACCCTCTGCGCCCGTTCCATATCGTTCCAGAAACCGGCCGAAGCCATATCTTCCTGAAACTCGATCAGATCTTCCCGCAGCCGGGCG
>DVMU01000143.1 GCA_018714825.1 Candidatus Pullichristensenella excrementigallinarum
CAAAAATGCGAAATTTGATAAGAATTGATATTGACAAGGGGAATTTATCGTGTTATACTGCCACTAAATTTAAAAACCGCGTCACACGATAGAGAGACAAATTGATCAAAAACGATTCGAATTATAGATAAAATGATTCAAAAGTGTTTGCTTTGCGAAACACATCCACGACATTTCAACCCGACCGGCAATCAGGGAAACGCATAAAAGCCAGGGTAACTTCCGCGTAAAAGGCAGGCTGTTTTTGGAAAACCCAACCGGGAAACGCACAAAAGAATGCGTCTTTGCGATGCATCTAAAGGAGGATTGCTTATTCCCATGAAGCAATACAAATATGACGTTCTCGCATTTGGTTTCGCCTTTGTTGAAGTCCCCAGAAAGCAATTCGACGTCCCCTTTACGCAATTCGGCGATTTTGTCGGGCCTTTTCCCAGCGCGGACACCGCCATTATGATCGATACGGCGCAACGACTGGGCGCGAGGACCTGCTACATTACTGCCTTTGGCGATGACAAATTTGGGGAAGTCGTGCGGCGGCGTTTGGAAGAAGACGGTGTGGATCTTGCCTACACTAAGGTTCTCAGGGATTATCATCCCGCCGTGATCTTTGTTCGCTACAATTCGGATGGTTCCCGCGAATATCTTTCCACAGGCGGAGGACGGCGTCTGACGCCGGATCTGGTGGATGTAGAGGCCGTCCGATCGGCAAAATGGGTGCACTTTTCCGGAGAGGTCGTCAACGCATGTCAGTCGGGAGAGGAGAAAGAGGCGTTGATGAAAGTTTTTCATGCGCTCACCCCTGATCAAAAGGTTTCTCTCGATCCCAACGACGGATTTGATTTGGAAGGGTTTGTCGAAATGATGGCGCCGTTTGTCGAGCGCGCGGATTTGATTCTCCCCAGCGAAGGAGAGGCCAAGACCCTCATCGGCGCGCAATCCGATCAGCAAGCCTGCAAAATCTGGGCTTCGCAAGGCAAGATTGTCGCGCTCAAGCGCGGCGCCGCAGGCTGTGATCTTTATTACGGAGACCAAGTGCGTCATGTCGACGCATTTAAAATCGAACAGGTCGATCCGACCGGCTGCGGCGATTCCTTCTGCGCGGGTCTGGTTACCGGCCTGTCCGAGGGAATGTCCATCGAGCGAGCGGCGATTTTGGCCAACGCGGCAGGCGCCTTGCAGGCGACGCGCATGGGACCGATGGAAGGCTCCATGCCGCGCGAGGTTGTCGAGAGATTCATTCGCGAAAACGGACGCTGATCGGTCCTGGGCGCACGGTCTCAAATCCACCAAAAAGGAAGGGAACGCCTATGGCCATTGACGCGCATCAGCATCCGCTGTTTTTTCGGGATTTTTGCGCAGACGCGCAGATTGCCTCGCTGCGCAGGGAGCAGCAGGCCTATTACAAGATGGGCGTGCAGGATGTGCGGCGCGTGATCGAACAGAACCGAATCAACGGCGTAGAAAAATCCATTCTTCTTCCGCACGATTTCTCGCATTTTCAAAACGACAGGATTTCCAACGACGCGATGCGGCAATTGGTGGATCGCTCCGAGGGAGCGTTTTACGGCTTTGCCGCGGTAGATCCCAACCGGGACGACGCTCCTGCGGAGCTGGAGCGGGCGTTCGGGGAATTGGGGCTGTCCGGGCTGAAGCTGCATCTGGCCAAACAGAAAATTGCCCCCTCGCACATGCGGGTTCTTGCGCTAATGGAAATCTGCCAGAGGTACAATAAACCCGTCGTCTTTCACGCAGGAATTTCTTGGCAACCGGATGCGACGGCACAGTATGCCCGCCCCGTTTTTTACGAGCCGATCGCAGTGGAATTTCCCAAATTGCGTTTCTCGCTGGCGCACATGGGATTCCCCTGGGTGACGGAAACGGCGGCGCTTCTGGCCAAATATCCCAACATGTACGCGGATCTGGCGGCGCTGTACTTTGATTCCACAGATGAATTCTTTCACTATCTCTTCGACAGGGCCATGGATTATACCTGGCTGGATCGGGGCATCCGCCATCAGGTTCTGTTTGGGACCAATTCTCCCCGCTGGGGGGCAAAACGGGCGCTTGCGGCCATCCGAAGACTTCCCCTGCGGGAAGAAACCGTCGAGTGCATTACCGGCAGAAACGCGCTGGAATTCTTAGGCGAGGAGGAAGTAAATTGGTTAGATTGATGGAGTTCGTGGTCAAAACCTGCGCGGACACCGCTTACATCAACATCACCCAAGAGGTGGAGCGATTGGTGGAATCCGCGGGCATCGCGGAGGGAACGGCGTTTGTCATCACGCAGCATACCACGACCGGCATTACTGTCAACGAAGCGCTGGAATGCCTGCAGAGCGATATGGAGCAGACCATTTCTGCGCTTGCTCCCGAAACGCGCAGATACAGCCACGCAAGAATGCTGCATTCCTACGGACAATCCGCGGACAATGCGCCTTCGCACATCCGCGCCATGCTGACCAACAACCATACCCTCCTTCCCGTCCGGGATGGAAAGCTTCACCGGGGCGCGGCGCAGGAGATCTTCCTGGCCGAGTACGACGGGCCGCAGGATCGGAAGGTAGTCGTGGTAGTTCTCGGAAACTGATTCCCTCCAAGCGCGCTGAACGTGAGAGATTCAACGAGGTGTTTTGATGAATACTACTGTAAATACCACATTCTCCGAGAGAGTTAAGGAGCAACTCTCCTTCAAGCATATCGGCAAATATGCGCCGTATATGCTCCTGGCTGTACTGGTCATCTTCTTTGGCATTGTGACCGACGGAAAGCTTTTCCGTCCGATGAACATCTCCAATATCTTTGTCAACAACAGTTATCTGTTCTTCCTCTCCTGCGGCTTGTTTTTCTGCATCCTGACCGGGAACACTGATCTTTCATTGGGTTCATTGATCGGCTTGATTTCTGCGGTGCTGGGTTACACGCATGTGACCATGGGATGGCCGATCGGCTGGTCGCTTCTGTTGTGCGCGGTGCTGGGCGTGGTTTGCGGTTGCCTGCACGGCCTGATCATCACAAAATGCGGCTTGACGCCCTTTTTGACCACACTGGCCGCAAACTTCATCTATCGAGGCTTGTGCGAGTTCATCCTCAAGGGCGATTCTTTGAGCCCTCTGCACGACGGCTTGAAGACCTTTGCCAAGGATTTTATCCTGGAAGATTTGCGCGTGGGTGGGATCAACGTCTTCTGCGCGGTGTTTTTTGTAATCCTGGCAGCGGTTCTGATTGTCTCTGAGGTGCGTTCCCGCAACATCAAGCGCAGGTATCGCGCGCCCATGCCGTCCCTTGTGGGCGTGCTTGTCAAGGATGCGCTCATCCTTGCCTTCCTGGGCGTGATCATGTACTTCTTTAATTCCTATAAGGGCGTTCCGATCATCGTCGTGGTGGTGGGCGTGTTTGTGGCGGTGTACTATTTTATCGCTACCAAGAGCACTTTCGGGCGCCATGTATACGCCGTGGGCGGCAGTATGCAGGCGGCGAAACTGTGCGGCATCAACGTCAACCGGGTCATGTTCCTGGTCTATTTGAACAGCGCGGTGCTGGCAACCTTTGCGGCCGTGGCGGTCTGCGGTCGCGTCAATTCCGCCATGACCAGCGCGGGCGACGGCTATCACATGGACGCCATCTGCGCCTGTTATATCGGCGGCGCGGCCGGATCGGGCGGCAGCGGAAACCTGCTTTCGTCCATTGTGGGCGCGTTTATCATGGCGCTGTTGCTCAACGGCATGACGCTCTGCGGCTTGGGCTCTTCTCTGCAAAACGTCTGCAAGGGTCTGGCGCTTCTGGCGGCGGTCGCGTTCGATGTGTACTCCCGCTCCAAGGTCTCGGATTAGGAGGGATAAGATGAAAGCGATTTCCATCCGGCAATTCGCGGCTATGAACATGATCTATAACCGGCATTCCTTCTCGTATTTTCTGGATTCCATGGAGAAACTCGGAATTTCGAATTTCGAATTGTGGACGGGTTCCCCGCATCCCAACAACTTTGTTCCCTCGCTCCGGGAAACCCAAAATCTGGGTCGGACGCTTCGGCAAAGGGGGCTGCACATCGTCTGTCTGACGCCGGAACAGTGCCTCTATCCCCACAATATCGCCGTCCGGGATGATCAACTGCGCGCATACAGCGTGAAGTACTTCACCGATTATCTGGATATGGCCGGAGAACTCGGCGTGGACAAGATGCTCTGTTGCGCGGGCTGGGGGGATTATGACGAGGACGTGGAGGAAGCGTGGAAGCGCTCGATGGATTCCTTGGAGATCATGCTTCGCCACGCCCATAAGGCAGGCGTGGAATTGGCGTTCGAAATCCTCTGCCCTTCGGAAAGCAATCTCGTCTATGATCTGGCGACGACCAAGCGCATGATGGAACATTTTCAGGATGATCTGTTTCGCCTGTGCGTGGATACGGTGCCCATCCGCCTTTCAGGTTCAACATTGGAGGAATTCTTTGAAACGTTTGGGAAGCGCATCTGCCATGTGCATCTGACCGACGGAACCCCTACCGGTCACATTCCCACCGGCCTGGGAGAGCATCCTGTCGCGCATTATCTGGAAGTTCTTCAAACCTATGAATACGATCGATTCGTGACGCTGGAAATCGGCAATCCCGCGTGGCTGACCAAGCCGCACGAGGCGACGGAGATTTCATTTAATACCATCCAAAAACTTTTAAAGGCATAGGAGGAAGTACGAATGGTCATAGACGCGCATTATCATCCGATGTTTTTTTACGATCTGTGCGAGACGGAGGAACTCTGTCAGTTGCGCAAGGAGCAGCAGGCGTATTACAAGACCGGGCGCGTGGACATGTTCCGCGCAATCGAGATCAGCAAGATCCACGGTATCGACAAATGCATCCTGCTTCCGCACGATTATTCGGTAGAGTATGGGGATTTCATCGACAATGCAAAGGTCAAGGCGGTTGTGGAGAAGGCAAACGGCGCATTCTGGGGATTTGCCTCGGTCGATCCCAGCCGTTCGGACGCGCTTGCGATCGTGGAACATGCCTTCCGGGATTTGGGGCTTTCGGGATTGAAGCTGCATCCTGCCAAGCAGCATTTCCATCCCCAGGAAGAGAGGATGTTCCCCATTTACGAACTTTGCCAGAAGTACAACAAACCCATCATCTTCCACGCGGGACTCTCCTGGCAACCCGGGGCGATTTCCGAATACGCGCGGCCGATTCACTTTGAACCCATTGCCGCCACCTTCCCCAACCTGCGCATCAGCCTCGCGCACATGGGGTTCCCCTGGATTGCGGAGACGGCGGCGCTGCTTGCCAAATATCCCAATATGTATGCGGATACCGCGGCGATGTACTTTGATTCTGCATACGAATTCTATCAGTACATGTTTACCAAGGCCATCGATTATACCTGGCTGGATCGCGGCATCCGTCACCAGGTCATGTTCGGGACCAATAACCCGCGCTGGCATGGCAAGCGCGCGATCAAGGCCTTGGACATGCTGGGCCTGCGGGAGGAGACGGTGCAGCTGATCAAGGGCAGAAATGCGCTGGAATTCCTGGGTGAGGAGGAAATCACATGGTTAAGCTGAGCGAGTTCGTCGTCAATACAATGGCATACAACGACTACATCAATATCACCCGGAAAGTCAAGGAAATCGTGGAGAATTCCGGCGTGCGCAACGGCGTTGCATTCGTCATCACCGCGCATACCACCACCGGCATCACCGTCAACGAGGCGCTGGAGTGCCTGCAAAGCGATATGAAGGATATGATGTGGGAATTGATTCCGGAATACAAGAAATACAGCCATGCCCGTATGCTCCATTCCTATGGGCAGACGGCCGGCAATCCCACCGGGCACCTTCGCGCGATGTTGACCAACAACCACGCCGTGTTCCCCGTCAAGGATGGAAAGCTCTATTGCGGCAAGGCGCAGGAGATCTTTTTGGCCGAGTACGACGGCCCGCAGAATCGGCGGATCTTTGTACAGATTATCGGCGAATAGCTTGCCTGCGCTCCGCCCGGGTTCCATTCCGGCCCGGGCGAAAAGGGAGGATCTTGAGATTTGAGGTGTAGCGAATGGGCAATGATTACATCCTGGAAACCCAAAACATCTTCAAGCGCTTCGGCAGCGTTACCGCGCTGAACGATGTCAATTTTAAAGTGCGGCGCGGGGAGATCCATGTGCTGTGCGGAGAAAACGGCGCGGGAAAATCCACCCTGATGAACGTCATCAGCGGCGTCTACCCGCACGGTACCTATGAAGGCAAGTTTTTCTACAACGGCGAGGAATGTCGCTTTTCCAGCGTCAGCGACAGCGAAGAAAAGGGCATCGCTATCATCCATCAGCATCTTGCGCTCTTTCCGCTTCTGTCGGTCGCGGAAAATATCTTCATCAACAACGAGTTTGCCAAAAAAGGCATCATCAATTGGGACGAGACGCGGCAAAAGGCCCAGGAATTGATCGATTCCATCGGGATCAACGTCAATCCGACCACGCTGGTCAAGGATATCGGCGTCGGCAAAAAGCAGCTGGTCGAAATCTGCAAGGCGATTTCCCGCGATGTCAAGCTCCTCATTCTCGACGAGCCGACCGCTGCTCTCAACGAAAAAGAGAGCGAAGATCTGCTCAACATGCTCCTGGATTTTAAAAAGCGCGGCATCACCTCCATTCTCATCACGCACAAGCTCAACGAGATCGGCAAGGTCTGCGATACGATCACCGTTCTGCGCGACGGATCCACCATCGAAACCCTGGAAAAGGGAAAAGACGATATTTCCATCGGCCACATCGTCAAGGCAATGGTCGGCCGCGAAATGACCAATCTCTATCCCGAACGCGAACACAAGGTTGGAGATGTGCTGTTTGAAATCAAGGATTGGACGGTCTATCACCCCCTGCACATCGATATCGAGGTTCTGCACAAGGTTTCTCTGAACGTGCGCAAGGGAGAAGTGTTGGGCATCGCAGGATTGATGGGCGCCGGAAGAACGGAATTGGCGATGAGCGTGTTCGGCAGAAGCTACGGACAGAATATTTCCGGCGAACTGTACCTGCACGGCAAAAAGCTCAACATTAAATCCACCGGGGACGCGATCAAAGCCGGACTTGCCTATGTTTCGGAGGATCGGCACGAATACGGGCTGATCAAGGGCATGTCCATCAAGGACAACATCACCCTCGCCAGCCTTAAGCAATTCATCCACAAGGGTTCCCTGGATTCGGATCGGGAAATCATGGTCGCACAGGATTACAAGGGTAAGCTCAGGATCAAGTGCAAAAATGTCGATCAGAAAGTGGACGAGCTCTCCGGGGGCAACCAACAGAAGGTCATTTTTAGCCGCTGGGTCATGGCAAAGCCGGAGGTCGTCATTCTCGATGAACCCACGCGCGGCATAGACGTCGGCTCCAAATATGAAATCTATCAGATCATCAACGAATTGGTGGCCGAGGGGAAGGGGGTTATCTTCATTTCCTCGGATATGCCGGAAATCATCGGCATGTCGGATCGCGTGTATGTGCTCAACGAAGGTTCGATCATCGCGGAATTGGATAAAGAAGATATCTCCCAGGTCAACATCATGAGCGCCATCATGGAAGGAGCGAAAGACGCATGAGCAAATTGAAAAACATTTCGCTTGGCAAGTATGGCCTCGTAATCGCGCTGATACTGGTGGTAATCTTCTTCGGCATTACTACCAGGGGAACTCTGTTCAACGCCATGAACGTCAGCAACATCTTCATGCAGAACGCATACCTGATTATTCTCTCGATCAGCATGTTCTTCTGCCTGTCCACGGGCTGCGTGGATCTGTCGGTTGCCTCGTTCGTGCTGTTTTCCGGGGCATTCTTTGGATTTCTCTCAGTTACAAATCACATTTCCCTGGGAATATCGCTGCTGGCGCTGTTTGCAAGCGCGCTGGTTCTGGGCGTCGCGCAGGGATTTACCATCGCTTATCTCAATGTGCCGCCGTTTATCGCCACGCTGGGGTTTGAACTTCTGATCAAGGGAATGGCGATCGCGATTTCGGGCGGCCAGACGCTCGGCCCCTTTCCCAAGGCCATTCAGTTCCTGGGAGGCGCATTTTTGACCACCAAGGCGCGCGTGTTCGGGCTGGACGCGATCTGCCTGGCTGCGTTTGTGCTGTTTGTGATCGTGCAGGTCGTGGGGGAAATCAAAAAGCGCGCTAAGCGCAAGCATTACGGTTTTCCCGTGGCCTCCGTGCCGGCGACGATTGTGCGGATTGCATTTATTTGCCTGACGGTGGGATTTGTGCTTTTGCGGTTCTCGCAGCACAACGGAATGCCCTTTATCCTGGTGATTCTGGTGTGCCTGGTCGTGGTGTATTCCTATCTTTCTACAAGGACCGCTTTCGGCCGGTACGTCTATGCGGTAGGCGCAAGCCGCAACGCGGCGCGGCTTTCGGGCGTGAACGACAAAAAGGTGATCATGACCGTGTTTATCAACGCGTCGCTGCTTTCAACTTTTGCGGGCCTGGTCGTGGCGGGAAGATTGAACGCGGCCACCATGACTGCGGGCGTGGGCTATGAATTGGAGGCCATCGCGGCGGTTTCCATCGGAGGAGGATCGTCCACCGGCATTTTCGGAGCCTTCTGCGGCGCGGCAATCATGGCCATCGTGATTAACGGCATGAACGTGCTGGGTATGGCGGCAGATATGCAGAAAGTGGCAAAGGGCCTGATCTTGCTGCTGGCTGTATTGTTTGATATGTATTCAAAGAAGCGATCCAAGGACTAAATTAAAGGAGCTGTTACAATGAAGAAGATTTTGACCCTCGTCCTGATTGCGCTGCTCGCAATCGCGTCCCTCGGCGTCGCCTCCGCGGAGGAAGCCCGTGGAGAAGGCAAGACCATCGGCATCTGCCTGACTTCTCAGGCGTTGGCCAGAACCGTTTTGGACAGCATCTATCTGACGGAGTACCTCGAAGAGATGGGTTATGATGTGGAGATCGTCTATTCCGAACAGGATGCGGCCGTGCAGGCCACGCAGTTCGAGACGTTTGTCTCCATGGGCGTGGACGGCATCATCATCAGCCCCTCGGACAGCACCGCGCTCTCCAATGCGGTTGAAGTCGCCTACGACAACGAAATCCCGGTCATGGTATACGACGCTCTGATCATGAATTCTCCCTACATTGAGTATTACGCCACCGACGACCTCTATGCCGTGGGCGCCACGCAGGGCGGATATATTGTGGATGCGCTTGGCTTGGAAGAGGGAAAGGGCCCGTTCAATCTGGAGATCTTCTCCGGCTCCATGACGGACAACAACGCCACCTACTTCTTTGAGGGCGCCATGGACCAGTTGCAGCCCTACATTGACAGTGGAATGCTCGTCGTCAAATCCGGCCAGGTCGATCGCACTTCGACCGCCACGGACAAATGGAGCGCCACCAATGCGCAGACCCGCGCGGATGCGATTCTCTCCACCTACTATTCCGACGGAACGCATCTGGATGCATGTCTGACCCAGAATGACGACCTCGCCGCGGGCGTCATCGCAGCGTGCAAGAGCGCCGGTTACGGCACGGAAGACAATCCTCTCCCGCTGACCACCGGCCAGGATTGCAATGTCTCGGCGATTCTTTCCATCATCAACGGCGAACAGAGCTCCACGGTGTTCAAGAACATCAAGGAACTGGCGTATGCGGCTTCCGTGGGAATCGACGCGGTGATCCACGATGAGGAAATGCCCTGGGATCCGGAGATGGTCGGCTCCTACAACAACAACGCCGTGGATGTGACCACCTACCAGGTCAAGCCCCTTCTGCTCACTGCGGAGAACTGGTATGAACTGATCGTGGAAAGCGGCTTCTATGACGCCGAGGATCTTGGCATGACTGAAGAGGAATTGGCCGCCTACGCGCCCGCTGCCTGACGCGCGCTCTTGCCCCGGCGGGGGCCGAAGGACAGATTTGTCCGCGGCCCCATCCCCAATGGATTGATTCTTTGAGTAACATAGGGCGGGCGGCGGCTTGGGCCGTCGCCCGAGTTTACCGGATATCGCCCTGAAGGCAGGATATAGAAAAGGAGATCTTTCCCATGACGAATGAAATCAAGCTCACCACCGCGCGGGACATCGCGGCGGCTGTGGATCAGATCGCGAAGAAGCTCGAGGATAAGGGCGGCCTGAAGACAGTGTTTTGCGTTGCCTGCGGCGGCTCTTTGAGTTCCACTTATCCGCTTTATTACCTTCTCCGGCAAGAGGCCAAATCGATTCATGCAGAGCTTATCCCCTCCAACGAATTCTGCTATGCCACCCCTGCCGCCCTCGGGGAGAATTCACTGGTACTGCTTATGTCCCGCGCCGGCACGACGCCGGAAACCGTCGATGCCGTCCGCCATGCCAAGGCCAAGGGCGCGACGGTGATCACCATGTCGATTTCCGAGGATGTTCCCCTTGCGCAGGGATCCGATTATCATTTCCTCTGGGCCGCGACCAATCAGGATGATTACAAGTATTCCAATACCGCGAT
Source organism: Candidatus Pullichristensenella excrementigallinarum (assembly GCA_018714825.1). Lineage (GTDB taxonomy): Bacteria > Bacillota > Clostridia > Christensenellales > Aristaeellaceae > Pullichristensenella > Pullichristensenella excrementigallinarum. The sequence goes on from DVMU01000143.1 coordinate 10,463, forward strand.
TGTACTGCAAATTGGGTTTGAAATCCTCCGCCGCTGTGAGAATTACGCGCATTACGACGCGGCGGTCAAGGCGTTTGACGCTCTGGATAGCATCATCCGCGCGGCCATCGAGAAGGTTGCTCCCCGGGCCGAAAAATGGGCCGATCGCTATCAGAACGATCAGACGATATATACCATTTCCA
>DVMU01000144.1 GCA_018714825.1 Candidatus Pullichristensenella excrementigallinarum
CCTTCTGACCATGCGGGGCGAGTTTACCATCGGTATGGTGATGGCCTTTCAAGGATTTCTTTCTGCGTTTAGCGCACCCGCTTCCTCGCTGATCGAGTCCGGACAGCGCCTGCAGGAAATGCGCAGCGAGATGGAGCGTGTAGAGGATGTCATGGAGTATCCCACGGATCCTCTCTTTGAGGAAACCGGCAAAAAAGCGGCGGATAACCGGCAAAAGCTTCGCGGCGATATTTCTCTCAAGGGCGTGTCTTTTGGGTATTCGCATCTGGAGAAGCCGTTGATTCAGGATTTTGATCTGACCGTCAAATCTGGCGGCAGCGTTGGAATTGTGGGGCCTTCCGGCTGCGGAAAATCCACGGCCGCCAAACTGATTTCTGGATTGTATCAGCCGTGGAGCGGAGAAATCCTGTTCGATGGAAAACACGTGAGCCAGATCGATCGCGGCGTGTTTACCGGTTCTGTGGCCGTCATTGACCAGGATATTACCCTTTTTAAGGATACCATCGCCGGCAATATTCGCCTGTGGGATGATTCGATAGAGGATTTTGAAGTGATTCTGGCGGCGCGCGACGCGCAGCTGCACGAGGACATTATGCAGCGCGAAGGCGGCTATCAGTACAGAATCCGCGAGGGTGGCAACGATTTTTCCGGCGGTCAGCGTCAGTGCATGGAGATCGCGCGTATGCTCGCGCAGGACCCGACGATTATTATCATGGATGAAGCGACAAGCGCGCTGGATGCGCGAACCGAGCTTGATGTGATCGAGGCCATCAGGGCCCGCGGTATCACCTGCATCATGGTGGCCCACAGGCTGTCTACCATACGGGATTGCGATGAAATCCTCGTCATGGACAAGGGACGGGTCGTCGAACGCGGCAAGCACGATCAGTTGGTTGCCGCAGGCGGGTTATATGCGCAGCTGATTTCCAACGAATAAAGGGGGGAAAACGATGGAAGGATTTGACGAGCAGCTCCGAATGCGCAAAAAAAACGATGATGCGCTGCTTGAGCATGCGTTTGCGAACATATCCGATGCGGTTTTCGGCTCCAGAACGGCGGATCAGTTTAAAACAGACGCGGAAAAAGCAAAGAACGCGATCGATGAGATCTTATTTTATTATCATGTTGGTACCCGTGAGGTTCCCGAGGAAATTCAGGATCTGAACGAGCAGCTTGAATACCTCATGCGCCCGCACAGCATTATGCGCAAAAGCGTCACCCTGGAAAAGGGATGGTATCGGGATGCCATCGGCGCGCTGCTGGGTACGCGAAAATCCGACGGACGCGTGGTGGCGTTTTTGCCTTCGAAAATGTTCGGATATGTGTACCGGGATGAGGTGACGGGAAAGTTCGTCCGCGTGACGGCCCGCAATCAGGACCAGTTTGACACGCAGGCCATTGCGTTTTATAAGGTGTTTCCGCTGACAAGGCTCAATATGTCCGCGCTTCTGCGCTATATTGTGCAGACAATCTCCACGGCCGATTACCTGATGTTTGCGCTCTCGACGCTGATTGTCGTTCTGATCGGCTTGCTGATGCCCCGGCTGAACAACCTGCTCGTCGGCTTTGTCGCGGGCAGCGAAAGCAGGAAGCTGCTCGTTTCCATAGCGGTTTTCATGGTGTGCGTCAGCGTTTCTTCGCTCCTGTTTGGTGCGGTGAAATCGCTGATGATGGCGCGGATCAAGTTGCGGATGAACCTTTCCGTGCAGGCGGCGACGATGGCGCGAATCCTGTCCCTGCCGGCCTCGTTTTTCAAGGATTACAGCGCGGGCGAGCTATCCAGTCGCGCGTCGCAGGTCAGCACTCTGTGCAACATGCTCGTCTCCGCCCTGCTTTCTACCGGGCTGACGTCGGTGTTCTCGCTTATCTATATTGGGCAAATCTTTTTGTATGCGCCGTCCCTGGTCAGACCGGCACTTCTGATCGTCCTGATCACCGTGCTGTTTTCACTGATGACCGCGCTTCTGCAGATGAAGATCTGCAAAAAGACGATGGAGGTCGCCGCAACAGAAAACGGCATGGGATACGCGCTGGTGAAGGGAATCCAGAAGATCAGGCTTTCGGGTGCGGAAACGCGCGCCTTTTCGCGCTGGATGCAGGTCTATTCGGAGGAAGTCCGTCTGACGTATCATCCGCCGTTTCTGGTGAAGTTCAATGCCACGATCGCGCTTTTGATATCCCTTGCGGGAACGATAGTGATGTATGAGGCAGCGTTTGTAAGCGGCGTATCCGTCGCGGATTATTACGCGTTCAGCACCGCGTATGGCATGGTGAGTGGGGCCTTCCTGTCGCTTGCTTCCATTGCGCTGATGCTTGCGGGCTGCAGGCCGACGCTGGAAATGGTCAAGCCCTTCTTCGACGCGGTTCCCGAGGCGTCGGAGGACAAACAGATTATCACCAGTCTGGAAGGCGGAATTGAGCTCAGCAACGTTTGCTTCCGGTACGAGGAAGGGATGCCCAATGTGCTGGACAATCTGACGCTGAAAATCAAACCCGGGCAATATGTGGCGATCGTAGGTTCCACCGGCTGTGGCAAATCGACGCTGATGCGGCTGATGCTGGGCTTTGAAAAGCCGCAGAAGGGCGCCGTCTATTACGACGGTAGGGACTTGAACAGCATCGATATGAAATCGCTGCGCAGAAAAATCGGCGTTGTGATGCAGAACGGCAAGCTGTTTCAAGGCGACATCTATTCCAACATCGTGATTTCTGCACCGTGGCTGACCATGGAGGACGCATGGAACGCTGCGGAAGCGGCGGAAATCGCCGAGGATATCCGCAACATGCCGATGGGGATGTATACGCTCATCGGCGAAGGTGGCGGTATATCCGGCGGGCAGAAGCAGCGGCTGATGATCGCCCGCGCCATCGCATCCAAGCCGCGGATTCTGATGTTTGACGAGGCGACCAGCGCGCTGGACAGCATTGCGCAGAAAAAGATTTCCGACACTTTGGGTCATTTGCAGTGCACCCGAATCGTGATCGCACACCGGCTTTCCACGATCAAGCAGTGCGACCGGATCGTTGTGCTGGATCACGGGCGAATCATCGAGGATGGTACATACGATGAATTGCTTGCAAGACGCGGATTCTTTGCGGATCTGGTCGAGCGTCAGCGCTTGGACGATCCGCAGGGCGCGTCTTCTCGCACGAAACCATAAGAAGGGGGGGAGGTCATCTCGGCCCTGAAAAGATATCGACGCCGAACGCAAAAATCGGCACCTTTTGAAACAGGGTTTGCGAGAGAAACCAATAACGAACGCGGGAAAATAATCCGCTTGCCCGGATTATTGGAATGGGAACTTTGGATCCATTGCAGGAACGAACACGACAACCAGTAGAAAAGGAGGAACAGTATGAGCAAGTCACAGTTTCAGGCATTTTACCAGAAAGCGGCTGAGGATGCCACGTTGAAGAACAAGATGATGTCGCTGCGGGGAACCAGCAGCGAGGTGCTGCCCAAGATCTGCCAGCTTGCCCAGGACGAGGGATACGACGTCGAGCTTGCAGACATTACGGAAGCCTTCTCGGCGGAAGGTGAGCTGGAAGACAGCGTGCTGAATGAAATCGCCGGCGGCGGTTGCGACAGCTCCAAGAGAGATCCCAATTGCACGCGCGTTTGCGGCGAGTGCTGCGGCACCTTCTTGGGAACCTATATTGGAAAACAATGATCGACCTGTGCCGCAGGCTGTGGGGAGGCCACGGCCTGCGGCGGATATTTCACGGCCCTGTTATGCTGGATCAAGGCCGTATGTCGGACACGAAAGGGTAATGGGAATGATGGTACGCAAGCGAGCCTTTTATGCGATGCCGACGGCCCTTGCACAGGCGGAGCCAGCAATCGGGGAGGATCCCGCAGAGCGGTTTGCCTATGCCATGTGCGATGGAATGACCGATCTGTCGTCTCCCGCATTTTTGCCCGTCTATCGAAGTGCGCTGCGAAGACTTCTGACGCGAGGGGTGGTACGCCGCTGCCCGAAGGGGTTTCAAGGGACGCAACCTGATATTGACGGCGTTCTTTTTTCAATTACGGGGCGCTGCAATATGCGATGCCGGCATTGTTATATGGGCGCGCCGACAGGGCAGAGCGAGCTGCCGCTTGAAACCGTGCAGCGCATACTCGACGCGCTGTGTGCGTCGGGCGCTATGCAGATTTCGCTGACGGGCGGAGAACCGCTGATGCGCAGGGATTTAATGGAACTGATCGATTCGATTTTGGCGCGTGGCATGGATATTCCCGATATATTCACCAACGCGACGCTGATTGGCGATAGGTTTCTGGCGGAGATGGAGGCGCGCGGCCTGAGTCCGATTTTTCATATCAGCTTTGACGGCGTGGGCAGGCACGACGTCATGCGGGGGGCGCCGGGCGCGGAAAAGGCGGCGCGACGCGGCATTGCCGCGCTCAAAAGCGCCGGACACCGGGTCATTCTGACCACGAGCGTAGACAAAAACACCCTTCCCTCTCTGGAAAAGACATATGAATTTGCCAAGGAAACGGGTGTCCATGCCTGGGGAATCGGGCGCCCCATGGCGGCGGGCTGTGCAAAGTCCATGGAACGGGTGGCGGATGAGGACTTCGCATCCGCCTGTCAAGGACTCAAGGCCCTGTGGGAAGCGGATGGACAGCCCTTTACGCTGGGACTTGAAAGCTATTTTTCCCATGCCGTTACAAAGGACATGCAGCACGATATCCCCGAATTTGCGTCCGGCCAATACGCCTGCGGCAGTTGCCGTGCCTTTCCGCATATCACCCACAGCGGGATATTGATGCCGTGTCCCTGTTATGCGGACAGCGAGTTTGCCGGGGCGTTTCCGAGCCTTGTCACGGATGACTGGCATACGGCCTGGCATAATTCCACGCTTCGGCGCGTCATGGACGTCCGAAAGGACGAAGTGCTTCGGGCCAACCCCTCCTGCGCGCGCTGCGAGCATCTTGCCCAGTGCAGGACGGGATGCCGCGTAAGCGCGGTCCTTGCGGGAAACGGCCTGTTGGGACGCGACGAAATCACCTGCAATATCTTCAGAAAGGGCCTGCGCGCATGACGCATAGGGAAGTGCGATGAGTCAATATTACATTCTGAATTCCGATTGGCAGCTTCGAGGGTTTCGAAATGAGGTCAGACTCTGCTTAAACTGGAAAAGCGGGGAGCGCCGGTTTCTGAATCCGGCGGAATTCGTCTGCGCGCAGATGTGCGATGGCAAGACGGATTTTGAAAGTCCGGCGATTCTTCCCGTTTTGCGCAAATTGGCTGCGCAGTTGCAGGCGGAGGGCATCGTCCGACCTTGCACCTGTGAGGAAAGCCTTTGCAGTGGACAGGCATATCGGCAGGCGCCCAATTCCTATATCGACAGCCTTCTGTTGTCCATCACCAACCGGTGCAATTTCCGTTGCAGGCACTGCTTTGTCGAAGCATGGAAGGACAAGTACGGCGAATTTTCCCGCGAGGAGCTGTTTTTGCTGCTGGATCAGTTTGAACAGGCGAACGTGGCGGATATCGCCCTCACCGGCGGCGAACCGCTGATGTCGCCGTATTTCAAAGAATTTGTGCGCGCGCTGGCGGCAAAGCGGATCGGCTTTACCGAGATCTTCACCAACGCGGCCCTGATCGACGACGAGGTACTGGATAGCATTGCCGAAGCGGGGTTCAGACCGTATTTTAAGGTGAGCTTTGATTGCTCCGGCAGTCACGATTACATGCGGGGCGTGGCGGGCGCGGAGGAAAGCACGCTGCGCGGAATCCGGCTGCTTCGCAAGCGGGGCTTTTCCGTGACCGTGATCACCTCCATTGATAAGGTTGTGATCGAAAGACTGATCGACACGCTCCATCTGCTGGCTTCCCTGGGCGTGGACAACTGGTGGATGGCGCCGCCCATGGAAGTCGGCGCATGGCGCGGAACGGATTCGGGCGTGGATGTGGAAACTCTGCTGCCCGCCTTGAAAGGCGTGCTCGTCGAATGGCTCAAGTGCGGACGGCCGTTTGATATGATGCTCTGGCGGCTGGGGAAATACCATAAGACGGGAAAGATCTTCCGCGGTATGCCGACCTTTACGGGCGAGAGTTTTGATTGCAGCAGTATCCACAGCCTGTCCTATGTGGCGCCGGACGGAACGCTGATCCCCTGCGGCAGCTATACGGGCAGCGACATCATGGGCGAGTTTCCGAATCTGCTGAGAACGCCGCTGACCGTCGCGTGGGACGACCCGTTTTTGCGCAAGTTCTGCGATCTGAAGAAAAAGGACGTTCAGGCGGTCAACCCCTCGTGCCAAGCTTGCGAACACTTTTCCGAATGCGGATCAGGCTGCCGTGTGAGCGCCATGAACGCACGGGGCGACTGGATGAAAAACGATCCCGTCTGTTGCCGCCTCCACAGAAGCGGACTGATGCGCGATTTCCATGATTTCGCCCGCTCGCTGGATGCGGATGTACGCGAGGGAAATGTATGAAATTTGCCTGTGCCACAAAACGATATTCGCCCCGCATCTGGAAGGACAGAGCCGGTTTTTTCGACCGGGAGACCTTTCGTTTGATCCCCGTTGCGCAGCAGGCGCGCAGCGTGCTGATGGGGCTGGATGCAAACACCGATTTCGATTCCTATGCCGTTCTGCCCGAAGATCGCAGGATGCTGCAGCGCCTGATTCAGGGCGGATACGCCTGCCTGTGCGAAAAAAACACGCCGCTTTCGCCTTTTCAGCGGCTGCGGCGCGTCGATACACCTTATATTCGGGAACTGCACTGGGCCGTCACCGGGCGCTGCAATCTTCTGTGCAGGCATTGCTTCATGTGTTCCCCGCAGGGGAAGTACGGGCAGACGGAAAGAGAGGACATGCTGCGCGTGCTTTCCATGCTTGAGGCCGCAAACGTCGCCTGCGTTTCGCTCACGGGAGGCGAGCCGCTGCTCTATCCCCATCTGCGGGAGCTGATCGAGAGGCTTTCGGAAAAGGGGATTGCGGTCAACGAGATTGTCACCAACGGCGTGCTCCTGGACGAGGCGTTTATATGCTTTCTGCGGGAACACGATCAGAAGCCGATCTTTCAGATCAGCCTGGACGGCGTGGGGATGCATGATCATATGCGCGGCGTCGAAGGCGCGGAACAAAAAGCTCTCCGCGCAATCGAACTCTGCACGAATTGCGGCTTTTTTGCCGCGGTGACGTCGGTTTTCAGCCGGGAGAATCTTCATACGCTCGAAAAGTGCTATGAGCAAATGAAGAAGCTGCGGGTTTCCGCATGGATGATCGGCCGCGCGCAGACGACCGGGCTGTGGAAGGGCGGTCCCATGGCGCTTGGAACGGACGAAATGGGGGAGGCACTTTTGCGGCTTCAGCGGCGCTGGTTGGAGGAGGGCAGGCCGATTTCCATCCTGATGGAGAATTTTTACGAAGCATCGCCGATATCTTCGATGCGCGCAAAAAACGGCCCATCATATACGCCGGACGATTTGGAATGCGCGGAGACGCGCGACAGGCTGTTTCTAATGCCGGATGGACGGTTGCTTCCCTGTCCGGGGTTCGCAGGAACGGCGCTGGAAGAGCGGATGCCGCGCATACAGGATGCGGATCTTCTCTCGCTTCGGATAGACTCCTCTCTCGCGCGCTTCTGCGCGCAGACCCGCCGGGAACGCTATCTTGCCAACCCGGAATGTCAGAGATGCGAATGGTTTTCGCAGTGCGGCATGGGATGCAGGGCGTATGCGCTGACGGAAAACGGCGGGATTCTGCGGAAGGACATTGGAATGTGCGAGATGTATCGCGATGGATGGCGCGCGCGCTTCCTGGCCGCAGAGAAGGAATACGGAGGACACAAACATGGATAAAATCGGAAGAGAAAAGGCTTACAAGGCCCTGCCCCCGCTGCAAACGGTGCTCAATGCCCGCAGAGCGCTGGCAGAATGCGACTTGTTTCTGTTCGAGCAGTACTATGTATTTCCGGTTCCCGGCGTTTCGTGCTGCAGAATCTGGTTGGGGGATGAGGAGATTGAGCCGCTCAATATCGGCGTAAACGGAAAGGGCATGAACGCGCGCTACGCCCAGGCGAGCGCCTATGGGGAAATGATGGAGCGGCTGCAGAACGGCGCGCTGTTTCCCATGCGCCAAAGGCGGTACGCGCTTGAAAAGGGCGCGCTTCTGTACCATTACGCGCCCGACGAGCGCTATCTTACCAGCAGGGAAGCGGCGGAGGAATGCGGCGATGTGGTCGAAGCCATGTTTCATCTTCCAAAGGGAGACGCCGAAGCCTTTCTCGCCCGAACGTCCGAAACGGATCGGGTTCCGTGCGTGCCGTTCTACTCGGTCATGGATGGGTGCAGCCGCCTGCTCCCCGCAGAATTGATCTGGCGCGCCGCGGGCACGAACGGCATGTGCGCGGGCAATACGCCGCGGGAGGCGATTTTGCAGGGACTTTCGGAAATCGCCGAGCGGTATGCGATTTGTCTGTTGTATTTGGAAAACACGCCGCCTCCGGTGATTCCGGAATCGGTATTTGCAGGCACCGAGGTGCTCAGACGGCTGGATACGGTGCGGACAAACGGCCTGAATTATGAAATCCGGGATTGCTCCATGGGTCGGGGGCTTCCGGTAATCGGCCTGCGCCTGATGCGACAGGATGGTTCGTTTGCTTTTCACCTGGGCGCGGACCCCTCGCCGGTTACCGCGCTGGAACGCTGTCTGACCGAGATGTTTCAGGGGAAGCCGGAAGACATCGATCGCCGATACCACAAGATGACCCTCGGCACAAGGCCGGCGCAGACGGCGTCGCAGGAGGAAAAAACCGTATATTGGGGGCATTTCACCCAGTCGATCGCCAGCGGATTTGGCGCATGGCCGGAATGTATCTGTCAAGAAGGCGCGGCGTTCAAAGGATTCCGCCACGCGCGGTCGATTTCGGATGAGGCGGATCTGGACGATATGGTGCGCTCTTTGGCGGAGATGGGCGCATCGCTGTTCATCCGCGATAATTCCTATCTCGGCTTTCCAGCGTATCAGGTGTTCATTCCGGGTATGAGCGAAGTCGATTTTATGTTTGACGCGCCCGACTATTCCGAGTTGCTGGCGTGGACAGACTTTGCGCGCGAACACAGAACGCTGCTGACCCTTCCCAGTGCGAGCAGCGCCGATCGCAAGCGCCTGGCTGACGCCGTGCGCCGGCTGGAGGATACGCTGCTCACCGATCCGCTTGAGCCCGCGAAGTGGTTTTTTTCCTCTTATCGCCTCCCGCAGAGCGTACAAAATCGTTTCCTGTTTGAAGCGATTGTGTATGCAGGAGCGGAGTGCTGGAAGGATGCCGAGCGCGCGATGAACCGGTATTTGGCGGACGCCGGATCTGAAAACGCGCCGAGGCGGCTGCTCATGGCGGTCGGTGAACTGTGGGGGATGCGGGGCGAAGGCGCTTCGGAAGGCGTTGCCCATGGGCTGCTGGTGGATCGATACGGAGAAAAGGTCGCGGACAGGGCTGTGCGATACCTCGAAAATGCGTTGAGCACATATCCGAATTGCGCCGACTGCGAGACCTGCCCCGATTCTGCCGCTTGCCCGTATCTCAGGCTGATCGCCAGACAGCGTTTCGCGCAGGAAAAGATGGCGGGCGCAGCCATTCGCCAGGAAGATCTGGGAGCGTTGTTTCCCCGATGCCTGTAAAGAGGGGGGAAGCCGGCCATGAAGCGATTGTTGTCCGAACCGCAGCGCAAGGCTGTGCCGCCCGAAGAGACAATTCGCCGTATCCGTGAAATCCTGAGCGCCTGCAATCTGTTTGTGGTGGAAACGACGTTTCCGGAGAGAAACGGCACCTATAGCTGCCGTTTGGAACTGGGCGATCCGCCGCTTTTCGGCAGGGGGTTTGGCGTCAATGGAAAGGGCATGAGTCCGCGCTATGCGCTCGCCAGTGCCTATGGAGAACTGATGGAGCGCTTATCCACCGGCACGATGATGCCCTGTTGCCCCTTTGACGAAGCGGACGCCGTCGATATGACCCCGCAAGCGTTTGCTGAACAATGTCCCGATGCGTTTTTACAAGCCTTGAGGCTTCGGTCCAAGGGAGAACTGGTTGCTTTCCTGCGAGATTGCTTCGGAGAAGGGAAAATGAAGTGCGCGCCGTTTCGGTGCATGAACGACGGCTCTGCGGCGCTTCTGCCCCTCGACCTTGTGCAGCTGTTATGCGGAACCACAGGGCTGTGCGCGGGAAACACGCCGGAGGAGGCGATGCTTCAGGGCTTGATGGAGGTCTTTGAGCGGTACGCCGTCAAGAAGCTGTACCAGTACGAGCTGACGCCGCCGGAGATCCCCGCGGACGAATTTGCCGGGACACAGGTTTCCCGGCGCCTTGCGGCGAGCGGCCTTGCATATTCCATACGCGATCTTTCCCTCGGGAAGGGATATCCCGTTGTGGCGTTGGCGCTCTTTTTGCCCGGCGGCGAAAGGGCGCTGCATCTGGGCGCGTCGGCTTCGCGGGAAATCGCGCTGGAACGATGTCTGACAGAGCTCTATCAGGGCAACGCGCAGGCGGTTTCGCGCAGATTTCACCGGCCTGGCGCGTTGAACGAGCGGGACGGGAAGGCTGCGGCGTGGGCATACATGGCCATGGTGACGGATGGAAGCGGGCCTTTCCCGGATAGGGTCTTTGACGGCACGCCTTCCTATCCTCCCCATGACGCCGGGGAGCTTTTCGGATCCGATGCAAAGGCGCTTTCCGCCTATGTTGATTTTGTTCGGGAGCGGGGAAGCGCCGTCTATGTGCGCGATTACTCTCGGCTGGGATTTCCGGTTTACAGGGTGTATGTGCCCGGCGCGTCGGAAACGTTCCTCCATTTCCCGCTGTCACGCGCGGAGTTTGCCGCGTGGGTGAAACTTCGGCAGGCATCAAAGATCGTATACAACCTGCCCGGCGCCTCCAGAGAATCGCTTGAGATGCTGGCAGATGCCATTACAGGCCTGAAGCAGGCCCGGATACCGGTTTTTAGAGCCCCTCTGGAAAGACTGGCGGATCGCTCAACGCCCGGAATCGGGGCGCATGAGGGCGCATTTGAAGCGCTGCTCATGGGAGCTGTCGGCCGGTATGAGGAGGCCGCAAAGGCCATGGACGCATTTCTTGCAACCGACGATGCAGCCCGGACGCCGCTGCGGCTGTACAAGGCGTATCGGGATTTCTGGAGGGAACTTGCCTCGGGCGAAGAAAAAGAGTCTGCGCTGGCGAAGTGCGAGGCGGTTTATGGCGCGGGCGTTGCCGCGCGTTGCAGAGCCGCGCATTCAACTCCGAAGGATTTGTTTGATCCGCAGATATGGCCGCAATGTCCGGATTGCAAGGCGTGCGCTCTTGCACCGCGCTGCCTCCGAGACGCGATCCTGCGGATATGGGATTCTCTGCTCGAAAGGGCGTTGCAACCTA
>DVMU01000145.1 GCA_018714825.1 Candidatus Pullichristensenella excrementigallinarum
GGCTGTATACCGGGAATTTTGAGGAGAAATCCGCGTAAGGAATGCCGGGCCTGAACCGGGAATGCGGAAAAAACAGGCTGCTTCAAGGAGACACGGGATGTGCTCTTTGAGGCAGCCATTTTCTTTTGGCAACCGGGTTATTCGGCCTTTTTGAGATCCATATAGCGCGCCGTGAGCAGCGGATAGTAGTTGGCCTCGTACAGATAGCGGCCCTGCACATCCGCATAGGCGGAGTATTCGCGGCCCACAGTGGGCGAGCCGATGCCGGATTCGTTGAGCAGGACGATCCACTGCTGCTCGTCGGTTCCCACATCCATGATGCAGTACTGATCGTCGCCATCGACAAACACATGGACGATTTCGCCCTCGCAGAGGAACACGCGCCCCTTCCACTGTTCGAACAGCCTGCGCAGTTGCGTGTAATCCATCTTCCAGGCGCTCTTGGAGTATTCCGCCAGCGTGGGGACATATTCGACCGTCATGCTGATGGATGCGTCTTCTCGGCCTTCCATGCTGGCATGGAAGCGGACGATATTTTCCCCGATGGTGGCGAACTTGGCCATGAAGGAGAATTTGCCGGTTTCCATGTCGATATAGACACTTTCGGGCAAATGCTCCGTATCGACGGTGATCATCGCTCCCGGCTCGGTCTTGCCGGTGATGAGCATGGTGCTGGAGGAACTCTCATTGGAGACGGAGGTGTCCAATTCGATCTCGATATCCAGCTGTGCGCGATAGATGACCACTTCCACGCGGGTTTCCTTGTGGTTGGGCGTGCGCACGAGGATGGTATAGACATTGTCGCCTACCGGGTAGACGTTGACGTTCTTGGATAAAAGCCCCGCCCGATCGACGAATTCCGTGGCATCCTCGCCGTTGATGAGCACCGTGCTGCCCGGGACGACCTGGATTTCCAAAGGATAAATCGAGGTGCTTACGGACAGATCTTCCTCCGCGGGACTGATCACCGTGATCGGAGATTGCGGCGGATCTACGACCATTTCCATCGCGGGAAGCTGGATGCGATCGCCGTTTTCCTCAATGATTACGGGAGTAAGGGAGACGACGGCGCTCTCCACATCCGTCAGATCTCCGGAAAACCAGGTGTTGTCGGGGATTTCCACGCGCCCTACGCGCCCGGAGATATAGGTGGAATATCCCAATTCCGGGATATAGACCTGACCGCCGTCATCGCCGAAGAAATTGATGGTATGGGCGGGACGCCCGTCGGAAAGCGTGATTTGGTTGACCACGGGCGTCAAATCGCCTCGCTCGTAGAGGCGCGAAGTATCGTAGTCGACTTTCCAGAAATACAGTTTATAGATCGCTGCGCCCACCACGAATACCGTGACAAGCGCGCACAGGAAAAAAAACAGCGCGCGAACGGGGCGCCTGTCGATAAGACGAGGCTTCACGGCGGGTTCATCTACAATCTCCCGCAATTGCTGGCCGCATTCGGGGCAGCGATTGAGGCCAGGTTTCAATACATTTCCACAATACGGACAGTTCAAGGCATTTTCCTCCTATTTCGTCTTTTCCATTCGCTTTTTACCGGCAAAAATCCTGCTATGCCGAAGGATCTTCCCGGAATTTCATATTTTTCGCCATACTCTCTCGACAATTAGGGGTTTTGTGCTATAATAGACGGGGGTGTTTTGCGTGGACGACTTTCTCGAGCAGGTTGTAGGAAGGAAAAAACGCCTTGCCCACGAGATCGCCTTTTACGGGTTGTGGGGGATAGTTCCCGTTGCGGGAATTTTTTCTTGTATCAGCCTGACCGATATTTTCGCCGCTTCCGCGCAGGGTGGGGTGCAATTCCGCTTTCCCGCGCTTTTGCAGGCCGTTTTGGGCGCTTTGATCGCGTTTGCGGCCTGGAGAGGCGCGCTTGGTATGCGCGTGGAGTACGATTATACGTTTACCAACGGGATTTTGGATGTCGCCCGGGTGCTCAACGGCAGGCGGCGCGTGCCGCTGGCAAGCGTGGAAACCAGCGCGTTCAAATGCGCGGGCGCGGTGGGGAGCAATCGGTACCGCGCGTGCGCAGGGGAAAAAGGGCTGAAAATCCATTCCTGGTATCTGAACCGGGATGCGAAGCGGTATTTCTTTTGTTTTGAAAAAGACGGCGTTCGGCAGATGATGCTTTTGGAGCTTAACGACGCGATGGCGGAAAGGATCTTTCAGCCGCGTTATCTGCGATCGGACGTCTGGGACGGGGAGAAAGCGGGACAATGACGGCATATCTGGACAACAGCGCGACCACTCGGCCCACGGAAGCGGTGATCGCAGCGATGAACGAGGCCATGCGAGAAGGGTATTTCAATCCTTCCTCGGTATATGGACCGGCGGTAGAGGCGTTTCGCCATCTGCGCGCCTGCCGCGAGGCGATTTTGAAAAAACTGAGCGCGCCGGAGGGAACAAAGGTCATCTTTACTTCCGGAGGAACCGAGGCCAACAATCTGGCCATTCTGGGAACCGTGGAAAAGATGCGCGGCAAGCAGCTTCTCGCGGTCAACGCCCTGGAGCATCCTTCGGTCCTGGCCGCCTATGAGAAATTGCGGGAAATGGGGCATGAGGTGCGCGTGATCGGCGCGGATCGGGAAGGTGAGCCGGATTGGGAAGCCCTGGGAAAGGCGCTGGAGGACGGGGCAAGCCTTGTCAGCTTTATGCAGGTCAATAACGAGGTCGGCGCCGTATTGGATTTCCGACGCCTGCGCGATCTGGTCGCGGGCAGGGCGCTGATTCATGTGGACGGTGTGCAGGGCTTTTTGCGGGAAACGTTTTCCATGCAGTATGCCGATCTGTATACGCTCAGCGGGCACAAGATCCATGCGCCCAAGGGCGTGGGTGCGCTGGTTATGCGCAAGGAGGTGCGCGTTGCGCCCGCGCACATCGGCGGCGGGCAGGAAGAAGGTCTGCGTTCAGGAACGGAGAATACTCCCGGCATTGCCGGACTTTTGGCGGCGATTGAGGAAATGGACGCAAGCGGCCTGATGGAAAAAAAGCTGTATATGGCAAAGCGATTCCGCGAAGCCGTGCCGGAGGCAATGGTGAACGGACCCGCGCCGGAAAAAGGAGCGAGGCATATCCTCAATATGAGTTTCCCGGGCGTGCGGGGCGAAACCATGCTCCATGCGCTTGAAGCGGAAGGAGTCTACGTTTCGACGGGATCGGCCTGTTCATCCAAGAAGCGCAAGGTTTCAAAGGTATTGCTCGCCATGGGGATCGAGCCCGATCGGGCGGAATCGGCGATTCGCTTCAGCCTTTCGCCGCACACGTCCTGCGAGGAAATCGATCAGGCGGCGGACGCGCTGCAAAAAATCTATCCGCAGCTCAGGCGGTTTCAGAGGAGATAAAGGCATGAGAGAAGTTTTGCTGGTTCGCTTTGGCGAAGTGCACCTCAAGGGGTTGAACCGGCCCTATTTTTTGAAGACGCTTACGAATAACGTGCGCCGCGCGGTCAGGGAACTGGGCGGGGAGGTCTGGCTTTCCGATTCGCGCATCTATGTGGCGGGCGCGGCGGATATGGCGCAGTGCGTCGAGCGCGTGCGCAAGGTCTTCGGCGTGCATTCGGTCAGCCCCGCGACGGAGATGGAAAAGGATCTCGAGGCGATTTCCCGAGAGTGTGTGCGCCAAATGGCGGCCCTTTCCGGGACGTTTAAGGTGCTGGCGCGCCGCAGCGACAAGTCCTTTCCAATTAATTCCATGGATATGGCTGCCGAAATCGGCGGACGCGTGCTGCAATCCAATCCCCGCCTCAGCGTGGATGTGCATCATCCCGAGCATCGGCTGAATGTGGAGATTCGCGATCACGCCTATGTGTGCGTGGAGGAAATCAAGGCCGTCGGCGGAATGCCCATGGGTACCGGCGGCAAGGCGGCGCTCTTGCTCTCCGGCGGCATCGACAGTCCCGTCGCCGGGTATCAATTGATGAAACGGGGCGTCACGACCTGCGCGATTCACTTCCAAAGTCCGCCCTATACGGGGGAACTGGCGCTGGAAAAGGTCATGCGCCTGGCGAAAATTTTGGGGGAATATGGAAACGGAATGCGCGTGTACCTGGTGCCGTTCACAAAGGTGCAGATGGAGATCCACGAAAAGTGCGCGGACGGATTGGGCACGCTCATCACGCGGCGCTTCATGATGCGCATTGCGGAAAAGCTGGCCCGGCAATTTGGCGCGCGCGCGCTGATTACCGGGGAGAGCCTGGGCCAGGTGGCCAGCCAGACCATGGAGGCCCTGTGCTGCACCGATCAGGTGGTGGACATGCCCGTTTTCCGGCCGCTAATTGGAATGGATAAATTGGAAATTACGGAGATTGCCGAGGCGATCGGCACTTACGAAACCTCCATTCTGCCCTATGAGGATTGCTGCACGGTCTTTACGCCCCGGCACCCGGTCACCAAGCCCCGTGTGGAAACCATGCCGGATGCGGAGCGCAATCTCGATGTGGAGGCGCTGGTCCGCGAAGCCGTCGAAAATACGCGGGTAGAGATCGTATGAACGTCTCGGAATACATCGCGCGTTTGAAAAACAGTCCGTCCTTTATGAAAAACGTGACGGAATGGCGCGTCCTGCCCGAAAGGGAGGCGCAATACGCGGAATTTCCCAAAGGGCTGGACGGGCGCATTCCCGATACGCTTGCGCAGCGGGGAATTTTGCGCCCCTATACGCATCAGCGCAGGGCGTGGGATCTCGCCCTGGAGAAGCGGGATTTTGTGGTCGTGACGCCTACGGCTTCCGGAAAGACATTGTGCTACAATGTTCCGGTGCTGGACGCGATTTTGAAAGACGCCTCTTCACGGGCGCTGTATATCTTTCCCACCAAGGCGCTTTCCAGCGATCAGGTGGCCGAGCTGTATTCGATGATCGAGGCGATGGGCGTCGAGATCAAGGCGTATACCTATGACGGGGACACGCCCGCCTCCGCGCGCACCGCGATTCGGCAGGCCGGGCATGTGGTGGTCACGAATCCGGACATGCTGCATCAGGGAATTCTCCCGCACCATGCCAAGTGGGTCAAATTGTTTGAAAATTTGCGCTATGTGGTGATCGACGAGATCCATACCTATCGCGGCGTGTTCGGCTCAAATTTGGCAAACGTCCTGCGCAGGCTCAAGCGGATCTGCGCGTTTTACGGTTCGGACCCGACCTTTATCTGCTGTTCGGCGACCATCGCCAATCCGCAGGAACTGGCGGAGAGAATGCTGGAACGCCATGTGGAGCTTATTGCGGAGAACGGCGCGCCTGCAGGGAAAAGAAACGTGGTCTTTTACAATCCGCCCGTGATCAACCGGCAGCTGGGCATCCGCGCGGGCTCCATTCCCGAGACGCGCGACATTGCCGCCGGGCTTTTGCAGGCTGGCGTGCAGCACATCGTGTTTGCCAAGGCGCGGCTGACTGTGGAAGTCCTAGTGCGCTATTTGAAGGATATGGTGCGCGACCCTTTGGGAAACGCGGGAACGGTGCGCGGCTATCGGGGCGGCTATTTGCCCACCCAGCGGCGGGAGATCGAGCGGGAGCTGCGCGCGGGTAGAATCTTGTCGGTCATTTCCACAAATGCGCTGGAATTGGGAATCGACATCGGCCAGCTCGATGCGTGCGTGCTCTGCGGCTATCCCGGCACCATTGCCAGCACCTGGCAACAGGCTGGTCGCGCCGGGCGGCGGGGGAGCGAAAGCCTGATGATCGTGGTCGCCAGTTCCAATCCGCTGGATCAGTATATCATCAACCATCCGGAGTATTTCTTTGAGCAGTCCCCGGAGCGGGCGCTGATCAACCCGGACAATCTCTATATCCTGCTCAATCATTTAAAGTGCGCGGCTTATGAACTCCCCTTCCAGGACGGGGAAGGGCTTGAAGGCGCAGAAAATGTGGGAGAGCTGCTGGAATACCTGGAGGAACAGAACATCCTGCGCCATGTGGCGGGGAGATATTATTGGATGGCGGAGGAGTTTCCGCAAGCCGGCATCAACCTGCGCTCGGCAAGCGATCAGAATTTCCTGATCGTGGACATTACTGATCCGAAAAAGCACCGCGTAATCGGGGAAATGGATCGCTTTACGGTTCCGATGTTGCTGCACCAATACGCGATTTATATGCACGAAGGCCGCCAGTATCAGGTGGAAAAATTGGATTTTGAGGAGAAAAAGGGATATGTGCGCCGGGTAGACGTGGGGTATTATACCGATGCCGATCTCACCACCAGCCTCAAAGTGCTCGACGAATTTGAAACCGTCGCAACTTCGCTGCTGCCTCGCGCGCGCGGAGAAGTGCTGATGAGTTCGATTGTGACGCTGTTTAAGAAGATCCGCTTCGATACGCACGAAAATCTCGGATGGGGCCCGGTGACGCTTCCGGAACTGGAAATGCACACTACTGCCTGCTGGTGGACGTTGCCGGATTGGCTGGAAAGGGATTATGAACGCGAGCGCCTCACCAACGCGATGGTGGGTCTTGCGCACCTGATGCGGCATATCGCGCCGATGTTTCTGATGTGCGCGGCGCAGGACATTCGCGTGGTGTATCATGTGCGCGATCCGTATACTGGGAAGCCGACGCTCTTTTTGTGCGACAGCACGCCCGGAGGAATCGGGCTTTCCGAACGGGTCTTTGAAATGGACAGGGAGCTGTTCGCGCGGGCGCGGGAAATGCTCGCCGAATGTCCCTGCCCGGACGGCTGCCCCAGCTGCGTGGGGGCGACGGTCGGGGAGGGAGGAAAGGGCACGCTTTTGGAAGTGCTCAACCGACTTCTGGAGAATCCATGACGCAATGCGTCGCTTATAGAGAAAGGAGATAAAATTGCAAAACGCTGTTCGAGGAAGAAACAATTCCATTG
>DVMU01000146.1 GCA_018714825.1 Candidatus Pullichristensenella excrementigallinarum
GATTCTTTGGCCGCGGGGGATTAGGAATTGCGCGATTCGCCTGGATTCCGGGGACATTGCCTATCTGACCAAAAAGGCGCGGCAAATGCTCGACGATGCGGGCCTGCCGGAATGCAAAATTGTCGTCTCCAACGCGCTGGACGAGTATCTGATTCAGGACCTGCTTTCCCAGGGCGCGCAGGTGGATACCTTCGGCGTGGGAGAACGGCTGATTACCGCGCGCAGCGAACCGGTCTTTGGCGGCGTTTACAAATTGGTGGGCGTGGAAGGGGAGGATGGAGAAATCCATCCCCGCATCAAGATCAGCGAGAATCTTGAAAAGATCACCAATCCGCATTTCAAGAAGGTGTACAGGCTCTTTGATCGGCAAACCGGCAAGGCCCTGGCCGATCAGTTGACCGTGTTTGACGAGGAAATCGACGAAGGAAAGCCCCTGACGATTTTCGACCCGAACGCGGTTTGGAAGACCAAGACGCTGGAGAATTTCCGGGCGCAGAATCTGCAGGTTCCCATTTTCCGGGAAGGAAAGCGGGTGTACGATTCGCCATCCACCCTTCAGATTCGCGAATATTGCCGGGAGCAGGTCGGCCTTCTCTGGGACGAGGTCAAGCGCTTCCAGAATCCGCACGCGTACTATGTGGATCTTTCGCAGAAGCTGTGGGAGATCAAGCAGAATCTTTTAAGGCAAGGCGGACGGGAAGCCTCCGGCGCAGGCGCCTGCAAGGAGAAAAAATAGGATGCGCGCCTGCCGGGCCGTATCGCCGCGATTGTGGCGATACGGCCCGGAAAAGCGGAGATAGTATGTCGTTATCCAATTGCCGCAAACGTGAAAATGTTTACACGAGACCTCCTCATTTTCAACATGTTTCCCCTATGAATTTAAATAATTCGCCGTATAATACCCAAAGATTTAGAGGGGGGGTTAGGATAAAAGTGCGTAGACGCTCGAATTCGGAGATGCTCGCCATCGGCCTCTTGCTCTCGTTGACCGGCGGCTTTCTTGAGGCATATACATACATGTTGCGCGGCAGCGTGTTCTGCAACGCGCAGACGAGTAACCTGGCGCTGATGACGCTGCACTTGGTTCAGGGGAATATACGCCAGGGGCTGTATTATCCAATTCCGATTGTGGCATTTTTCCTGGGGACGCTGCTGGCTCTGCAGCTGCGCGATCGGTTGATCAATTCCCGGATCCATTGGGAATCGGTGTTGATCTTAATCGAGGCGGCGATCCTGTTTTTGATCGGATTTGTGCCGCTGTCCGCTCCCAACGCGATCGCCAATGTCACGATTTCCTTCATTTGCGCGATGCAATATGAGACATTTCGCGTGGCAGGAGGACTTCCGTACGCTTCCACATTCATTACCGGCAATTTGCGCATGACGGCGGAACACTTCTATCAATGGACGATCCGCAGAGAGCATCAGGCGCGGCGCATGTTCTTTAATTATGTTGGCGTGATCGGCATCTTTGCCGTCGGCGTGGCGCTGGGCGCCGTGACGTCCTCGTGGGGCGCGAAATCGATTTGGGTTTCTTCCGCTGTGCTTCTGGTGGTATTTGGGTTGATGGAATTCTGGAAGCAGGAGGATTAGGGAAGGGATCGTCGTTTCGAAAAATTTGGCACGAGCCGCACTTCTAAAAAGAAGCGCGGCTCGTGTTCTCTTGGGGATTCTTTGGCCTTACAGGGCCGTGATCGCGAAGACCACTTTGATCGGCTTGTTTTCAAAATTGACGAGCTGATATTTGGTCCCTGCAGGGAGGAAGAAGGAATCTTCCTCACAGATTTGGAAGGATTCCTGCTGATCGACGAGATTGATGGTCACGGGGCCTTCCAGGCAGTAGAGCGCGCCGTCTCCTTCATGCACGTCCGGTTCGGAGCAGCGCGGGCCATATCCTCCGGCGGGCAGGATAAATTCTCCGAAATGCCCGAAATCGTTGCTGGCGATAAAGCGCATGAGCATGGGATGTTTTACGCCGTGCACGTTGTTGAGCTTATCCTGATCGCGCACCGCGTAGACCGCCTGGGGCGCCTTGCGCGCTTCTTTGCCGTCCACGGGCCAACAGCCGATGTCGTCCGTGCATCCCTGGCGGGAGATGTTGCGGATGACCGAGCGCATGTCGGGAAGCGAGGCGTTGTTGGGACCCTTGTAGAATTTGGTTTCCCGATCGGTCGGAATGTGCTTGGGGGGAATATCCTCTCCCCAGGCCTTGGGGGTGATGAAGTACAGCACACGGGCCTTTTTGTCGGAGAAGTTGTGCGCCTTGTGCCAGGCTTCCTGCGGCATGAACAATCCGTCGCCTTTTTCCAGGTAGGCGAATTGACCGTTGCCGCTGCGCTGCACGATCGGGCCCTCGAGGATGTAATAGAATTCGTCGCCCGGATGAATGTCCAGGGGATCGAATGCGCCGCCGGGACCCAATTCGTAGATGCCGAGCATGAACGTATCGGTGGTGACGATGGTGAACGTATTGTCGCTGGTCAGGGCGTCATTGGGCGGATAGAGCGCGGT
>DVMU01000147.1 GCA_018714825.1 Candidatus Pullichristensenella excrementigallinarum
CCGCGCGCAGGCCCACCGTTTGAAACCAGTTCGCAGCCACGGCCACAATGTCACTCCAGCCCTCTACGTCGCACTTGCGAAAAAGGATATCCCCGGTCGCGACGACCGTGCCGTCCGCGCGCAGGCCCACCGTGTGCCAAAAGCCCGCAGCCAAGGCCACGATGTCGCGCCAGTCCTCTACGTCGCACTGGCCATCCTCGTTCTCCCCCGTCGCCGCCGCCGTGCCGTCCGCGCGCAGGCCCACCGTGTGATCATCGCCCGCAGCCAGCTTTCCCGCCGAGGTGTGTTCATAGGCGATCTCATAGCTGCGCGCGAGGGCGTCTTCATAGCCCGCAAGCGCCCGGAAGGCGAGAATTGCCTCTTCGTATTTCCCTGCCCCCAGCAATTCTTCCGCCGCCGCGTAGGCTTGCGCTTCGCCGCCTGATTGCGACTGCGCGCCATCGGAAAGCAGCTCCTCAACCCGCGCGATGTATTCGGATGTGTCCTTTCCTGCGTTCAGCGCCTTTTGGTACCACTCCAGCGCCATTCCATAATCCTGCTCTACGCCGTAACCGTTTTCATAGCAATAGCCGAGGTTACTCATTGCGGTTGCGTTCCCCGCGTCCGCTGCCTTTTGATACCACGATACGGCCGTTTTGTCGTCTCGATCTACGCCGCGGCCGTTTCGATAGCAATAGCCGAGGGAGTTCATCGCGCTGGCGTTTCCGGCGTCGGCGGCCTTTTGATACCAAGCTACGGCGGTTTCGTAGCTCTGCTCCACCCCTTGGCCGTTATAATAACAAATGCCAAGGTTGTACATTGCGGTTGCGTTCCCCGCGTCCGCTGCCTTTTGGTACCAGGCTGCGGCGATTTCGTAGCTCTGCTCCACCCCGTCGCCGTTATAATAACAAACGCCCAGGTAGTTCATCGCGCTGGCGTTTCCGGCGTCGGCTGCCTTTTGGAACCAAGCTACGGCGGTTTCGTAATCTTCGTTGGCGTAATAGCTTTTCCCCTGAACATACATCTCTTCCGCGGTCATGGACGCCTCGGTGGAGGTATCGTCCGTCGCGTGCGCTTCCGCACCGGCAAAGAGGTTCCAGCCGCTTACGTTGCACTGGCCATCCCCGTTCCACCCCGTCGCCACCACCATGCCGTCCGACCGCAGTCCCACCGTGTGATTAGCGTCCGCAGCCACCGCCACGATGTCGCGCCAGTCTTCTACGTCGCACTGGCCCACAATAGTAGACCCCGTCGCCACCACCGTGCCGTCCGACCGCAGTCCCACCGTGTGATACCTGCCTGCAGCCACGGCCACGATGTCGCTCCAGCCCTCTACGTCGCACTGGCCATCCCCGTTCTTCCCCGCCGCGACCACCGTGCCGTCCGACCGCAGGCCCACCGTGTGCTTTAGGCCCGCAGACACGGCGACGATGTCGCGCCAGTCCTCTACGTCGCACCGGCCATCCTCGTTATCCCCCTTCGCCACCACCGTGCCGTCCGACCGCAGGCCCACCGTGTGATACCTGCCCGCAGCCAAGGCGACGATGTCGCGCCAGTCCTCTACGTCGCGCTGGCCATTCTTGTTATACCCCGTCGCCGCCACCGTGCCGTCCGCGCGCAGGCCAACCGTGTGCCAATCGCCCGCAGCCACGGCGACGATGTCGCTCCAGTCCTCTACGTCGCACTGGCCTCTATCGTTATCCCCCGTCGCCACCACCGTTCCGTCCGCGCGCACGCCAACTGTTTGATAACCGCTCGCAGCCACGACGACGATGTCGCTCCAGTCCTCTACGTCGCAACCGTTATACCCCGTCGCCACCACCGTTCCGTCCGCGCGCAGGCCCACCGTGTGATCATAGCCCGCAGCCAGCTTTCCTGCCGGGGTGTGTTCATAGGCGATCTCATAGCCGCGCGCGAGGGCGTCTTCATAGCCTGCGGCCTTGAAGAACTGCTCCGCCGCCTCCGCATATCTTCCCTCGGCAACCAGCGTCTCCCCCTGCGCATATGCGTCCTTGCGTTCTCCCTCCAACATTTGTTCCAACAAATCCGCAGGATAGACGACCTTGAGTCTGCCAAGATCGCGATCATAGGCGATGGTGAAGCGCATTGTCCCCTTGGAGACGACGGATGTATATACCCCGCCCTCCACCGATTGATCTTCCGCCACATACCCCTCTTCCGCAAGGCGCGTGCCTGCGGCAAGGTAGTCTTCATCCGTCACGCCGTGATAGATCTCTTCAAGGCTTCCGTCTTCCAACATGGATTTTGAATCCGGTTCCACGCCCTTAAATGCGCCGTAATGAAAAACCGCTTCTCCCTGCGTCTCCCCGGAATTTTCCGGCGATTCCAACGCAAACAGCGATTCCGCCAAGCATACCTGCCCTGCGAGCAACACCAACGTGAGCACAAGCGCGATAATTTTCCTCTTCATCCTGATCCCCCCGCAATTCTTCGAAAAATGTGTACGCTTATATGCGTCCCGAATCGTTTCGAGTACGCCTATTTTTCTCCCGTGCCGTGGCAATAGGGGCAATCGCCCGTCCCGTCACAATAGGCGCAATTCCCGGTTCCATGGCAATATCCACACGTCTTGGCTCCCATACCGCCGCAGCGCCTGCAGATCCCGCTCCCGCCGCAGCGGCTGCACGTCACCCAGCGAACGCCCCCGCCGACGGTATACCGGTCTTCCCCGCCCAGGCCGTAACAGCTTTGGCACTTTCCGGAACCAAAGCAACTCTCGCACCAGATCTCTCCCGTTCCGTTGCATTCCCAGCAGGAACCTCCGATGCACTTTTCACACATTCCGCTGCCCCCGCAATAGCTGCAATAGGAATTCCCCGCGACGTTTTGGCTCGCGTTGGACGTCTGGGTGGGAGCGGGCGTTTCTTCCCCCTCCGCGCCATCTCTCCTCTGCGAAAAAGTGAGCGTGAGTATTCCTTGTTCCATCGCAAAGGCCGTAAACCCAAGGGATTCCGCTGCGTTCAAGCCCTCAAAAACCTCTTCCATCGAAAAACTCGACACATCGAATCGCACGATCGTCTGATCCGCTTCTTCGAGAATTTCCGCCGCGCCAAAGAGGGCCGTCAATTCCGCAAGCTGTTCCTCGAAATCCCCCGCAACCGCAGCCTCCGACAGCAAATCGTCGAACAGCCCGCCGCCCTGCGCGCTTTTCTCGGCTTCCGGTTCGGGCGTGGATGCAAGCAAATCGTCGAACAGCCCGCCGCCCTGCGCGCTTTCCCCGGCTTCCGGTTCGGGCGTGGATGCAAGCAAATCGTCAAACAGCCCGCCACCTTGCGCGCTTTCCCCGGCTTCCGGTTCGGGCGTGGATGCAAGCAAATCGTCAAACAAGCCGCTTGCTCTCGTCGGAAATCCCCGAAAGGGCAGGACGCAGCAGATCGCCAGGCAGAGCATCCCCGCCGCTTTTAAAAGCTTGATCCGTCTTCTCATGCAATTCGCCCTCCTCATCTTCCCACATTCCTTTCCCCGGGCAAAGAATGCCCGCCCCTCGCGAGGTCTTTTCTTCCAAGCGAGAAACCCGTCTGAATTCTTCTATCTCCCTCGCCTGATCTATCATAGCACGACGACGCCGTGCCTTTTGCAAAGCTCTTCCTCCAATCTCCGAGCGCGGAAATCCAGGGAATCGTTTTTCCTCCGCTTGCGCTCCGAAAAAAACCGAGCGCGACGTACATGCCGCCGCGCTCGTTTTATGGGAGAGCCTCCGTACAGAATTTTTTCGGCAGCCTGCGGTGTTCCTTTCCGAAAGAAGAGCCGCAATCAGGCAGGCTTGCGGGCAACCAGAATCATGCGCATGGAATCCTGCGTCAGCGGGCGGAAGTGCTCGCCGAAGGACTCCTCCAGGACCAATCCGGCCTCCTGGAACAGCGCGCGGTACTCCTCCAAATCGTAGATGCGGATGGAAACCACCACCGCTTCTCCTTCTCCCTCGGGAGGATAGGTGATGTTCATGCGCCGGGTGTTTTCGTCCCACTGCTGTTGCACTTCCGCCGGGTTCTGCTCGTATTTGGTCTTTACATTGTCGATGATATGGCTGGGATTCGGCCCCTCCAGCAGCAAAAATCCGCCGGGACGAATGCAATCCGCCATCGCACGCATATGCCGTTGGTTTTCCTCTTCGCTGAAATAGCCAAAGCTGTTAAACCAATTCAGGAATACGTCGCAACCGCCGGGATAGCTGGCGTTGCGCATATCGCCTACGGTAAACCGTCCCGCGATCCCCAGCGCCTGAAAGCGTTCCTTGGCCTGTTTCACAAATCGAGGATTGATGTCCATGCCGGTGACGTCGGCGCCGCACAGCGCCATCTGATACGATATGCGCGCGTCGCCGCAGGGGCAATCGTACACCTTCGCCCCCGGACCGATGCCCAGGCGCTCGCAGATCTCGATCCCCTCCTGGCTTGCGCGCCGCTCGGGCAATAGCCACTGATCGTCTTTCACGCGAACAAACCAGTCCGTTTGGATCAGCTCGCCGGATCGGACGGCGGATACCCCTCCCAAAAGGCCGGTCAAGATAGAAGATTGCCCGTATAGAGGTACCTGGAGTTCCACATCCATCAGGCGCATCATCCATTCATAGCCGGCGCTGCCGCAGGGAAATCCCCGATAGCTGCGATCCATCACCCGCATGATGCCGCCGGAGCGCAGCTTCTTTACAAAGGAGGGCACCATGTCGAGGCAATCCTCCAGGCCCATGACGCTGGAAAGCGCAAAAACTCCCCCTACCCGTTCTCCGGAAAGGGACTCCAACGTGTCGGGGGGAACCGCCGTGACGCCGTAGGCGCGCATCCGGCGGCATTCCTCCTCGTCATCCAGCAACATGAACCGCTCGCCTTCGGGCAAGGACCGATACGCCTCCAACGCCTGGGAAACATCCAATTCCGATTTCTCTCCTCCGCCCTCGGCAAAGAGCAGGCCGAAGTCTTTCTGCTCGATCTGGCGAATGGTCTGATAGTCCTGCATGACCACCTTCAGGTCGGGATGGCACAGCTGCAAAAATGCCGGGGCGCTGAGCAAATCCACCGTCTTTTCCAGCATCCCGCTCTGCAACACATCGGTCAGATTGACCCTGCGGAAACTCTTCAAATGCTTTAAAAGCGCCAGCGCGGGCAACGCGAATACGTCTTGCCGCCTGGGTGCAATAAAGTATTTGATCATCATCTCCATGGCCGGCCGATAGGGCGCCAACCGAGCTTCCTCAAACCGTTCCGGATTCAGATACGAATCCATCGCGCAGTCGGTCAAGTGATGCCCCAGGCACGCGTCCAGCAAATCCATGGAAAAGCCGCCGCCCATGGGCCGGGCGCCCGCCTCAATCAGCACGGGCCCTTCCTCATCCACCATATATTCGCC
This sequence comes from Candidatus Pullichristensenella excrementigallinarum, assembly GCA_018714825.1. Classification (GTDB taxonomy): domain Bacteria; phylum Bacillota; class Clostridia; order Christensenellales; family Aristaeellaceae; genus Pullichristensenella; species Pullichristensenella excrementigallinarum. The sequence continues at coordinate 5,347 of DVMU01000147.1, forward strand.
GTGGCTGGGGCCGTAAGTATATCCCAAGGCATCCAGCACTTGATAGGTGTACTCGATCAGCGCCCTGTGTCCCGGTTCCAGGCGGGTCATCAGCCGGGCGTAATCGTAGGCGTTCCCCTCGCTGCCGATCGCGACTTTGTTATACATCCACAGGTCGGTCATGCGATGCACGCCATTGCAGCTAACCGTATTGACGATGTACTCCGTTCCGTCAATGTACTCCTGGATCATCACCGCTTCGATGGTGCGGCCGAACAGATCTTTGTCCGCCAACAGCGCGCGCACGTGCTGTTGGAGCTGCTGAAGGTCGGAACAAAAATGGACCCCCACCGTGCCGGCCGAAGCCAAAGGCTTGACGACCACCCGCTTTTCGCCCAATTCCCGCCAAAACGCCTCCGCCTCCTCGAGCGAGGTCACAGTGCGGCTGCGGATGTAGCGAATGCCCGCCTTCTTGAGGGCTTCCTGCATACTGGGCTTCTCCAGGCGGACATAGCTTGTCTCCGGAGCATTGCCCGGCAGTCCCAGCCGATGGGCCAATTCGTCAGCCATGGCCACGCCGTATTCGCTGCCCGCCAATACGCAGGCGATTGGATAAGGCTCGAGGAGCTTGATCAGCGCATCCATATCCTCAGGCGCGTCAATGACGGGAATCTCTTTTTCCAACTCGTCCCGGGTATGCGCGCGCATGGCGGTATAGGGCGAATCCGGGAGATGCGGATAAATGACCAGCGGTCGCAATCCGCGGCGTCGCGCTTCCGGAATGTAAAAACGTCCGTTGGAAGAACACTCCACGATAACGGCATAACGTTGCATCGACATAGACAGATTCATTCCTTTCCTGGCCTTCTGCAATACAATACGGTAGAAAAATTCTAAGATAATTATAGCATAGGAAACCGCGAGAATAAAGGAAAAAAGAGGAAATCCTGCCTTTTAGAATGTCGAAACAA
>DVMU01000148.1 GCA_018714825.1 Candidatus Pullichristensenella excrementigallinarum
ACCAGGCCCAGCGGCCAGCCATTGAACGTCAGAAGCGTGGCCGCCACTGCGCCCAGGAAGCCCGCCACATAGCCCACGGACAGGTCGATGTGGCTGATAATCAGTATACAGGTCATGCCGATGGCCAGCACCGCCACATAGCCCGTCTGGTTGATAAGGTCTGTGAGGTTGCGCGGCGAGAGGAACAGCCCGTTGGTGAGGATGCCGAATACCACAAACAGCACCACCAGCACGATATACATGGCGTAATCGCGTATGTTCGTCTTGAGCAACTGCCCCAGCGGCAGCGTCTGTTTTTCCCGGCTTTGCAGCGTCGTGTTCATGCCGTAACCTCCCGTGTCCTTGTTGCCAGCGCCATTACGTTCTGCTCGGTAGCTTCTTCCACCGGCATCTGGCCGGTGATCGTCCCTTCGCTCATTACATACAGCCTGTCGCTCATGCCCAGGATTTCCAACAGCTCGGAGGAGATCATGATGATGCTCATGCCCCGCTCCACCATCTGGTTCATCAGCGTATAAATTTCATACTTCGCGCCCACGTCGATGCCGCGCGTCGGCTCGTCGAGAATCAGCACCTCCGGGTCGGCAAACATCCACTTTGCCAGCGACGTCTTTTGCTGGTTGCCGCCGGAGAGGTTGCCCACCAGTTGTTGGATGGACGGCGCCTTGATGTTGATGGCGTCCTTGAATTCGTTGGCCACACGGATTTCTTCGTTGCCATCCACCACCAAGCCACGCGTGAGCTTCTGAAGCGCCGCAATGGTGGTATTGAAGCGTATATCCTGAATCAGGATCAGGCCGTTGCGCTTGCGATCCTCCGTTACATAGGCCAGCCCCGCGTCAATGCAGGCGCGCGGGGAGCGCAAGTCTACCTTCTTTCCCTTCAGCCACAGCTCACCAGAAACGATTTTGTAGCCCGGGGTGTTACCAAATATGCTCATGGCCAACTCTGTGCGCCCCGCGCCCATCAGCCCGGCCAGGCCGACAATCTCGCCCGAACGCACTTCCATGTTGACGTCGTGCAGAAGTTCGCGCCCGGTGGCGGGGTCTACCACCGTCCAATTTCGTATCGCAAAGATCACGTCGCCGGCACTTTTCTTTTTTCGCTTGGGGTAGATGTCGTCGATTTCGCGGCCGACCATATGCTTGATGATTTCCGATTCGGTGACCTTCTGCCTTTGCGCATCCATGGAGCACACCGTCATGCCGTCGCGCAGGACTGTAATTGTATCCGCGATTTCCACAATTTCCTTGAGCTTGTGGGAAATCATGATGCATGTAATGCCCTGCCCTTTCAGCTCCCGTAAAAGCTGCAAAAGGTTTTCGCTGTCGTCCTCGTTGAGCGCCGCGGTCGGTTCGTCCAAAATCAACAGCTTGACGTTCTTGGCCAGCGCCTTGGCAATCTCGATGAGCTGGCGCTTGCCCACGCCCAGATCCTTGATTTTCGTGGCAGGGTTTTCATGCAGACGCACTCGGGAAAGCACTTCCCTGGCGCGCACGATGGTCTGATTCCAGTCGATCGTCCGCCCCCGCATGATTTCGTGGCCCATGAAGATGTTTTCGTAAATGGACAGTTCCGGGAACTGCGCCAGCTCCTGATAGATGATGGCGATTCCCGCCGTCTCGCTTTCGGCGATGTTGTGGAATTTTGCGGTTTTCCCTGCAAAGATGATGTCGCCTTCGTATGTCCCGTAGGCGTGAACGCCCGACAAAACCTTCATCAGCGTGGACTTGCCCGCGCCGTTTTCTCCCACCAAGCAGTGAATCTCTCCACGGCGCACCGCAAAGTTGACGTTGTCAAGCGCCTTGACCCCGGGAAACCGCTTGGTGATGCCCCGCATTTCCAGAAGTATGTCCTGCATGCCGTCTCCTTCCTGGGGAAAGGCCGGCTCGCGAACGGGCCGGCCGCCTTTCCCCATATGCCTTTATTCGAGACCCGTGAACTGCGAAGCCTCATAGTAACCGGAATCGATCAGGGCTTCCTTGACGTTGTCCTGGGTGACCACCACGACCGGGCTCTGCTTGGAGGGCACGTCGATCGCGCCGTTGTTGTAGGTGGCGTCGGTGACGACATCACTGCCTTCCAGTACGGCAATGGCCATATCCATGGCGTCCTGCGCCAGGGTGCGGGTGTCCTTGAACACGGTCATGGACTGCAAACCGTCGATGACGTACTGCACGGAGGCGACCTCGGCGTCCTGACCGGTGACGTAGTAGCCGCTCACGTCCGCGTCCGCGGCGAACACGTCGGCAATGGAGCGCGCGGTGCCGTCGTTGGGGGCGAGGATGTAGCACAAGCCCTTTTCATCGGCGGTGGCGGCGGTAAGATGGCTCTCCGCCTTGGACTTGGCGACGTTGAAATCCCAGTCCGTGGTGATCTGGCCGATGATGGCGGCCTGCTCCTCGCGGGTCAGCTCCGGCTTGTCCTGCACGGCAATGGCCTCGGAGGAATTGCGGATCACGAAGGTGCCGTCTGCAATCTTGGGCTGGAGCACGTTCCAGGCGCCCTCGAAGAACAGGAAGGCGTTGTTATCGGTCTGCGCGCCGGCGTAGAGGTAGAGCGAATTGCCGGTACCCTCGGCGTTGTCAATCAGGTACTGGCCCATGGCCTCGCCGACTGCCACAGAATCAAAGGTCACGTAGTAGTCCACGGCCTCGGTATCGGTAATCAGGCGGTCATAGGAGATGACCGTGACGCCCTCAGCCCTGGCATTTTCCACGGCGATGCCAGCAGCAGCAGCGTCCTGCGCGCAAATGATGAGCACTTTCATGCCTTGGGCAATCAGGGTTTCCACGTTGGTCAGCTCCGTGGCGGAAGAACCCTGGCTGAAAAGTACTTCCACGGTGTAGTCCGTATCGGCGATGACTGACTCAAAGCGGGCCTGATCCTGCAGCCAGCGCGGTTCGTCGCGCGTCGGCAGCACGATGCCCACATCTGCGGCCAGCGCAGCCGAGCACATGGAAAGCGTCAAAGCCAGGGCGAGGAGGAGGGTTAGCAGTTTCTTCATTCTGAATTTCCACCTTTCTTTGGGGATATTCTTCATCCGAAAGCAACGCAACGTGCCTGCGGATAAAACCGAATAAGCGGCCGGACGCCGCGCACCGTTAAACACATTATAAAAGCTTTCGCCTCAATATTCTTTAAGAAATGTCACGAGTTTTATAAGGATTGTCAGGTTCTTTGATTTTTTAACTATGCATCCTTGAATTCTTTTCCCGCTATTGTTATAATGGGTTTTGTGATTTGTCATGGGCAAATAAAAAGCGAGGCGAAGGATATGCAGGTACTGCGAAAGCTGAAACTTCCCAATTCTTTGCGCGCGAAAATGCTCTTATGGGCATTTGTGTTTGTCGTACCCATTTTGGCAATCCTTTACGCTACCATCTGGACTGCGGCGGAATCTTTTGAAACGCAGACACGCGGCAGCATCAACCAGACGCTCACTCCTTATTCCGCCGATATAGACGCTACGTTGGCCTCAGCAAAGCTCTACATAGCCAATTTGCGCGTGGATCTTTCCCTGCTTTCCGAAAGTGCGCAGCAAACCCCAAGCGGCCTGCAAGCACTGAATTCGCTGGCGGAAGATATTTCAGAAGATATGGCGCTCTATCCGCAGATCGATGCTTTTTTCCTTTACCGCGACGGCAGCCTGCGTTTTCTGCAAAACTACAATCGGTCTTATACGGAAAGCCGCACAGCGGCGCTGGCGTTGCAGGATAGACTCGATGGGCTTGGCGCGGACGCGCAAATTTTCCAGGAAGGCTACCTGTACTTTGAGGCCGGCGGCAATTTTTACCTCTATATCGCTACAAATGTGCGCGACGGCGTAATGGGCTGTTGGTTCAGCGTGGATTCGCTGTTTGAAAATATCCAAAGCGCGGACCTTCTGGGGCTGACACATATCATGCTCTCTGACCGCCAGGGCCGCCTGCTGAACAGAGAATTCGATACGCGTTCTTCGAGGCAGCTTGCGCAACTGCTGGAGCCATATCTTGTAACGCGCACATCTCTGAGCGCCGCGCCCTTTAATATCATCGTCCTTTGGGATGAGGGCGCGGTTCTGGCACCAGTGTGGCAAATGCACCAAAGCATGCTGGCGGCCATCACATTTGCCTGCGTGCTATTTGTGCTATACATGCTGTTTTTGCGCGCGTCGTTAGTGCGGCCGCTCAATCGCCTGGCCGGGGCGATCGACGGTATCCGCAGCGGTAATCTCGCCCCGATCCCCATCCGTCGAAGCGACGGCTTGGAAATTGAAAACGTCTACCACGCGCTCAACGCCATGACCAGTCAAATCGAAAGCTTGAAAATTCAGATGTACGAGGAAAAACTGGTC
>DVMU01000012.1 GCA_018714825.1 Candidatus Pullichristensenella excrementigallinarum
GGCGACCGTCGCAGCAGTGCTTGGAACAACACAACAGGTCTATTCTCGATATGAAAACGGCATCAACGAATTGCCCATTCGCCATTTAAAAACGCTGTGCCAATACTATAATGTGAGCGCAGATTATGTACTCGGGTTGAAAAGCAAGTCGTAAAATTATATTTAAATAAGAAGCTCTGTCTTCTGCAAAAGCAAAGAATCACACTCGCACCGTCGGCGGATATCCAATCCATGCCGACGGTTCCCTCCGCATGTGCGAAGGGAGTCTCTGCGTGTCAAAATCCTTCGGCAAGCGCCATGGAAATCTGCGGATTTTCATAGAAGAGGGAGAAGTCTGTGGAAATCTGAAAATCTGCGGATTTTCCGGGCGATTTCCTGACGGGCGGAATTGTTTTTCCTCCGCTTGTGCTCTGAATAAGGCTTTTTCTGACAGTTTGTCGCTTTTGCCGGGAAAAAGCGACAAATGGGCGTATTTCAACCGGTTTTTGGCGAACAAACCTTGCAAGATATCGCTTTTTTTGATACTCTTATTCCAGCGCGGCGGATGAGACCCCGCGCAGCGGAAGCCGGGAGGAGGGGTTGGGGGAATAAAACTATCGCAAATCCCGGAGGGAGGGAAAGGGGAACGGCATGGGGCCGGGCGAAATTCGCCCGGCCCCACATCGTTGATTCAGATTCCTTTTTTCTCTCGGGGGAAAACCCCTCTCCACATTCCTTTACTCTTTGCCGTTCGCGGACGGATCCCCACCCTCGGAATGCAAACCGACTTCGCGCAGAAAATCCATGCTCGCCTGGGCAAGTTCCTGCTGCGCTTTGTAGGCCTCATGCAACGGGCCCGCTATGAGCGTTCCCATGGGCAAGCCCCCGAATGCTTCGCCCAAACCGCCGCCGACCTGTTGGGTTTCTTCTTCCGCCAAGGGGCGATTTTCCCTTTCTTCCTTCAAAGAAATCATCTCCTATTCCATGAAAATCCACAGATTTTCATGGAGCGTGTCTAAATCCTTTTTTGACGCGCAAAACTCCCCTCTTTGGGGAGGGGAGCTTTGCAAAAACGCTTATTCGGACACATACGGCAGCAGGGCGATCACCCTGGCGCGCTTGATGGCCGTAGAGAGCTGGCGCTGATGCTTGGCACAGGTGCCGGTCATGCGCCGGGGCAGGATCTTGCCGCGCTCGCTGGTAAAGCGGCGAAGGCGGACGATATCCTTATAATCGATGTGCTGAACCTTGTCCACGCAAAACGCGCAAACTTTCCTGCGCGGCTTACGGCCGCGAGGACGGCGGGCGCGATCGCCTCTATCTTCAGACATAGTTGCTCCTCCTTCAATGGGTTGGATAATCAGAACGGCAGTTCGTCGTCGTCAACTTCGGTGAAGCTGTCGTCCGCGACGGGTTCGGGCGGCGGGGGTGCGGAGAAATCCGAACGCGGCCGATCCGCCTGTTGGGAACCCAGAAATTCCACGTTGTCGGCAACGACCTCGGTGACATAGCGTTTCGATCCATCCTGCGCATCATAGGAACGAACCTGCATACTGCCTTCCACCGCGACCTTGCGACCCTTGGACAGATAGCGGGCACACAGTTCCGCCGTCTGCCGCCAGGTAACGATCGGGATAAAATCCGCCTCGCGCACGCCCTGCTGGTTGACGAAGCGCCGGTTGACCGCCAGGGTAAACTGGCACATCTGGGTGCCGGACGCGGTTGTCCTGCTTTCGGGATCGCGGGTGAGATTTCCGATCAGAATTACCTTATTCATGGAATACACCTGCCTTTGTGGGGGTCGGGACTTTTAGTCAGCCTCCGAAACGGGGGCCTCCTCATCGACAGCCTCGGCTTCCGGAGCAGTTTCCTGCGCCGGTTCCGCCACGGCCTGCGCCGGTTCCGCCTGCGCGGCGGGAGCCGGAGCGGCGGCCTCGCGCGCCGGAGCGGGCCGGAACGGCTCGCGCTTGGCGGGCAGGGCGCCCTCATAGCTAACAACCAGGTACCGGAGCACCTGATCGGCAATCTGCAGATTGCGCTCGATTTCGCGGGGCAGATCGGAGGGGCCCTTGATGTACATCAGGACATAGTATCCCTCGGTCTTATAATTGATCGCGTAAGCCAGCCTACGCTTTCCCCACTCATCCACGCGCTCCACTTCGCCGCCATTTTTCACAACCAGCTCGGAGAAGCGGTTGATCAGATCGGTACGCGCGCTATCTTCCAGAGCGGCGTCGATCACATACATGACTTCGTATTGGTTCATGGACTTTCACCTCCTTATGGACTTCGGCCATGCCGCATCGGACATGGCAAGGATGCGCCAATTCCATATTGTATCAGAGAATTGCGCCAATTGCAAGGACAAAATTGTGAAAAAAGGCATATTTCTGCCTTCCCATGCCCAAAGCGCGGCTACTTTTGTCCGCCGCCGGATCGGAGAAGGCCTTTGAGGAACCCCTTCAGGCGCACCACACGGCACTGTACCAAGGGAAAATACGCGCGCAGCCGGAAGGAGCGCAGGTATTTTCCGGAATAAAACGGTCGCAGGGCGGAAAGGGGGATGGCGCGCATCTCCTTCAAAAGCGCCCGATATTCCCGGGCATACTCCCTGCGCGCCTGCGCGCTGGAGCAGAATTCGCCGATCCGGAAATAGAGCATCCTCGAGCGATTGATCCACAGGGAATTCATGACCTGCGGGCATCTTTGCGAGAGGAGCTCCCTCATCTGCGCATAGCAGGCATTTTCTTCCAGTTTTTTGGGCGAAAATCCCCGGCAATCCGCCGAACCGCTGCGCCGATAATACCAATATTTGATTTCTCCGGAGCAGTGCACGCGCTCGGCCCGCAAAAACAGGTTCGTCAGAAACAGCTTGTCTTCCGCAAAGGTAATGCGGGAATCAAATCGGAGGTCGGAAAAGCGTTCCCGCCGGTAGAGCAGATCCCAAATCGCGGAATCGATTTGGAATTCCAACATGGCGCGCAGGGCCTCCTCGGAAGACCACAGGCGTTTTTCCCCTTCCTTCAGGCCGGAAACCGTAAAGCGTCCGTCCTCGCGGATCTTTTTTGCGGAAACGATCGCCACGTCCGCGCGATTTTCCAGCAGGTTTTTCCGCAGAACTTCAAACATATCCGGCTCGCACCAGTCGTCCCCATCCACAAAGCCGATATACTCGCCCCTCGCCAATTCCAATCCGCGATTGCGCGCGGCGGAGACCCCCGCGTTTTTCTGATGCTCGCATCGAAACAGGCGCGGATACTTGCGGGCATACTGATCGCAGAGTTCCCCGCTTCCGTCGGTAGAACCGTCGTCAATCAGCAAGACCTCCATCTCGTCCCGAAGCGTTTGCGCACACATGGCGTCGAGCATTCGCGCAAGCCAGGGGAGGATGTTGTACACGGGAAGAATGACGCTCACGCTCGGCATAAAAACCCCTCCTGCGTCCGATCGCTATTTTTTCAGCAGCTTTTGCAGATGCCCCTTGGCATGGATCACGCGATATTGCAGCATGGGAAAATAGCCGCGAAGGATGATGGAGAAAAAATGTCCCCGCGTGAAATACGGCCGAATCTTTTTGAGCGGAATGGTGCGAAATTCCCGGAGCGTCTTTCGATATTCCTCTCGATACTGCCCGCGCGTCTTGGGAGCCACGCAAAAATCTCCCAGGATGTAATACACGGACATCGCAAAATGGTACCAGTACGCGCCCTCCAAATCCGGCCATTTGGGGAAGATATGCTCGTAAATCCAATGCATCGCGCGCAAATCGTGCATCTTTCGCGGCGTAAAGCCCCGGCCGATCAGGGAATCCCAGCGGCGATAGTAATGGTATTTCACGCTGCCGTCAAAGGCAATGCGGTCAAATCGCAGAAAACATTGGGCAATAAAGAGCTTGTCCAAGGCCACGGCATAGCTCTCGTCAAAACGTTGACCGGCAAGCGCTTCCTTTCGAAACAGCCCGAAACACACGCTGCAATAGATCTTTCGCTCCAACAGCTTGCGCATGGCCTGCTTTCCGTCCATCAGAACGGCGCCGTCCGTGTCTTCGCTGAGCTTCTGCCGCGAGCCGTTGGGATAGATTTTCACCCCCGAAACCAGCGAAACCGGCGCTTCGAAGGCGCGGGCATTGTTCAGAAGCGTCTCATACATATCCGGCTCGATCCAGTCGTCTCCGTCGGCAATGCCCACATATTCTCCCCGCGCCAAATCAAATCCCCGATTGAGGACCGCGGAGAGTCCGGCGTTTTTCTGATGAAAGCAGCGGAACAGTTCCGGATGATCCTGCGCGTATTGATCGCAGATCCGGCCGCTTGCATCCGTGGAGCCGTCGTCGATCAAAAGCACTTCCATTTCCTTGGATATGGTCTGCGCAAGGAGCGCGTCCAGCATCCGAGGAAGATATTCGGCGACATTGTAGACGGCGGTGATGACGCTGATGGTCGGCATGAAAGGCCTCCTATTCTTACTTTTCAAATGAGGATTTTTCCGGGAGGATCGATTCGAACGCCGCGATCATCCGCTGCTTTTCCGTTTCAAAATTAAAATCGGCCACCACGTCGTTGAGGCAGATCATCGGCTCTTGCTGCGAGCGAATAACGCGCGCGATCTCCTCGTTTTTCTGCGGATTGGAGGAAAGGGAAAAATGCCTTCCCTGCATGGGAAACGGATAAAATTCTCCCTTAACCAAGCGCCAGCAGCGGAAAAAATTGTGGCTTACATCTTCAAAAGTTCGAAAGCGGTGCGCGCTGGTGCGCTCGAGGATGCCCGGAGCCTTTTCCCAGACTTCCTCATACGTCTTTTTGAGATAGGCGGTGGGCATGTGTGGAATGGAAAATCCAGTGAAGTTTTTTAAACCCCAGTAATACAACGTGCGCAGATTTCGCTTCCAACCATATTTAGGGCTCAAGAATTTGCGCCAGTGCGCCTTCTGGCAGGCGCGCTTGTTGAAATGCAGGTTGACATACGCCGCGTTGTTGACGAGAATGTGCATGTACTGAAGCCCCGCCTCGCTGGGGCAATAGTGCTGGGTATAGCCGAAATAATCGCAGGGGAGACCGTTGCGGAAATACAGATCCTCAGAAACCGGGCGTAAGATGAAGGTATCATCGTTAAAGTAGACAAATCTCTCGCTCAGATCCGCGATGCGGTGCAGATTCAATTCGATGGGGTTGGCGCTAAACGTGGGAAGATATTCTTCCGGAATATAGTCCTCGTGCCGGACGATGTGCAATTTGGGATTTTCGGGATTGAGCCACGCGGGAAGGTGGCCCATGGTGATAAAATGAACGCGACGCACCCACGGAGCAAACTTCTCCACGCCGCGAAACCAGTATTTCAAATTGTCCCAATCGCGATAGCGCGCCTGCTCCTCCGCCTCGTCATAGGTATCGCCGCGGTAGGCGTGCATCACCCTGCGCCATTCCGGGTCCCCACCGTCGACCCACGGCATCACAAAATCCACCGGTTCCGATTTCAATGGAAGATCCTCCCCGCAAATGATCTCTACCTATGATAGCATCGGGGCAAAATTTTGTCAACAAGCGCAGCGCCCACGCACCCCTGCAGCAACTTCTTCATACGATGCAATGAGACCATGGAAAGGAGCGTCTTATTGTGGCCAAGTTCAACCATTGCCGGAGAGATTGTTCCGGCTTTTCCCCCACGACCTCGCGTTCGACGGGGGCTTACACCAGCTGTTGCGGAACGACTCCGCGAACCTACGGGTTCTCCTGTTCCGGCTGTGATTCGGTGTTCTATCAAGGGCCCTGCCCTTCGGCGGATTGCGACAAGTGCGGAGTCTGCATCAGCCCGTGCGGATGCGAAAGCGACGCCTGCTCTTGTCCCTGCAATTGTCCGTCCGATTGCCCAATGCCCATTCCGGCGGGAGACAACTACGCGATGCTAACCGCGGATTCGATCCAGGGCAACCTCGCTCCGCTCAACCTCATTAAGGGACTCCCGCAGGCATATACCACGCAGGCGGGCGAGGTCATTTTGCAACAGGGCGGGCGGTATTTCGCGGCCTGGACGATGAATCTCCCCGCCAATACCGCCGTCAGCAGCACGGTGTACCTGGCGCTGAATGCGGTTCCCCTGCCTGAATCCGCCGCGCGCGTGGATCAGATCGCCGGGACGAACAGCGCCGTCTTTTCCGGACACGCCATCTTCGATGCGCAGCCCGGAGCGCGCTTGCGCCTGGAATCCAGCAGCAGCCTCTCCATCACCGGAGCGGGCGGCGCCCCGCTGTTTGCCCTGACGCTTTTGCGTATCTGCTGATTTCGTGCGCCCAAAAAGTGTCCGATTGGGTTCCCTGCGGAACATTACAAAAAAGCCGGCGATCGCGTTTGCGACCGCCGCAGACTGTCGAAAAAGTCCTCTTCCCCCCTCCATGAAAATCTGCGCATTTTCATGGAGCGTGTCAAAAGGATTTTGACACGCAACGGCGGCCGCAAATGCGGTCGCCGATTTCCCAACCAAATTAAAACACGCCCATGATCAATTGATTGACCCAATCCTTGGCAAAGCCGAGAAAAGAGGTCCCGTCAAAGAACGACCAGATCGCCGATCCGCTCTGCATGGTCTGCAAAAATTCGGGGGAAATCAGGGAAACCACCGACGGAAGCACGGCCAACACCAAAGCCGACACAATCAACCCACGGCACAGCCCGAAGATCCCGCCCATCAGCCAATCGACCTTCCGGAGAACCGGGAAGCGAATGACATGGTTGAGCAGATTCACCACCAAGTTCGCCACAAAATACAGTACAAAGAAGCACGCGATAAACGAAATGACATAGAACGCGCTCTGCCAGACAGTCTGATCCAAATACTCCGAAACCGTGGTCAGATTGAGCTTGGTGAAAGCTTCCGAACTAATGTTCGAAGCGAATGCGTCCCGCACAAAGGGGATTTTGGTTCCGATAAAGTCCGCAACCTGCTGCACCGCGTCCTGCCCGCGCGAAACCAGATCCGCAACGGTCGTGCTCGCGGTCACTCCGGAAACCGTAATGCCCTCAAAGAAGCTCGCCGGTTCGAGATACTGGCTCAATGTGCCGATCAGGCCGGAATTGCTGAGAATTTTCTCCGCCACGGGCAAAAAGAGCTTCTGCGCCCCAAACCACGAACCGACAAGCCCTCCCAGGGAAAGCAGCGAGGCAAGGAAGCCCTTGTGCATTCCCGCAAACAGGCTGTAGCCGAGAATCAAGAGAACGAGGATGTCAATGATGTTCACACCGTATCCCTCCGATTGTCAAAGTGATCGCCCCGCGCGCCTTGCAGAAATCGCGGGCGTTTTCCATCTTTCCCCAAATCCGCCGGAAATATCCGGGAGGTCAGGGCAAGGTCACCAGATAGACGGTATTGCCCGAACCGATTACCGCAACGCGGTTGTCGGTCACGCCGTAGACCGTTCCCGTGGGCAGGCCCAGGTCATAGGCCGCGACGGTCTTTTCCCCGGCGCGCGCCACCATGACATAGCCCTCGTTGGAAAATCCGTAAACATTGTTTTCCTTGGCGACGAGGGTCGCGCAGCCAAAGGGCATCCGCACCACCTGGTCCAGATTGGAGCGGATCATGCGAACGTCCCGCATCGTATCCGAACCGCCGTACTGCGCGTCGGGTACCAGCGCGAGCATCGGATCATCGGCCCCCTCGTCCAGCGCGGCCAGATACCAGCCGTAGATGAGCGTGCGCTTGGAGGTCTGCTCGGTGCCCGTATAATCGTAGACCTTCAGGTGCGTGGTCCCCGCCACGCACACCTGCGAGGATTGGAACATCACCTGATACATCAGCTGCTCGGAATCGGAAATCGATCCGACAATCATCTTTCCCGGCTTATAGGTGGCAATGGAACATGTGGGCACCGTTCCGCTAGTATCCAGCGTCATCACCCAAAACAGCGTTCCCCCGGAAAAGAAGCCGTAATCCAACACCGTTTGATCCGGCAACGCGATCTCATCGACCTGTCTGCCCTCGTTTTCCAGAATGGAAATAGTGGAATCGTGCTCCGGTCCGAGCAGCGCGGCCGTGTATTTGGGTCCGACGAACGCGGACAATACCTCTCCGCCCATGGGGCTGGAATAGGTGGGCGTTCCGTTTTCCAGATCCAATATGGTCAACGTCTCTCCCGACCAGGCCGCGACGCCCGAATTGCCGGCATCAAAGGAGACGTTCGCGCCGATCATGTAGGTCCACTTCGCGTCTCCCCGATCGCTGACCAGGCTCAGGGAACTTCCGTTATAGTACACAAAGCCGTTGCCTACAGTCTGAATCTCCTGATTTCCATTCAATTCCACGCGCCTGTATTCGCCGAACGTCGCGGAAGACCAGGCCGTCTTATACAGCCAGGCAAACAAAATCGACAGCGCGCAAACCAACAGCGTGATCAAAACGGCGATTCCCCACGAAGGCTTTCTGGCCCTTCTTATCTCCATGGAATCCCCCTGATCCACCCAAATTGCCCCTCCCCGGCGGGGAAAGGCCTTGAATGCTGATACTATTCTTATTATAATAAAAAGCGGGCGTGGTTGCAATGCCTCCCGCGTGGGAAATCGGGCAAAAGAACGAACTTTCCCCTGCAAATGTCGCAAAGGTTTCACATGAAACATTTTTGCGCAAACGAGCGCCCCAATCCGGTCAATATGGCGTTGGATCCGGGATGAAAGGAGCATTATGGCAAAAAAGGCGGCCGGAAAGGGAAAGAAACGGCGTTTCTTCGCGTTCAAGGTGATTTCAGCGCTGCTGTTGGCGGCGCTGTTGCTGGCGGGCGGGATGCATCTTTCCGCCCGGGTGCTCTTTGTGCGGTACGCTTCGGTCGCGCTCGAGGATCTGCCCTCCGCCTTTGACGGAGTGCGCGTTCTGTTCCTTTCCGATCTGGATGTCACATCGAAACGAGAGGCGCAGGTAACGGCGCGGCTGCTGGAAACGCTGCACGCGCTTGCGCCGGACATCGTCCTGCTCGGCGGCGATTACGCCAATCCCTCCTTTTGGGATCGGCTCAATGGGACCGAAGACGCGCAGGCAATGGCGCAATTGCGGCAGCAAGTCTTTCAGGCGCTTGCCGCGTTCGACGCTCCGTTGGGAAAATACGCCGTGATCGGAGATGGAGACGTTCTGCCGGAACAGCTCGCGGAGGAGTTCTCGCAGGTTGGCGTGCGCCTTTTGTGCGATGAGGCGCTTCCGATCCGGAAAGACGGACAGACGATTTCCCTGCTCGGCCTTGCTCCGGATCCTTCGAGCGGGGCGGATTATCAGGTCTTGGCGGAATCCTTTCTTTCGGGGGATCTGGTGCTGGCCTTTGCGCACAGCCCGGAATCCTTTGTCAATACGCAGACGACGGAGGCTTCCGATGGCGGCGGCTGGGTAGATCTGTTCCTCGCAGGGCACACGCACGGGGGGCAGATCGTCCTGGCCGGACGCACGCTTCTGGATCTGACCGAACATGAGCGGCGCTACCTTTCGGGTTGGCGCAAGGAGGGGAATACGTTCCTTCTAACCAGCTGCGGCGTGGGCTGCGAGGGGGCTGCATTCCGCCTGGGGACGCGCCCGGAGGTGCATTTAATTACACTTTATTGTGCAGATAAAGAATAATTATTCTTTATCTCGCGGATATATGAGGATTTATGGAATATCTATGCAATTGCTGTCCGCGCATGTGCGGCGTTGTTCGCGGGGACACGGGGCAAGGGTTTTGCGGCATGGGAGCCGATCCCGTGATCGCGCGCGCCGCCCTGCACTTTGATGAAGAGCCGGTCATCAGCGGAAAGACCGGTTCCGGAACGGTCTTTTTTTCCGGCTGTTCGCTGCACTGCGTGTTTTGTCAGAATTTTCCCATTTCGCACGAAGGATTTGGAAGGAAAGTTCCCGCATCCGCCCTGCGCGAAATCTATCTGGATCTGATCGGGCAGGGCGCGGGCAACATCAACCTGGTCAACCCCACCCACTTTGCCGAGCCGATTCTGCAATCGCTGCAAGGAGGATTGCCGGTGCCCGTGGTGTGGAACACGGGCGGCTATGAGCGGGTCGAGACGCTCCGGCGGTTTGAAGGGTTGGTGCAGGTCTATCTTCCCGATCTCAAGTATCGCCGAAAGGATGCGGCGGCGCGCTATTCCGGCGCGCCGGATTACTTCGAACGCGCTTCGGAGGCGCTTGTCGAGATGCTCCGGCAGACCGGCCCGGTGGAGATCGGCGAGGACGGCCGGATGTTGCGCGGCGTTTTGGTGCGGCACCTGGTCTTGCCGGGCCGCTCGGAGGAATCCATGGAAATTCTGGACTGGATTCACGACAACCTTCCCGGCGCGTGGGTGAGCCTGATGGCGCAATATGTCCCGATGGGCGAGGTCGAGGGCGTGGACCAACTTTCCCGCCGCTTGCGGAAGCGCGAATATGAGCGGGTCGTGGAACACATGTTGGCCCTGGGCCTGGAGGATGGGTTCGTGCAGGAATTGGGCTCGGCGGAGGAAAAATACATTCCGCCGTTCGATTTGACGGGTGTCCCGGAATGTTTCACGTGAAACTTGCGGGCAATCGTCGTACATAGGAGGAAATGCGCAGCATGGAACTTCGGTTTTCGCCGCTGTTTAGCGGTTCCAGCGGGAATGCGACCTATGCCGGATGCGACGGCGGCCACCTGCTGGTGGATGCGGGCGTATCCTGTTCGCGCATCAAACAGGAGCTCGAGCGCATCGGCGTGCGGCCGGAGACGCTCTCCGGAATTCTGGTGACGCATGAACACATCGATCACATTCGCGGCGTGGGCGTGCTTTCCCGCAAATACGATCTGCCCGTCTATGCCACGCCCGGAACCTGGGCGGCCATGGAGGACAAGCTGGGCGGGATTGCCGCGAAGAACATTCGCGTGTTTGATCCCGCGGAGGATTTCTATCTCGGCGGCATGAACGTGCAGGCCTTTGAAATTCCGCACGACGCGGCGCAGCCCGTGGGCTACACCCTCAGCGTGGCGGGAGCGCGGCTTTCCATCGCCACGGACATCGGCTATGTGCGCGAGAGCTGGCTTGCAGCCGTCGCGGGCTCCTCGGCGGTGGTGTTGGAATCCAATTACGATCCGGATATGCTCAAGGCAGGCCCCTACCCCTACGCGCTCAAGCAACGCATTCTTGGCCGCCGGGGACATCTCGCCAATGCGGATGCCGGGCGCGCGGCCGTAGAGCTGATTCGGCGCGGCGCGCGTCAAATCGTCCTGGGCCATCTGAGCAAGGAAAACAATTTTCCGGAGCTCGCGGAACGCACCTGTCTCTACGAATTGGAGGAGGCGGGCATTGTTGCCGGAGAAGACGCGGATATCCGCATCGCGCGGCGCGAAGGATTGACCGGTATGTTCGCGGTTTCGTGTTTCACATGAAACATTTTGAAGGACCGATTTTGTTTCACATGAAACATTGGGCGGGAACTGCTAAGCCTTTCCCTGATGGGCGTCCCGCGCATACGCCGCGACGGCCCCGCACCCGCAAGGGCGCGGAGGCCTCAAAAAACGACTTTCGAATCATCCAAAGGGGGGAACCATGAAAAGACGAATTCTCTGCCGCCCGGATCGCGCGGCCATCCCTCTTGCCCTGGCGATCGCGGCATCCACGGGGCGCTCGGATGCGTCCCTCGCCATTTTTTTCTGGATGGCGCTCGCCAGGATCCCTACCCTGTGCATGGGTTTTGCTCTCCGGCGCGCTGCCGGAACGGCGCTGACCCCGCATCGGCTCCGGAGATATTGGACGTTCGCGCTGCTGATCACGCTTCTGGGTGGGGGACTGCTCCTTTTCGTGAGCGCGATGTCTCCGCGCGCAGCCGCCGCGTTCGCCTCCTGGAGCGGCGCTGCGCCGCCGAAGGAAATCTGGCCTCTCGCCGGCCTGGGCGTGGTGCTCGCGCTGAAAGATCTGTTTGCCGAGCATCTCCATGGACACGGGCAGGCCTTCAGCGCGGCGCTGCTGGAAATGATCGCCGCGCTGTTGTTGCTGGCCGCGATCTTTTTGGGAGACGCCCGCTGGTGGCTTGGCGCGGGAATCGCCGCGCTGCTGATCGCCTTTGCCACGGGAACATCCATCGCAGGCAATCCCCTCGCCGCGCCTCACGCCGCACCGCTGCGCGAGATTCCCGGCGCGGCCGCGCGCGAATTGCTCTATCCGCTGATCGCGTTCGGCTTGCTGGCGGCGTTTTCCCGGCTCGCCAGGATCGACGGGAATTCTTCTCTGCCCTGCGCGGCTCTGCTGATCGGAGAAGCGTTCTTTTGCGGCGCACAATCCACCTTCCGCCGCTCGGAAGAAGAGTCCGCGGCGGTTGGCTGGTGGTTTACGCTGTTCGCCGGGGCGCTCCTCATCGCCGCCGCAATCCTTCCCGCGCTTGCAGGACGGGACGGCAAAATCCCGTACTGCGCCGTCCTCTGCGCTGGGGGAATGCTCTGCGCGCTCTGGACGGGCACATGCCTCCGACGGCGCGCGCTGCTTTCCCTTGCTCTGGAAACCGTGTCGGCTGCGCTGGCCGCGCTCTTTGTCGGCAACATACTCGGCTGGGAAGCGACCTGGCTGGTTCCTCTTTTGTCCCTCGTGGCGATTGCGTTGCGCCTCGCAGACGCGCGCGCGGTTTTCCTGCGCGCACGCGCCCGGCGACTGCGCGGAAAGAATTCCGCAGCCCTGTCGAAATCGCAGACTTAATATAGAACAAATGTTCGTTTAAATTGCAGCCATCCAGAAGCCCGGCGCCGCGCGCGGCGTCGGGCGTTGCGTGTCAAAATCCTTTGATACGCTCCATGAAAATCTACGGATTTTCCAGGCGATTTCCCGACCGAAGGAATTGTTTTTCCTCCGCTTGTGCTCCGGAAAAACTGAACGCGAGGTACACGCCGCCGCGCTCGATTTATGGGAGGGCCTCCCATCAGGGCTTTTTCGACAGCCTGCGCGGCGATTTTAATCGTCGCATTTGCCGCATCCGGCCATCAAAACCCAATAGCCGCCGCTTTTATCCAGGCATTCCACCTGCGAATAGAGCTCCCGAAGGTAGTTCTCCGCGGATTTCGCGCCCTGTTGTTTGCGAATTACGATCACCAGCGCGCCCTCGGGTTCGAGAAACGAGCGCGCTTGGGAGAATAACGAATAGATGACCGCCTTTCCTGCGCGGATGGGCGGATTGGTGAGAATCCAGCGAAACGCCCCCGTGACGGAAGAGAAACCGTCTCCCTGTATAGCGGCGGCATTTTTCAGGCCGTTTTCCTGAAGGTTGCGCTGAGAAAGCTCCACCGCGCGCTGATTGATGTCCGTCAGGAGAAATTCTGCTTCGGGATACTTCTTTGCCAGCAGACAACCCACCGCGCCCCAGCCGCAGCCCAGATCCAGAACCCGCCCCGAAAGCGGGGGCAGGGCCTCCAGGAGAATGCGGGTGCCGGAATCCAGGCCGTCTCGGGAAAATACGCCCGCATCCGTAGTAAATAGAAGTTTTTCTCCCAGCGCGCTGATCCACACGGAACGCTCCGAATGCGGAGAAGAGGGGTTTTGACTAAAGTAGTGTTCGGACATCCTCATTGCGTCCTTTCCAATTGTACAGTTTGATAGAGATGCGTGATTTCTTCGTCGGAAAGCTCCCGATATGCGCCGGGCGCAAGCGAAGGATCCAGCGCGATCCCGGCCATTTCCAACCGCTCCAGGCGGATTACGGGATGGCCGATGGCCGCGAACATGCGCTTGACCTGATGAAATTTTCCCTCGGTTACGAGGACTTCCGCCAGCCCCTCGCCCAAAGAAAACAGCTTGGCCGGTCGCGCGACGAAATCTGAAAGCACTAGTCCCTGGGCAAAGGCTTCAATATCCCGTTGACAGATCGCGCCTTCAATTTCCGCCCGGTAACGCTTTTCCACTGCCCAACGAGGAGAAATCAGCCGGTGCGCGAGTTGACCGTCTGTAGTCAAGAACAAAAGACCGGTCACATCCTTGTCCAGCCGACCCACAGGGCCTGGCGATCGCTTCCGAAAGGCTTCCGGCAAGAGCGAAAGCACGGTCGGCTGGCGTGCATCCTTCGTTGCGGTGAGAATTCCTGCGGGCTTGTTGAGCATCAAGTACAGTTCGCCGGGAGGCGTTACGGGGCGACCGTCCAACAAGACGTCCGTTTCTTTCACATGTGCGCCCGGATCCCGCGCGGGAACGCCGTTGATTTGCACGCGCCCCGCGGCGACGGCACGCTTGGCCTCGGTTCGCGTCATTCCGGCAACGGAAAGCAATTTGTCCAACCGCATGGGGTGCTCCTCCTTTGCTTCATTATAGCATCCGGGCGTGGTTGAGCGCAAGGAAATTTCCGCATAGACTAAAGCGGCGCGGAGGAGCGCGCATCCTTTAAAAAACGGCTTGGAGGTGTTTCTATGCGCAGACGACTCGCGGCGGCGAAATTTCTATTGGCGATATTCTTCACAGGACTTCTTTTGATTTGGCCTGGACAGGCGCTGATCAGCGCGCAGAGCGCCATGCGCACATGGGCTTTTTGCGTGGCGCCGGCGCTGTTTCCTTTTTTGGCGCTTTTGCCGATGCTGACCTGCTCTCTCGCGCGCCGCGCTTATGAGCGCTTTTTGGGGAAATGGATGCGGCCGCTGTTTGGGTTGCCCGGCGCGGCGGCCGCGTCTGTGGTCACTGGGATGATCGCAGGGTCTCCGGCGGGCGCGCTGGCCGCACGCAACGCGAGCGGTGGAATGCGCAAATGCGAGTTCAAGCGCATGGCACTGATGGGGTCGGGCGTGGGCCCGGTGTATTTGGTGTCCGGCGTTGGGGTCGCGCTGTTCGGCTCGGTCGAATTGGGCGTGTGGCTTGCCGGGGCGCAGTGGGTTTCGCAGATTTTAACCGGAGTGATTCTAAGAAGGGCTTTCCGGGAAGAGCAGGAATTGCTTCCGGAACCGGAACTTCCGGAAATGGCGACGCCCATTCGCGCGGCCATCGGAAACGTACTGCAGGTATGCGGTTACATGGTCTGCTTTTCCGTTGCGGCAGGTTTGCTTTCGAGAATAGTGGGAGAACAAATCGGAAACGCGCTGCTCTATTTCCTGGATCTGCCCTCCGGAATGGCTGCTGCCGCGAGAGCAAAGGCGGGAGTTGTGACCACCGGGCTGATTGCAGGATTCGGCGGCATGTGTATCGCAACGCAAAATATGGCCGTGCTGCGACCGATGGGGATTCGATGGCGGGAATATTTTGCCGCGCGCGGATTCTGCGCCGCAATGACTGCGGGGACTCTGTTTCTGCGCTTCCGGGTTTTTGCGCCGGAAGAGGCTGTTATGGCAATCGAGACGGCTGCGAAGATTCCCGCAATGGAAATCTCGATGCTGGCAGCCATCCTCCTGGCCATTCCGGGGACGATTTTTCTGGCAAAGAGAGGGAAATCTTAACAAATCGACTGGGAAGAGGATTCGCGCAATTTCGCGAAAAAACCACAACATTTTGTGCAACTGACCGGCCATCAACAACTATATTAAGTGTTTTGCCGGTTGAGAAAAAAGTGCTTGACAAATGACGCCATCCTTGCTATAATAACTCTTGCCGTTCGGGAAAAGCGCAAAAATGCGCAAGCATCCCAGGGCGGCGAGC
>DVMU01000013.1 GCA_018714825.1 Candidatus Pullichristensenella excrementigallinarum
AGGAAGCGGCCGAATTGGGTACGCGCAAAGTCATCCGGGAACATTCGACCATCGGCGTGGTCGTGACGACCGACGGCAGCATCACCGATATTCCGCGAAGCGCGTATACCGAGGCGGAAGAGCGTGTGGTCAACGAATTGAAGGAATTGGGGAAGCCCTTCGTAATCGTTCTCAATACCACCGACCCTGCGGGCGAGGAGCAGCGGCTGCTGCGCGATGCGCTGAACGAAAAATACGGGGTCCCTGTGTTGGCGTTGGACGTGATCAACATGCGCGTGGAGGACATCAACAACGTCCTGGAAAGCATTTTGTTCGAGTTCCCCCTGAAGGAAATTCGCATCAGCGCGCCTTCGTGGCTGACCTCGCTGGCTCCCGATCACTGGCTGGGCAAATCGGTCTTTGACGCGGTACGCGCGGCTGCGAGTGAAATGCATCGCGTGCGCGATCATGTGCTCTTGCGCGAAGCGCTCAAGGCATTGGAAAACACCGAAGACGCGTCCGTATCCGAAATACGGCTCAGCGAGGGCGTGATCGAATACCGGCTGACGCTCAAAGACGGCCTGTTCTACCGGATTCTGGGTGAGGCCTGCGGACAGGAAATCCAGGGAGAAGAACACCTCTTTGATTTGATGAAGGAATTGGTGGTGGCCAAGCGCGAATATGACCGCGTGGAAGGCGCGCTCAAGAGCGTGCGGTCCACGGGATACGGCCTGGTAACGCCTTCGATGGAGGAACTCTCGCTTGAGGAACCGGAGATGGTACGCCAGGGTTCCCGCTTCGGCGTGCGGCTCAAGGCAAGCGCCCCGTCCCTGCACATGATTCGCGTGGATATCGAAACCGAAGTCAGCCCCATTGTAGGCACCGAAAAGCAATCCGAAGAATTGATGCAATATCTCATGAGCGAATTTGAAAACAATCGCGCCGGGATCTGGGATACGGAGATCTTCGGCAAATCCCTCAACGATCTCGTTCGGGAGGGATTGGCCGGAAAATTGGCGCGGATGCCCGAGGATGTACGGATGAAAATGCAGGAATCGCTCAAGAAGATCATCAACGAGGGCAGCGGCGGCATGATCTGTATTTTGCTTTGACGAATTTCCGGTATTGCAAGTTTTAACAATTTGGTGTATAATAGAGGCGGGAAACGAAGAAAGAAGGTGACAGTGTATGAAGCTGATCGTGGCCATTGTTCAGGACGAGGATTCTTCCCGCCTCATACGGCATTTGATGGATGAAGGATACGGTGTGACCAAACTTGCGACGACCGGTGGATTCCTGCGCTCCGGAAACACGACGCTTCTGGTGGGTGTGGACGACGACCGGTTTGACGGCGCGATGGCGGTCATCGAAAAGATCTGCAAGAGCAGAAAACAGATCGCGACTTCGCCTTCCCCGATGTCCGGCTCCACGGGTGTGTACGTCCCGTATCCGATCGAGGTTGTGGTAGGAGGGGCGACGGTCTTCGTGCTCAATGTTGAGAAGTTCGTGAAGATCTAGGACGCGCGATTTGAAAGTATCCGAATTTATCGGGCATGGCGCCGAAGTGGAACATCTGATGCGTTCGGTTCAAGCCGGGCGCATTGTCCATGCCTGTATTTTGGCGGGACCGCAAGGGGGCGGAAAGCGTAGCCTGGCTGAAATTTTGGTCGGTGCCGCGCTTTGCGCATCTCCTGAGAAGGAGAAACGGCCTTGCGGCTTTTGCCCTGCCTGCAAGCGTGTGGCCGCTGGAACGCATCCGGATATTTTGAATATCCGCCCGGAGGGGAAATCCATCGGGGTGGAAGCCGTTCGGGCGATGATTCAGTTTCTTTCCACCAAGCCCTATGAAGGCGGTTGCCAGGCGGTAGTGGTCGAGCAAGCCGAAAAGATGACGCCGAGCGCGCAGAACGCCCTGCTTAAGACGCTCGAAGAGCCGAGCGGGGAGGCAATGGTCCTTCTGCTTACGGATGCGCCGGGCGCGCTGCTTTCCACGATTCGCTCGCGCTGCCGCCTGGTGCGCATTCCTCGACTTACCGGGGAAATGTGCAGCCGGGCGCTGACGCAGAAGGGGATTTCACAGGAACAAGCGGATTTTTATGCGGCGCTTTCCCAGGGTTCCGTGGGTCGTGCGCTGGAAATGATGGAAGATGCGGGATACCTCGCGCTGCGCGAAAAGGTCTATCGGTCGCTGTCCGCTTTGAAGGATGCCGCGTCCGTGGCCGAAGCTGCAAGCGGGATTGTCCCGGAAGCCGCCCGAGCGCAGGAGATTCTGGAAATCTTTGAATTGGCGGCGCGCAACCGCCTGGCGGCGGAAGCCGGATTGCCTTTGCTTGCGCCGGAACCTTGCGCCCTCGCGTTGGACGGGCAGGCGATGCTTTCCGGCGTTCTGCGCCTGCGGCAAATGCTTTCGAGCAATGTGTCCTGGCCCGCCGCTTTGGAAAGGTACTATTTTTCGATTTTGGAGGAAAGGTAATTTTACCGGGAACAACGGGAGGAATTCTATGGCGACGGTTATCGGAGTGCGCTTTAAAAAAGCCGGAAAGGTATATTACTTTGACCCGTGCGAGGTTTGGCCCCGCCCGGGCGACAGCGTTGTGGTGGAGACGGCGCGGGGGGTGGAATTCGGCGAGGTGGTCACCGGCGCGAGAGAGGTCGATGACAATCAGATCGTCTCGCCGCTGAAAAAGGTCATCCGCGTTGCGACGGCGGAGGATGTTCGACGCGCGGAGTACAACACCAGGCGCGAGGTGGAAGCCTATCGCATTTGTCAGGAAAAGATCCACAAGCACAAGCTGGAAATGAAGCTTGTGAGCGTGGAATATACCTTTGATAACAGCAAGATCATCTTTTATTTCACCGCGAACGGGCGCGTGGATTTCCGCGAATTGGTCAAGGATTTGGCAAGCGTGTTTAAGATGCGCATTGAGCTCAGGCAAATCGGCGTGCGCGACGAAGCGAAGATGCTCGGCGGATTGGGCTCCTGCGGGCGCCCGATTTGTTGCGGAACGTTTTTGGGAGATTTTCAGACCGTCACCATCAAGATGGCCAAGGAACAGAATCTTTCCCTGAATCCGACCAAGATTTCCGGGCAGTGCGGAAGGCTGATGTGCTGCCTGAAATATGAGCAGGAATATTATGAACAGACCTTGAAAAAACTTCCCAAGGTGGGCAAGGACATCGTAACGCCCGACGGCGTGGGGGTGATTACCGAAATCAACGCGATCAAAGAGATCGTGAAGGTGCGCATTCGCACAGCGGATGATACCTTCGATTTGCGAGAATATCCCATTTCTGAAGTGCGCAGGCCGGGTCCCGAGGATTCCGCAGCCGTGCGGGAAATCCCGAAAGCTCGTCCCAAGCGGGGCGCCCGACCTGTCGTGGAGGAAAATTCCGAGGCGGAGGCGGACAAGCCGCAGCGCAAGCGCTATCCGCATCAAAAGGCGCCCAAGAATTTGAGCACGGATCAGTTCCTCGAAAAGATGGAGACGGATACCGTCGTCCGCCGCAAGAAGAAGGATGGAGAGAAAAATCGCGAAAAGCGCGAATCCAAAAAGGAAGCTCCGGTCGAGCAGGCGGCTGTGGAGCAGGCCGTGCCCGAAGATCGCGCGTTCGAGCAAGCTCCGCAGCCGACGGTCGCGCAGGATGCGCCCGTACAGGCAGAGCCGGAGGAACGGGAAGGCGAATAAACGCGCTTTGGCGAAAGTTGTCCGCATGGATGCAGAAAGAAGTTGTGGCAGAAACGTAAAAATAACGCATAAAAATTTGCGAAAGGACTATACTTTTTGCAGGCGTTGTGCTATAATACTTCCAGCCCCGATAGAACGCTCTATGAAACCGTATCCCTCCGGTGGTACCCCTACCGATGACAGGACTCGGCATCAAGAAGGC
>DVMU01000149.1 GCA_018714825.1 Candidatus Pullichristensenella excrementigallinarum
CGACATAATGTTAGTATAAAAGGCGATAATACATAAAAAAATAGAAAAATATAGGGCGAAATGTCAATTTACAAAAAATGATGCGCGTGCTACAATGACTGTAATATCGATTTCACACATGTGCGGAACAGAAATCGATGGGAGAATTGTGCACCGGGAGGACAAAAAAGAGGAGGTTCCATCAATGAAGAGAGTACTTGCAATGCTGCTCGTCATGGCCGTGTTGGTTGTGGCGGGAACCGCCGCCATGGCGGAATCCGACAAAATCGTGATCGGCGCCATCACCGACCTGACCGGCAACGGCTCGGTTTTGGGAACCGGCTGCGCCAACGGCTGGACCTTTGCGGTGGAAAAGATCAACGAAGAGGGCGGCATCCTTGGCAAAGAGGTGGAATTGGTAATCTACGATTGCCAGTCCGACCCGCAGGACGCGCTGAGCTGCTATGAGCGTCTGGTCAAGGTGGACGGCGCCTGCATTGTGCTTGGCCCGCCATTTTCCAACATCGGCCTTGCGCTGGCGGACACGGTGGACGAGCTGGGCGTTCCCTTCTTCGGCCTTTTCGGGGATCCGCGCTGCATGTTGGGCGAAAATCTGGACACCCTGCATCCCTACATGTTCCTGGGCCAGCCCTCGGCCTATGACGCGGGCCTGATCTCCGGCGGCTATCCGCACGAAGTGATGGGGCTGACCAAGGCCGCCATCCTCGTGACGCAGGACCACAGCTACAATATGACTATGGCTGAAGCCTTCCAGGATTATGCCGAGAAGGCCGGCGTCGAGATCACCACCGTGCAGTACTGCTCGGTCAACGACACCGATTTGACGCTGCAATTGACCGCGATTGCCAGCAGCGGCGCGGAATACCTGTTCGACGCCTGCAATACCAATGCTCTGGCCGTGGCCACCCAGCAGATGTATCAGATGGGCATCGAGATGGTACATTGCGGGTCTCTGGACTTCTCCAGCCCCTTCAACGAGCTGGTCGATCCCGCGGAAGCCATGCAGAATATCTATTTCCCCTACGCGATCGATATGAACGCGGACTATCTGACGGATATTACCGCCGAGTTTGTCGAGCGCTTCGGCGTGGAACCCACGGTCAAATCCTGGAACAGCTATGATCTGACCATCATCGCCAAGGCGGCCATCGAAGCGGCCGGTTCCGATGATCCCGCCGCGATTCGCGATGCGCTGGAGACCATCGAGGGCGTCGAATGCCTGGCGACCGATAACTTCCGCATGGATCCCGAAACCCATATGCCCCTGGGCCTGGCAATGTGCATCTACAATCTCGAGGGCGGCGAATACAGCAACATGGGAACCTTCTTCCCCGAAGAGTGGTAATCGGATTCCAAAAACTCAAACGCATTGGTTCGCCCTCGCCCCCGGCGGGGGCGAACCGAATCAAGGGAGATCCGGATTCTCAGAGAAAGGCAGGAAAAAGACATGGGCCCGTCCTATTACATTCAGCTTTTGATCGCGGGCATTTCCAACGGCGCGATGTACGCCGTGATCGCCGTGGGCTGGGCGCTGATTTTCAGCATTCTGAAATTTTCCAATTTTGCGCATGGCGGAACCATGGTCTGCGCGGCGTACGCGGGCATGTTCCTTTCCAAGGCGCTGGGATTGAACCTTTGGCAGACGCTTGTCCTCGCCGCGCTGTGCGGGGGATTGATCAACATTGTGGTGGAACTTATCAGCTTTCATCGACTTCGCCGGAAATCCAAGAACATGACGCTGTTCTTCGTTTCCTCGATCACGATGGGAATGCTGCTTCAAAATATCATCGCGCTCAAGTTTAGCGGCACCTACTACGCCTATCCCAGCTTCTTCACCCAACGCTTCCAGAAGATCGGGAATTTGAGCTTCGATATGGCCAATTTGGTGATGCTGGGCGTTTCGGCCGCCGCGATCCTGGCGCTGATCATCGTGCTCAAGTATACGAGGCTGGGTATTTCGATTCGCGCGCTCTCCATGGACGCGCGCACGACCAGCCTGATGGGCGTCAACGTCAACCGCGTGGTACTGGCGACGTTCTTTGTCGCCGGGGCGCTGGCGGGGATCGCGGGCGTGTTTGTGGGAATTCGAACCAGTCTTACCCCGCAGATCGGCAGCCTATACACGGTCAAGGGCTTCATGGTTTGCGTCATCGGTGGATTGGGCAGCATGAACGGCGCGCTGTTCGCGGCGCTGATCCTCGGCATCGTGGAAACCGCGTGTGGCGTGATCATGGGAACGAGCCTCGCGCCCGTAGGGACGTTCATCTTCATGCTGGTATTCCTGTTCCTGCGGCCGCAGGGCCTGGCCGGCAATTTCGCGACCGAAAAGGCGTAAGGGAGGGAAGAAGAGTTGTTTACCGCAGCGTATATGGGGTACATGCTCGATTTCCTGATCCGAAACGTATTTGTGCTCCTGATCGGAATGCTCGGCGTGTACGTTTTGACCGGCCTTACGGGAATGTTCTCGATGGGACAGGCGGCGTTTATGGCGGTCGGAGGATATACCACGGCCATGCTTTCCAAATATTACAACCTGCCGTTCTATGTGACCTTGCCTGCGGCGCTGATCATGGGCGGATTGTTCGGCCTTTTGATCGGCCTTCCGGCAGTGAAACTGCGCAGGGACTATGTGGCCATCGTTTCGCTGGGATTTGGAGAGGCGTTGGTCGCCTTCCTGGACAATTCCTCCAGCATGACCGGCGGCGCCCTGGGATTGACCGCCATTCCCCGCTACATCGACAATTGGATGATCGTGGCGATTCTGATTGTGGTCATCGCCGCAATCTGGAATCTCAAAAAATCGCGGTTCGGCCGGGAGTGCATCGCCATCAAGTCGGATGAATTGGCCGCCTCGTCGATGGGCATCAATGTCGCGCGGGTAAAGCTTTTGATGTTTGTATTGGCGGGTATCATTTCTGCGCTGGGCGGGTTCGTCTATGTCCATACTTTGGGATACCTCGATTCCTCCTCCTTCGGGTGGACCCAGTCTTCCATGTGGATCATCATCGTGTTCTTCGGCGGCGTCAACAGCCTGACCGGCGCGATTTTCGCGGGAATCCTTTTGGAGCTTTTGCCGGAACTTTTCCGCTTCTCCAATGAATTGCGCGTCGTCATCTACTGCCTGGTGGTGCTCTTTATCGTCAATTTCCGGCCGCAGGGCCTGTTCGGGGAAACCGAATTGGACGCAAAGACCTGGAAGAGAATCGGGCGCTTCCTTACCGGACGTTCCCGGAAGGCGGCGCAGAGGGGAGGAGAATGAGATGCTGCTGGAGATCAAGAATTTGGCAAAGAATTTCGGCGGCGTCGCGGCGGTCAAGGATGTCTCCCTGATGGTGGATAAGGATCAGATCGTCTCCATCATCGGCCCCAACGGAGCGGGGAAGACCACGCTGTTCAATCTCGTTTCCGGCGTCTACCGCGCCAACGCGGGCGAAATTCTCTTTGAGGGCAAAAATCTGGTGGGCAGGCCCCAGCACGAAATTGCTCGCCGGGGAATTGCCAGGACCTTCCAGAATATCCGCCTCTTTCAGGGATTGACGGTGCTGGAAAATGTGATGACCGCGCTGGATTCCATCAGCCGCTACAACATCCTGAGCGCCATGATGACGCTCCCTTCCAAGAGAAAAACCGATCGGGAAAACCGGGAACGCGCGCTGGAGGCGCTGGAGCTGGTGCAGCTCCTCGAATATCGGGACGAGCAGCCCTCCAACCTGCCTTACGGATTGCAGCGGCGCGTGGAACTGGCGCGCGCGATCGTCACCGCGCCCAAGCTTTTGATGCTCGACGAGCCCGCGGCGGGACTCAATCCCAGCGAGGTGCGGGAATTTATCGAGCGCGTCGCGCGGCTCAAAGAAAAGTTCCATTTTGGAATCCTCATCATCGAGCACCGGATGCAGGTGGTCAACGAGCTTTCCGAGCGGATCTATGTGGTCAATTTCGGCAATCTGCTCGCCTGCGGCACGCCCGCGGAAATTCAGCAGAATCCCGAAGTGATCAAGGCGTATATCGGAGAGGAGGCGTCCGAATGCTGAAAATTCAACACCTTTCGGTGAATTACGATCACATCGTGGCGCTGCAGGACGTGTCTTTCCAGGTGGATAAGGGCTCGATCGTCTCCATCATCGGTTCCAACGGCGCGGGAAAATCCACTTTGATCAACACCATTTCCGCCGTGGTGCGCAAAAAGAGCGGAGAGATTCTTCTGGAGGGAGCGCCGCTGCCCGCCTCGGCGCACAAGGTCGTGCGCGCAGGCGTGGTGCAGGTGCCGGAGGGGAGGCATGTGTTTGCCAACCTGACTGTGACGGAAAACCTCATCATGGGCGGCGCGCGGCGCAACGCGGGAGAAGCGGCGCGCAAGATCCCCGAGATGTACAAGCTCTTTCCCATCCTGGGAGAGCGCAAGGGACAGATGGCCGGAACGCTTTCCGGAGGAGAACAGCAGATGCTCGCCATCGCGCGCGGCCTGATGGCGGAACCGAAGATTCTGCTTCTGGATGAGCCGAGCCTGGGCCTGGCGCCGATCATCGTCAATCAGGTCTTTGAGATCATCCAGAAGATCAACCAATCGGGCATTACCGTTCTGCTCGTGGAACAGAACGCCAGCAAGGCGATGCAGATTTCCGATTATACCTATGTGCTGGAAAATGGAAAGGTCATCCGGGAGGGCAAATCCGCGGATTTGCGCAAAGATCCGCAAATTCAAAACGCATATCTCGGAGAGAAAAAGGAGTAAAGCCATGGCAGAGACAAAAAAGTTCAAAGTTGGCGTCATCGGCACAGGAGCAATCGCCCAAATCGCGCATTTTCCGATTCTGGCCGCGATGCCAGAAGTCGAGATCAGCGCGGTATACAGCCGCACCTATGCGCACGCGCTCGAAAGCGCGCGGCGCTACGGCGCGAAAAAGGCCTGCGAGAGCTTTGCGGAGTTCCTGGATACGGACATGGACTGCGCGGTGCTTTTGACGCCCAAGACCGTGCGCAAGGAATACCTGATTCCGCTGATGGAGAAAAAATTGGACATCCTCTGCGAGAAGCCGCTGTCCATGACGCTCAAAGAGTGCGAATATCTCGCGGACGCTTCGGCCAAATCCGGGCAGCTGGTCATGGTCGCGTTCAACCGGCGCTTTGCTCCCGCCAATGCCCGCGCGCTGGCCGCGTTTCAAGGACGGCGGCCGCACATGGTAATTGCGAACAAGAGCCGCGAATTCAAGGAATTTCGCGGGACTTTGGAAAACGCCATCCATATGGTGGATCTGCTGCGGCACATCCTGGGGGAATGCGTGAGCGTCGAGGCGCGCAGCAAATTCACCGATCCGTTCTATGAGGATCTGTGCACGGCCATGCTGGGATTTGAAGAGGGCGGCGTGGGCCTGCTGGCTGCTTCGCGCGAGGCCGGACAGTGGCGCGAGCAGATTGAAATGTACGGCGGAGGCATCACCGCCATCAGCGACAATCTCGACAGCTATCGCGTGATCTATCCCGATCACGAGGAGGGCCAGACCATGACCCCGCTCAACAAGGGATGGTGCACGGTGGTGGACCGGCTGGGGTTTGAGGGCTGCGTCAAGCACTTCTTCGAATGCGTGCGGACGCGCACCCAACCCATCACCAGCGCCGAAGACGCCTACAAGACGCATTTGCTGATGGACAAGATTCTCCGCGCCGCGGGGCTGCCGGATCTTTCGAAGGATTGGAGTGTTGAAAAATGATGCGCATTTCCGGACATACCATGGGAACTCCCGAATACACCCTGGACGAGGCCATTAAGTTGTTTGCAAAGATCGGATTGGACGGAATTGAAATCATCGTCCAAACCGACGGCTATCCCTGCGCGATTCCGTTCGCGGCGACCGACGAGGAGATCCTGGCCGTCGGCGAAAAGGTCCGCGCGGCGGGCCTGAAGGTCGCGGGACTTACGCCCTATCTCAATCTCTACAACAGCCTCGATGAAGGAGAGCGCCGCAAGGAATGCGACGATCTCAAGCGCGTAATCGACATGGCCAAGCTCCTGGACGCGCACTTTGTGCGCATCTACGGCGGAAAATTTGTCGATGGCGAGACCGACGAGGACGGCAAAAAACTGGAGGCGCTGGTCCGATCCATGCGCGAGTGCGGGGAGTACGCGCAGAAAAACGACGTCAAATTGTGCCTGGAAAACCATTTCGGAACCATGACAACCTCGGCCAAGGAAACCATGCGCGTGATCAACGCCATTGATCATCCGGCGGTGGGCGTGCTCTATGATCAGGCCAACATCGCCTTTTTCCCGGCCGAGGAATACGAGGAAGCCATTGATCTGCAAAAGGAAAAGATCTTCTTTGTGCATTGCAAGGATTTGGTTTATCGCGGGGGCAAGCCCCAAAAGCCCAAATTCAACATGGTTTCCCATATCAATGAGGAGGACCGCACGGTGCATTCGCGCATTCCCGGGGAGGGAATTCTGCCTTGGCCGAAGATCCTCAAGCGTCTCAAGGAAATCGGATACGACGGATGGATTTCCCTGGAATACGAGCGCCGCTGGCAGAAGATCGATCTACCGGACGCGAGCGTCGGGATGCCCAAGGGCGCCAATTACATCCGGGAAATTCTCAAAACGCTCTAGGAGGGGAATAACATGAATATGAAGGTTCGCTATGCGGGCATCGAGCTTGCGCATCCGATTATCGCGGCTTCCGCGGGAACTACGATGGACGCCCCGGAGGCCGTCAAGTGCGAGGACGCGGGATTCAGCGCCGTGGTTCTCAAATCCGTGCAGGAAGAGGTCATCATGCGCTATAACCCCTTCCCGCGTTTCAAGGTGCTCAGAAGCGGCATTCCCGGCTACGAGAGCTGCACCTTTTACAGCTACGAGCAGGCCTATTACGGCGGCATCGAGGAATATGCCGAAACCGTGCGCAAATCCAAGGAACGCACCTCCATTCCGATTATCGCCAGCATCAACTGCATTCAGCCCGAGACGTGGGCCAAGTATGCGGTGGCCTGCGAACAGGCGGGAGCGGACGCGGTAGAAATCGTGCCCAGTTGCCCCTCGGGCCTGCTTGTGCGCGATCCCTCCAACGACGGGCACGCCATCGCCGTGCAGGCGCTCAAGGATTGCAAGGCGGCGGTCAAGATCCCGGTGATTCCCAAGATGTCCGGACAGGTGGCGAACGTGTTGCATACCGCGACGTGCCTCGATCAGGCCGGCGCGGACGGATTGACCATGCTCAATCGTGCCACCGGCATCGAGATCGATATCGACGCCATGCGGCCGATTCTGCACGGGGGCGTCGCGGGACATGGCGGGAGCTGGGCGCTGAATGCGGTTTTGCGCTGGATCATCGTCACCGCGCCCAAGGTGCGGGCGACGATCAGCGCCACCGGCGGCGTGATGACGGGCGAAGACGTGATCAAATGCCTCCTCGCCGGCGCGCAGACAACGCAGATTGCCGCCGTGGTGTACCTCAAGGGGTACAAATATGTGCAGACCATGTTGGAACAGATCCGGCGTTATATGGAGCGCCACGAACTGGAAAACCTCGCGGATATCATCGGCGTGGCGGGAAAGAATTTCCTGTCCATGGAGCAGTATGACCGCGTGACGCGCTATGTCTCCGAATGCGATCCCGAGAAATGCACGGGATGCAGAAAGTGCGAAAACGTGTGTATCTACGACGCAATCTCCCTCAAGAGCGGGAAGTGCGAAATCGATCCGCAAAAGTGCGATGGTTGCGGGCTGTGTCCGAGCGTGTGCCGCGTCGGCGCAATTCAAATTCATCCCAAGGAGGCGTAAAAAATGCAGGATAAGGAGCAGGTACGCAAGACCGGAGGAATTTTCAACATCCACGAGGGATACAACTGGGCAAAGTCCACGGGCCTGGACGTGCATCTGGTGTTGACGCCCCGGCTGGGATCGCACAATGTGGGCATTACCAGCGGCGTGCATCTGCCGGGCATGGAGTTCGAGCCGCATGTGCATCCGCTTTCGGAGGAATTGGTGTTTTGCTTTGAGGGCGAGGGGGAATTCTACCTGTACGATCGCTGGATTCCCGTCAAGGCGGGGGACGTGCTCTATGCGCCTCCGGGCGTGTACCACGGAACGCGCAAGCCCAAGGACAGTGAGGGCAGGTTCGTGACCATCGGCGTCGCCACGCCGCCGCAGCTGGATCTGTACAACCGCATCGGATACGACGTGCTGGCCGAGGAACAGGGCAAGGCTGAAGAATAATACCGGTTTTGCGCCGGGGCGAATGCGCCCCGGCTTCTGCGTGTCAAAAAAGGATTTTGACACGCTCCGTGAAAATCTGTGGATTTTCATGGAAGGAGGAAAGGACTGCGGAAATCTGAAAATCTCTGGATTTTCCGGGCGATTTCCTGACCGAAGGAATTGTTTTTCCTGCGCTTGCGCTCCGAGAAAAACCGAGCGCGACGTACATGCCGCCGCGCTCGATTGGGAGGGGACCTGCCCACGGGCTTTTTCGACAGTTTTGCGCCGGGGCGAATGCGCCCCGGCGCTTTCCTATGTACTTTCTTGCGCCGACGGCTTGAAATCGGCGGCGTTTCGATGTATGATAGTATAAGGGAATTTATG
>DVMU01000150.1 GCA_018714825.1 Candidatus Pullichristensenella excrementigallinarum
CTGCATAGCCTTCGCCGCCCCCGGAGGAGATCCTCCCACCAGCCTTCCGTGATTTCCAGCGCCACTACGCAAAAGGTCATTTCGTCGATCTCCGCGCCGGTGACCGCGCCAAGGCGCTCTCCCGAAAGCGTCAACACCCTGCGAAACAGCGGGCGCTCATTCATGCGTCGGCGCCTTCCCGGGGAATCTACCAGTATGCTGACTTCCCCAAGGACCTGTATGGACTCTGAGGAAATAAAGCGCGTTCCCCCCAATCCGGCGTCCACCCAAATGCCCTCGAGGCGCTTGAGATCTTTGGAAAGGGCGGCTTGCGCGACTCTCCCGAGCTTGCGCCCGGAGAGGATGACCGGCAATCCCGCAAGCGAACGAATTTTTTTGGCCATGGGACCTCCATGCGAAAGTTTCGTCGTTACTAGCTTGCGCCGCCTTGCAATCTTTCATGAATGGAAAATTGCGTTCGCGATTTGCTTGTGATATAATAAAGGGTGTTTGACATTTTGCCATGGAATTGACACACTCAATGGCTATACTTATTTATGAACAATTCCGAAAGGAGAAAAAACAAATGGAGGAGTATCGCAGCGGATACAGAATCCTTGTCGCGGATGATGATATCAATGTGCATCAGTCTTTGAACACCTATTTTCGCAGGGAAGGCTATCAGATGCTCTCGGCCTATGACGGGCAGGAGGCGATCGATCTGGCGCGCAAAGCGCGGCCGGATATCGTTTTGCTGGACATTATGATGCCCAAGATGGACGGATTGATGGTTTGTCGCGAGATTCGCAAGGAAACCAACTTGCCCATCATCATGCTCACGGCTAAGGGAGAAGAATTTGACAAGCTTTTGGGCCTGGAATTGGGTGCAGACGATTACATCACCAAGCCCTTCAGCCCGAGGGAGGTTTTGGCCCGGGTCAAGGCGGTTCTCCGCCGTATGCATGAACTCAAGGACGCCGGTCGGGCTTCGCATTTGGTCGTTGAAAATCTGGATATTGATATGAGCGCGTTTACCGTCAAGCTCGATGGGAAGCTCATCCCCTGCACGCCCAAGGAAATAGAGATTATCTGGACGCTTGCCAACAATCCGGGCATGGTCTTTAGCCGGGAACATTTGTTGCAGAGCATTTGGGGGTATGATTTTTTGGGCGATACGCGCGCTGTGGACAGCCACATCAAGCGCATTCGAGCCAAGCTCTGCAAAGAGGGCAACGGTTGGGATATCAAGACCGTATGGGGTGTGGGGTACCGATTCGAAGTTGGAGAATAGGAGCGAATTTCCATGAGGGAAAGGCTTCGCTACCGGTCCTGGACGATTGGAGCAAAGACATTGCTCAGCCATGTGCTTCTGGCGCTGTTCGCGATTGTGTTTGCCTGCGTGGTGGCCTATGGCTTAAGCTACCAATATGTCAAGGACAAAAGTGTGAAGCAGTTGGTGCAGCAAGCGGAATATATCGCCTCTTACGACGTGCAGGAAGGGGATACGATCGTCTTGCCGGATTCCAAGACGATCAAGCGCTATCAGGATTTAACCGGCGCAATGCTCCTATATGTCACACCGGATTTCGAGGCCACGCGCGTTTCGGGCGGAGCGGGTGCGCCCGCGGGCGAGTTTACGCAAATGCAGATTGCCAGCGCGTTGGATCAGCAATTCATCATGCGCATTTTTAATAACGAGACGGTCTATGACATTCGGCATTTCGACTTTTTTTCGGGAATCATCCTCTTCGCGGGAACGCCTGTGCGCAATGTGGATGGCGATGTGATCGGCGGCGTGATCCTGGCCCAGCCCATTGATATGTTGCGGGAATTGAGCCATCGCCTGCGCGTGTTGCTGATCCTTACGGGGCTTGTGACCGTGCTGTTCGCCGTGGCGCTGGCGTTAAAGATGACGCAGGTCCTGACCAATCCCATTCGCAAATTGACGCAGGCTGCCCGGCGCGTCAGCGAAGGGGAATACGGCGTGCGCATCCAGCTGCGATCGCAGGATGAATTGGGGGAATTGGGCAATACCCTCAATACCCTTTCCGGACGGTTGATCAACGTCATCGAGCGGCTGCGCGAGGAACGCGACCGATTGGAACTGATCATCAGCTCCATCGGGGAGGGAATTATTGCCGTAGACCGACAGCTGACCGTGACGCACCGCAATCAAGCCTTCTGGGAATTGATGGAATGCGAAGAGACGGAGATGGATCTGGAATCCGCTCCGATGCGGGATCTATCCGAATTGCTTCGAAATTGTGTGGAAAGCGGAGAACGCAAACGCGCGGGATGGATCAATCCTTCCAATCGAAATTTGGCGGCCTTTGCTTCCCCGTTGTTTGACGAAAGGGGAGACTGCATCGGCGCGGTATGCCTTTTGCAGGATGTGAGCGAATCCGAACGCCTGGAACAGCTTCGCAGAGACTATGTGGCCAATATTTCCCATGAATTGCGAACGCCTCTGACCGGGATTCGCGGCATGGTCGAACCGCTGATGGACGGCTATATCGATACTGAAGAAGAAAAGGCGGACTGCTATCGGATCATCTATCAGGAGACGCTGCGGCTGGAGAAACTGGTGCGGGAAATGCTGGATATGTCGCGCCTGCAGGATGGCCGCGTGGAACTGGAAATGGAGCAATTGGAGTTGCCCGGCATCATCGACGCCGCGATTCGGCGCATGAAAACCATAGCGGACGACGCGGGAATTCGCCTTGCGGCCAATCTTCAGGATTCCAGGCTTTCCTGTATCGGCAATGAGGATCGGATCTTGCAGGTGCTGATCATCTTGCTGGACAACGCGCTGAGCTTTACGCCGACCGGCGGCTCGGTGACGATCTACGCCCGGGAAGAACGCGAATGCGTGCGGGTCGGCGTGGTGGATACGGGCGTAGGAATCGAACCCAAGGATTTGCCCTTTATCTGGGAAAGATTCTACAAGGCCGATAAGTCTCGGATGCGAACTTCCGGAACCGGCCTGGGACTAGCGGTCGCGAAGCTCGTCGTGGAGCTGATGGGCGGAGAAATCGGCGTGAATACGGAAAAGGGGAAAGGCTCGGAATTCTATTTTACGCTGAAAAAGAAATGAGAGACGAGAAGCCGGGATTGGGCTGCTCCAGTAGAAGGATGAGAAAGCAGGTAAACGCAAGGCTGTTTCTCCAAATCAACGGAAGGGAA
Organism: Candidatus Pullichristensenella excrementigallinarum; assembly: GCA_018714825.1. Taxonomy (GTDB): domain Bacteria; phylum Bacillota; class Clostridia; order Christensenellales; family Aristaeellaceae; genus Pullichristensenella; species Pullichristensenella excrementigallinarum. The sequence continues at coordinate 3,163 of DVMU01000150.1, forward strand.
AGATTTTTGTTTGCCACGCGTCGGCTTTGCTTACAGGTTGTAGGCGCGTCCGTCCTTGCGAATTCCCATGTTTGCCGCTTTTTCCTTTTGCCCTGACGGCGCTTCGGTATGCTGATGGCCCATGACGAAGTATTCTTTTACCATCCCAAAACGGCAACAGACGTCGTAGAAATAAATGAGCATCGCAACCGATTGGCTCAACGGACTGCGCGAGAGGGTTGATTAAAAGCGCGACATAGGACGGACGCAAGCGATTTGCAGACCAGCCATGCCGGTAAGGAAGCGGGACGCGGGTTCGGTACGGATGGGTAACCGCAGCGTCGGTAAGGAGAGAAAACCATGACCGAAGGCATGAAGCGACTTCTGGAAAAGATGTCCGCAGACAGCGCGCTGGCGCAGCGCGTGAATGGATAAGCAAGCACTGATCGAGTTGGCACATGAATTGGAAATAGAGCTATGCGAAGCCGATTTCGAGGCTCCCGGAGACTCCAACATAAACATCGACGAGTTGGAACTGATCACGGGCGGCGGTGCCTGCGCGTGCGCGGTGGGCGGGGGAGGTACCTCGGATGAAAAATGCAACGTCTGCGCGTGCGTGATTGCGGGGCAGGGCACGTTTAACGATAATTGCCAGCGATGCGCATGTTCAATTGGCGGCGGTGGCGTGGCCAACTGAGCGAATTCGCGGATTGTGCGGGTGTTTCGGATGCAGGTGCTGCGCATCTGACAGCGACAACGGTTGCCCCTTACCTGATCTGCTGATTGCAGCCGGTTTCCCGGATTACAGATCCCCCAAAATCCTGCAAAGGACACCGATGTTTTATCAATATCGGTGTCCTTTGTCGTTCGAGTAGCGATCTGGAAGTTGCAGTTTCGCATAAGGGGAGCAAATCACAACCCAGCCAAGCGGTTATGATTTGGAAAGCAGGAGCGGCGGCATGAGCGCGCTCTGACTTTAAAAAAGTCGGAGCAAGCATTATATCGCTTGCTCCGACATGGTGCGGTCGACGGGACTTGAACCCGTACGGTCTCCCACACGCCCCTCAAACGTGCGCGTATGCCAATTCCGCCACGACCGCAGAACAGAAATGATTATACAGCACACCTGGGGAAATGTCAAGCGGAATGTTCAAATTTTTGCTTGTAATTCATAATTTTTTGCGCGCCCCTCGGGGAAGGTAATGGTGATTTCGATGCGGCCCGGCAGGCGGTTGACGCGGGAGGTGGCGTGAACGCCAATGCGGTTGAGCTCACGCACGGTATCTAAGACAGCGTTGACGAACATGCGCCCGTCGCGAAAGAGACATGTGACTCGGCGGTTTGGCCGTTCAACGCTGGGGGAAAGCGCGAGGAGACCGTCCACCCTTGCTTCGAGCTGTCGGACGCTCAGGCCTTCTTCCTTTGCGGCGCGCAGAAGCGCAAGCTGGGCGGATTCGTCCGGCAGTCGCAGCAGGGCGCGCGCGTGTCGTTCCGAGAGATTCGCCTCGCGAAGCGCGGATTGTACAGGGGCACTCAGGCGGAGAAGGCGAAGGAGATTGGCAATCGAGGAGGGGCTACGGCCCAATCTGTGCGCGAGTTCTTCCTGCGTAAGTCCATGCTCTTCAAGGATGCGGCGACAAGCTTCCGCCTGGTCCAAGTAATGGAGATCCTCGCGTTGCAGATTTTCGATCAGAGAAATCAGTTGGCAATCAAGATCGAAGGCGGAGAGCACCACGGCATCGGCATACTTTCTCTCCAGGAATTTGAGCGCGCGCAGACGTCTTTCCCCGGCGATCAATTCAAATGTATTTGCGCCGACACGCCGGATGACAAGCGGCGAGAGCAGACCGTATTGTTCAATGGAGGCGGCCAACTCGACGATGGAACTTTCCGAGAAGTTTCGGCGAGGATTGCGCGGATTGGGAAGCAATTTAGAAATTTCAACGCGAACCGTCTGCAATGCGCGAGCCTCCTCCGGAGAAAATCTGCTTATTATATATGAGAATGGATGCAGGGAAAGCCCTGAAAACAGGATTTTTTCCGCGAGAAATGCACCCTTTAAAAGAAAGGCGCCTTGCGCTCCCGAAACAAGCGGCCTCGCGCGCAACGGCGCGAGGCCAGGGAGCAGGCGTCGCATTTGTCAAAGGCCTTGTGGAAAAAGTGCGCCGGAGCTTTCGTAAAAAAGAGAAGGACATCAGATTCCAGCGCGTATATTAACGCGGCTAACGCAGGCTCGACATGGTAGAGCCGCAGCGCGGGCAGATGGAGCCCGAGGACTGGCAGGTGGTTCCGCAATTGGAACAGGTACACACCGGGCAGACCTTCGAGGGCTTGGTGGACGGGCAGCAGGTTGTCTGGCCGTTAAACATGGTGGTCGCATTGACGCTCTGTGCGTCTTCGCAAGCACAGCTGGATTGCGGGAACAGCGGCAAGCTGAAGAATTCATCGCATACGGCTTCCGCAAATTCTTCGCAGGGCGGGATCTCGCAGAATCCATAAGTCGGCACCATGATGTCCACCTCGGCAAGCACCTTGAGGACGACAGTGACGCAAAGGGTAATTTCGAAGGTGCAATTGCCGATGTAAGAGCCGGATACGCAAATCGCGCTCACAAGGCTTTCCAGGGTGAAGGGGATGATGGAATCGTCGGGGATGCACAAGAGCACATCGCGATCGACCTTGACCACGGCCTGCCCGAGCCATTCCTGGCAACGCTGATCGACAAAGAGCACGTCGATCGGCACGTCCACGGTGCATTTTACCCGGGCGAATTGCGGACGGTCGCACAGCCTTTCGATGCACAAGTTGGTGATCTTTCCCTTGATGGTGCTGGAACGGCAGCTTTCAAACGTCCAAGTTCCGCAAGGCTGGGGCAACGGGCAGGGGCTGTTTTCGGCGTTTTCCACAGCCTGCTCATGTGTAATGCCGGCGCCGCAACCAGGGCAAGTGCATTCGCATTCGTTGTCCTGGCAGGTGCAACTGCACGAAGCGCTGTTGTTTCCGCGGCAATCGGAGGGCAATACCGGGACGATATTGGAAATGACGATTTCCTCTTCGTCGAGCTGCTCCTGCTTCATGCACGAATCGTAGACATTCTTGACCTGAATGCACATGCGGCGATTGAGGCCGGTCAGGGCGTTGTTGTTAATGGCGCCGGGACAAACGTCCGCATTGGCATTCTTGTAGCTGTAAAAAGACATGTTCATTCCTCCTTGGATGAAGTGCGGGCAACCGACCCGCATTGCATACTATGACCGCCGGAGAATTTGGTGAAAGCCGCCCACAGGTTCTGGTTGTGGCTGGTATGAACAAAAAAGTGTGGATGGAATGTGTAAAAATTGTTGCGGATTGCGTTGTTTTCGGGTATAATGCTCTCGGAACCGATTGCGAAAAGGTTGCGGATTTTTCATGCGCAATCGGGGGTTTTTGCGGTGGGAATCGCAAAATGCTGGGAGCTATGCGAGGAGCGAGAGTATGTCGAACAAATCTTCGAAGCAGCTTTTCACGAATCCGAGATGGTGTAAAGGCTGCGGGATCTGCGTGGAGTTTTGCCCCCAAAAGGTTCTCGGGCTTGTAAAGCAGAAGATCCGGATTCTGGCGCCGGAAAACTGCACCAAATGCGGCCTGTGCGAGCTGCGCTGTCCGGACTACGCGATTTGGCTGGAGGAGGAAGAGGTAAATGACTGAGCAAAAGTTGGAGACGCAAGGGAATCCTCAACCGTCGGGCGACGAGCGGATGCCGGAAAAAAAGGCGAGAAGGCGGCTTCTGTTGCAGGGGAACGAGGCCGTCGTCGAGGGAGCCCTTGAGGCGGGAATGCGGTTTTTTGCGGGGTATCCGATCACTCCTTCTACGGAAATTGCCGAAGGTTGCGCGATGAAGCTCCCCAAAGTCGGCGGCAAATTTATTCAGATGGAAGATGAATTGGCGAGTATGGCCGCCTGCATCGGCGCGTCGGTGGTCGGCGTCAAGGCCATGACCGCGACTTCCGGCCCCGGATTTTCTTTGAAACAGGAAAATATCGGCTACGCGGCGCTGGCCGAAGTGCCGTGCGTGATCGTGGATGTGCAGCGCTCCGGTCCTTCGACGGGGTTGCCCACCTCTCCTTCGCAGGGGGATTACATGCAGGCGCGCTGGGGAACGCATGGAGACCATCCTGTGATCGCGGTGAGCCCTTCGAGCGTGCAGGAAGCGTATTTGGAAACCATCCGCTGCTTTAATCTGGCGGAGAAATATCGCGTGCCGGTTATCCTTTTGATGGACGAGATCATCGGCCACATGCGCGAGGGCATTGAGCTTCTCAATCCGGAGGAAGTGGAAGTTTTTGATCGCCTGGTCAAGGAAGATATCGAGCAGGCGGCGTTGCCGTACGACATCCTTCCCGGCGAGCGCGTTCCGCGCATCACGCCGTTCGGCGAGGGCGTGTTTTACAATATCACGGGCCTGGTGCATGACAACTGGGGATTCCCCACAAATTCCCCGGTCAAGGCAAACCGCCAGTGCACGCGCATCATGAAGAAGATCGACCGAAACGTGGAAGACATTCAGAAGTTTGAGATAGATTGCCCGGAGAACACGGAAGTCCTGGTCGTCTCCTTTGGCGGAACCGCGCGCAGCGTCAAGGCGGCCATCGAAATGGCGCGGGAGGATGATTATAATGTCGGCTACTTCCGCCCGGTGACGGTCTGGCCTTTCCCGGAAAAGGCGCTGAGCGAGTTGGCCGATCGGGTCAAGCACATTATCGTGGCGGAACTCAACTACGGCCAAATGAAATTGGAGGTTGAGCGCGTGGTCGCGGGGCGTTGCCCGGTCACGCACATCGGCAAGGTCAACGGGACGATTCTCAAACCCAATGAAATTCTCAAGCTAGTCCGGGAGGTGTCGCGATAATGGCCAGCAAGCTCATTGAAAAGACGATGCGGATCGATCGCCTCCCGCACATCTGGTGCGGCGGATGCGGTCACGGCATTCTCATGCGCGACGTGGCCCAGGCCATCGAAAACGTAGGCCTGGATTCCAAAGATGTAATCATCGTATCGGGCATCGGCTGCTCTTCCCGTGCGGCGGGCTACATGAATTTCGATACCATTCACACCACGCACGGTCGCGCCATTGCCTTTGCCACGGGGATCAAATTCGCCAAGCCGCATCTCAAGGTCATCGTGCTCACCGGGGATGGCGATGCGACGGCCATCGGCGGGAACCATCTCATCCACGCGGCGCGCCGCAATATCGATATGACGGTCGTGGTATTCAATAACAACATCTACGGCATGACCGGCGGACAGTTTTCACCCACGACGCCCACCGGCGACATGGCGACCACCGCGCCCTACGGCAGTATCGATCCGGATTTCGATATTCCCCGGCTTGCAGAGGCCGCGGGAGCAACCTATACCGCGCGGGG
>DVMU01000014.1 GCA_018714825.1 Candidatus Pullichristensenella excrementigallinarum
ATCATACACAGCCGCCGGACGGTATCGGCATACCGGTCCAGCGCCCTGTTGACCTCTTGCTCCCCGCGCATGTTTCGCCCTCTCCCCGTCTATCTTACGCATCCTCCAGATACCCTTGCCCCGCATCCGGAACCGTCCCGTGCCCGCGCCTGAAAGGCGTTGTCGCAAATTCCGTCGCCATCGGCGTCCACAAATCCGTCGCAATCTCCGCACCGGCAATTGCCGCATCCGCAGGCGTTGGAACTCCATGCCCCTCCATGGCAGAATTCGCGGCATTCTCCGGCGTTTGCGCACCCTTGGTTCCAGGCCGCGTTTCGAACATGATGTCCCCGCGCGCCCATCGCCCACGCGCCCGCCGTGCACGCGCCCAATACCAGAATGACCACCAATATTCCCAACAGAAACTTTTTCATTCTTCCTTTCCTCCTCCGTGTTGTCTGCCGTTTTCGGCTACTTACAAAACGATTCGCCGCAGGCAATCCATTCACAGCAGAGGTTTTTTGCTGAATATTTACTTTTCGTCGATTCGCATTCCCCGCTCTTCCTTCTTAACTTGACATCCCCCTTCCGATGCGACTATCATAGGAAATACGGTTTGATCGCGTTTGAGGGAGGAATTCGCTTGTCCAATACCAATGCAGAAACGCGCCACGGCCTGCGCGCCAACATCGCGCTGTTTCGGAATTTTTTGCCGTACTTCCGCCCGTATTGGCGGACGCTTGCGCTGGATCTGTTTTTTGCCGCACTGACGACGCTGTGCGATCTGGCGCTTCCCCTGATCATCCGCTTTTTTACCGACGCCGCGCAGAACGCTCCGGAAAAATTAAGCGTGGGAATCGTTCTGCTGCTCGGCGGTATCTATTTGCTTTTGCGCCTGATCGACGCGGCCGCCAATTATTACATGCAATCCATCGGCCATGTGATGGGAACGCGCATTGAAACCGATATGCGCAGGGATATGTTCTGCCATTTGCAGAGGCTTTCCCATTCCTTTTACGACGGCACCAAGATCGGCCAGATCATGTCCCGCATCACCACGGATCTGTTCGATATCACCGAGTTCGCGCATCACATGCCGGAGGAATACTTCATCATTACCATCAAGATCCTGGTCGCGTTCGTGATCCTGCTGACCATGAACATTCCTCTGACCCTGATCATCTTTGCGATCTTTCCGTTTATGATCTTTTTCTCAATCAAATTCTCCAAACGGATGCGCCAGTCCTACAAGGAATCGCGCCACCAATTGGGTGAATTAAACGCGCAGGTGGAGGACAGTCTCTCCGGCATCCGCGTGGTCAAATCCTTTGCCAACGAGCATCTGGAAGAGGAGAAATTTGCCCGGGGAAATCAGGGATTTCTCAAAATCAAGCGGCGCATGTATTCCAACATGGCGGGCTTCCATTCCGTGACACGCTTGTTCGACGGGCTGATGTACATCGCTGTCGTGGTGCTGGGCGCGCTGTTTTTGCAGGCCGGGCAGATTTCCGCGGCGGAATATGTGGCCTACCTTCTCTATGTCTCCACGCTTCTGACCTCTATTCGGCGCATCATCGAATTCTCCGAACAGCTAATGCGCGGCCTGACCGGCTTTGAACGCTTCCAGGAAATCATGGATGAGCCCGTGGAGATCGACGACGCGCCCGGCGCGATCGATATAAAGGACGTTCGCGGAGAAATCACGTTTGATCACGTCTCCTTTGCCTATGACACAGGTCGTCAAAATGTGCTCACCGACATCAACCTGCACGTCGCTCCCGGCGAAAGCATCGCCCTGGTCGGCCCCTCCGGCGGCGGCAAGACCACGCTTTTGAGCCTTCTCCCCCGCTTCTATGAGGCGACGTCCGGCAGAATTCTGCTCGACGGACGCGACATTCGCCAATGCACGCTGCATTCGCTGCGCAGCCAAATCGGCGTGGTGCAACAGGATGTCTATCTCTTTTCCGGAACCGTAATCGACAACATCCGCTACGGCCGCCCGGATGCGACCGACGAGGAAATTATCGAAGCGGCCAAGCGTGCCGGAGCCGATGAATTCATCCAGGAACTGGAGAACGGCTATTATACCTATGTGGGCGAACACGGCGCCAGGCTCTCCGGCGGCCAGAAGCAGCGCATCTCCATCGCGCGCGTGTTTTTGAAAAATCCTCCGGTATTGATCCTGGACGAAGCGACTTCCGCCTTGGACAACGAGAGCGAGCACCTCGTGCAGCTTTCGCTGGAACGATTGATGCGCGGGCGCACCACCTTTACCATTGCGCACCGCCTCACCACCATCCGGGGCGCGAAGGTCATCCTGGTGCTGACGGAAGAGGGCATTGTGGAACAGGGTTCCCACGAGGAATTGATGGCGAAAAAGGGTGTCTACTATTCGCTTTACCGCCTTTACAGTCAACAGGAACCGGCTTGACCGCTCCGAGCCTTGCCTCCCTCACGGTTTTTTCCGGTACAAATTTGAAATCCCCACCGCGCACGGGTACAGGACGCCTGCGATCACCCAAATGATCCAGCTTCGCTTCCAATCCCCCGTGATGAAACTGTATGCCAGATAGATAGCGGTTGCAAGGGGCCAATATATGAGTGAGACAACGTTTCTTTTGCCCTTGTTGCCCTTTGCATACTCTCCCTCCTGCAAGAGCTTTTCGAAGCTTGCCCAGAGAATGCCGCCGCGCACAAAGAAGGTCACTCCCAGGCCGATCATTCCGAGCATGACCGATAAAAGGCACACCATCAGAAGATCGCTTTCCGCATTGATCATCACTCCGGCAAAAAGCGGGATCAGCGATGCAATGCACAGGCAACTTCCGAGAATATTGTTCCTTGTATAAGTGTTTTTATAGGCCTCCCTTTTCTCTTTGACCATGCCCGTCACGCCGTATTCCGTCTCAAACGGCTCCTTTTCCAGGTAGGAAAACTTTGCCGTCTTACTTCCGCAGAAGAGAAAAATAGCCACGGCCACAGCCACCAACGCGAGCAGCAGGATCATTCCCACGCCGCCTGCTACATTTTCCGAAAGTCCGTATTGGGGAACCTCGCTCATCGCGCCCAGAATCATCAGGCATACCGGCGAGAGAATGCACAGCAGCACTGCGCAGGCAATGGGCCCGGCCGTCCCTGCCTTGGCCGCAAGAAAGGCGTTTGCCTCTTCCATGGACACGCGCTTTTGAGAACCTCTGTCTTCCGCGATGGTTTCCGATTCTTCGGCCTCCATCTCATCCTTGAGCAGGTAATCCGTACTTACCCCGAACAACTTCGAAAGACGAACCACTTTTTCCAAATCCGGCACGGATTGCGCGCCTTCCCATTTGGAAATCGATTGTCGCGTCACATGCATCTGCTCAGCAAGCTCTTCCTGCGACCATCCGCTCTTTTTTCGAAGCCGAATCAATTTGTCCGCAAAGATCACTGTCTTTTCCTCCTTGCCGCTCTTTCCGCAGCATATCGCGCGCCGCGGCAATTTCAGAATACCCGTTTTCCCCGTTGCGCGCCACCAACCGATGCCACACAATTTGTCAACCGACGGTTGCAACCATTGGCTGCGGGGATGTTCTAGGATCTATAAGATGCTTTCCCCGGCAAAACCCTGCTCTAGCCGAAAGTGTGTACATTGAGATGCGGGTAAGTGATCTCCACGCCGTTTTTCATAAACGCGCCGTATATCTCCTCATTGAGCGCATAGCGCAGCTTTGCGAACTGATCCGCAGGCGCCCAAGCCTGAATGGTATACACGATCGAAGAATCGGCGTATTCCTCCAGATAGACCTGCGGAGCGGGATCGGAGAGAAGCCCTTCGATCGCCGCGATCGCTTCCAGCGCGGCCTGCCGAACCTGCTCGGGAGAATTGTCGTAGGAGACGCCGATTTTCAAATCGATCCTCCTGGAGCCGGAAGCGGTGTAATTGAGCAGGCGCGAACTGTAAATCAGATCATTGGGAACATAAATCGTGCGTCCGTCGGGCGTGGTCATCCTCGTATAGAGCAGGCTGATCTCCTGCACAGTGCCCGCCACCGCGTCCGTCTCAATATAATCTCCCAGAGAAAACGGCTTGCTGCCCAAGATGATCATTCCCCCGGCAAAATTCTTCAGCACGCCCTGAACCGCCAGGGAAATCGCAAGGCCTACCACGGAAAATACCGCCAGGAACGAGGAAATCGGCACGCCCAGGATGTTCAGGGCAATCATCACCGACAAAAACAGAAGCGCCAGTCCAACGAGCGTGTGAATCATCGAATGCAGCGCAGGGTTTAGTTTGGGCATCCGGCGCAGCATCCGGTCAAACAGCATCATCAAATACCGCCTGCCCAAAAGGCACAGCACCAGGATGACGACTGCCAGCAGAATCTTCTCCAAAGGGATATTGCTTCCGATTTTTTGCAAGATATTGACCGTTTGTTCCACCTTTATCCCTCTTTTCACCCTTGCGGCAAACGGCGGACACTTTTCCCCCATCGCTTCTCCGTTTGTCCCGCGCAGAATTCTATATGGGGATTATAGCAAATTCCTTCCTGTGGGGCAAGCAGCGTTTGCCCCCCGTTGCGCTTGGCCCCTCTCCCCCTTCAAAAATGGCCGCGCCATCCGGCGACAGCGCGGCCATGCGCGCCCCTCGGGCAGAAAAGCCTCACTTTTCTTCGGTCAGGCAGAGAAAATCCGCGTTTCTCCCCAATTCGAATTGCCGCGGCCGATCCTGCGCAAGCAGGTGATGCAGATCCACAAATTGTACCCGTTGGTTCTCGTAGGTCGTCCAATAGTAGCGCAGGGACTCGGCGCACATTGCCGAGGTGTAGACCGTGTAATCAAAGGGAATCGGATCTTTGTCAAATTGCGTGACATGTCCTTGATCGCTCACGCGCACCATTCCCAGGGGGAAGGCGGCGCTCTGGAACAGATGCAGCATATAGGCAATTCCCTCTTCTTCGCTTTTCCCTTTGACGCAATGCTCCCTCAAAAAGGCAAGCCGGACAAATCGCGAAGGCGAACTCCAATCGCCGGGCATCCCCTGCGCGCCGCTTCCGGAGAAGCATTGCTCCAGTCTTTCCCCGTTCAACTCCAGTCCGTCATAATCCAAATCCCGGATTCCAGCATAATTGAGGAGATTCAGCCGATGCCACAAATAACTCGGGCTGTTGGTCATTACGCCCAGAGTCCGCCGATAAATGTGCACGCCGTCCCGATCCGGTTCGATGACAATGCTCTCCCCCGTTCGGTCGCTAAAGGACCAATGGAGCGGCGGCACGGTCCCGAACATCGGAATCGCGGTCAAGGTGAACTCCCGTTCGAGCCGATCGGCCACTTCTTCCACCGTGGCGCACTGCGCCAAAAAATGGTACACGACAAACGGAGGCTGCAGCGGGCAGGTATTCGCACGCGCCGTCTGCGCGTAATGCGCAAATTCTCGGTAATAGAGTTGTCCTCCCATCAGGCCCTTTTCGTTGATTCCCTCGTACAGTATGGGCGTGGAAGGCACCTGCATCAATCCCATTCCGACCGCCGCATAGGCCGCTGTGCGGCAACTCTCCGCAACCAAATTCCCCTCCAGGCTTGTGCCGCAGGTATAATACTTTGTGTTGCAGGGCACATATGTCACCATGCTTCCCTCTGCGAGCCGATTATAATCGAAATTCCTTCCCCACAGATGCTTGCCGTCTTCCGTTTTCCAGCTCAAGGCGCTGCATCCCGCGTTGCACTGCTCCAATTGCTCCTTTATCCCATCCAATTTTCTTCCTCCTTCGCTTCACCGCCGGAATTAAGAACAGTTTTTCATGCGCGGCCTCAAAAAATAACTCCGCACTCTCCTGTTTCCAAAAATTGGGCGTGTTGCAGAAAGCAATTTTTGCGGCACGCCCATATTGCAAACAAATCAAGAAAAAGACGGCGGCATAGCGTCAAAAAGCAAGCAACCAAAGCAAAAAGAGGTATGAGAAGCCCGGGAAGAGGCATGAGAAAAGCCCGGGCTGTCAAAAAACAGACCCGCATGGGGAAGAGCTTTTCAATTTTGCCGGAACTATGAAACCATTTTCAGAGACACACGCGTTTTGAGCCGGTTGTGTTCCCGTTTCTGCCATAGCTTTTTGAGGTCA
>DVMU01000151.1 GCA_018714825.1 Candidatus Pullichristensenella excrementigallinarum
GCGCCAACACGCCACGAGTGGACGGAAGAGATTGCTTCGGAAGAAGAGGGAGGAACGGTGGACTTCCGCGCCATGTTTACCGATGGGGAGAAGCTGATGTTGCTGGTCGTGGATTCGCTCTATGAAGAGGAAATCAACCAATTTGTGGGCGCGCGGCTGTATGAAGCCCGGATCGGAGAAGACGGCCGTATTTCTGCAGAAGAGATGCTGGAGATGGATTGGGACGATATGATTGAAAGCACCGATTCGGGGGACGAGTATTCCCGCGATGTCCGGTTGGCTTTTTCGCAGGACAATGTGTTCTATTTCCTGACCTATGGGGATAACGGAAGCAAGATCGTTTCCTACGATCTTGAGGACGGAAGTATGCTCGCGGAGAGCGAGTTGGAAAATGTGGAGCAGATTTCCCCCTATCGGGAGAAGCGGATCCTCGCCGTGTTGCGCGGTTATGACGAGGAGAAAGAAGTTACGATCTTTACCTTCGCGGCCTATGACGCCGATGCCGAGGAGGAAGAGGAACTGTTCAAGCTGGAAATGGATTCCGGATCTCTGGGCAACGTGGTCTACGATGCGGAGGAAGACGCAATCTACTACACGACGGGCGGGGAAATCTGGAAAATCGTGGGGAATGATCCCGCCTCTGCCGTGGCGGTCAACGCGCTGCCGCTGGAAAGCTGGAGCGATAACCTGGCCTTTTTAACCGAGGAAAAGTATTTCGTGGCCATGGATTATCAGACGGTCGTGCAGCGCTCCACGGACCCCAACCAGCGCGCGCAAACGCGTTTGGTTGTACAGGACAACTACATGAACGCCGTGAAATCCGCCTATTTTGATTTTAGCAATCAGCATGGCGAAGTCGAAGTGCTGATGACGCAAAATGTGGAAGACATTTTGCAGGCAATGCTGAACCGATCGGACGAGGTCGATATTTACAGCCTATATGTCGGCAGTTCGCAGTATGACGCTGTTTTCAATCGCGGATATATGGCCGACTTGTCGCAGAGCCAGGCGTTGACCGATTTGGCAAAGAGCTTCTATCCCTTTGTGCAGGATGCGCTGTTTAAGGACGGACAGCTGGTGGCGATTCCCACGGATATGTCCGCATATTGCCGCTTCTACAATACCCAGGCGATGGAAAAGCTGGGGTTGACCTCGGAGGATATGCCGAAAACCTGGCCGGAATATTTCGCGTTTTTGCGGGATCGCCTGCCGGCGCTTTTGGAAGAACATCCGGACGTGGTTGCGTTTGAGATGTATTCTACCCAGCAAACCCAGAAAAACGAATTGCTGTACAACATGGTATCGGAATACCTGCTGTACATCTCGCAGCCGGAAAACACCTTTGCCTTTGATACCCCAGAATTCCGCGCCATGTTGGAGGGATTGGAATCGGTAGATTTCGCGGCGCTCGGACTGGCTGAGGACGCGGAGGAATGGTCCTGGGAGGACGCAAACGAGAAACTCGTGCTTTTCCCGGGCTATATGTCGGATCTTTCCCCCTTCTGGCAGAACGAAAACACGCAGCCGCTGCTGTTGGGAATCGGAGAAGGGATCAAGCCGATGGTGCAGGTCCAAATGGGTGTGCTGTTTGTCAATCCCTATTCTCCCGATCAGGATCTGGCAATTCAATTTCTGGAGACGGTCGCAAAGAACCTGGACGATACATTCCTGGTAAAAATTGATCCCACAAAGAACGATCCCATTCCCAATCCGAGTTTCGATCAGTCCCTGGAATACTTTGATACGAACATCGCGAACCTGACCGAACAATTGGAGCAGGCGGACGAGGATGATAAGGCGCAGTACCAGGAGCAGCTGGAACAGGCCAAAGAGGACAAGGCGGAATTCCTCAAAAACGGCGCCTGGATGGCGACCGAAGAATCCATCGCAGACTATCGTGAAAAGACGGATTGGATGGTGATTTCCCGCTACGCGGGCATGGAAGGCGAGAGCAGCATGGAATTTTATGAATTGCTGCAAAAATATTCCGACGGCGCGATTTCCGCCGAGGAGTTTATCCAGGGCGTGGATCAGAAGCTCAAGATGATGGTGCTGGAGGGCACATAAAGCGTCTTCCGGTCTTCGAAAAGCGCCGATCAACGGTTCGATCGGCGCTTTGGAGACGCGCACGGCGCGCGTAGATTGCGAAAGATTCGGTTCCAGAGGAGGACGGAAGGTTGTTCACCCACAAAAAATCCGTATGGCTGTATCTGCTTCCGGGGCTGTTGGGGATTACGGTCTTTTACATAGTGCCGTTTCTGGGAGGCATCTGGTACAGTTTTACGGACGGAAGCTATAAAAACGCATTTGTCTGGTTTGACAACTACAAGGCGGTTTGGCAAAATGAGATGTTCCAATTGGGATTGAAAAACACGATGGAACTCTCCCTGATCTGTACGCCGCTGGTATGGGTTTTATCGTTTATCGTGGCCATGTTGCTCAACCGCATCAAGCCCAAGGGAGCGTTTTTTCGCAACAGCGTATTGATGCCCTACCTGATGCCCTCTTCGGCGATTTTGCTGATTTGGCTGGTGGCGTTTGACTTTGGCGGGGTCGCCAATCGGCTGGTGACCGCGCTGGGAGCGGGGCGCGTGAGCTGGCTGGAGGGAAGCGCGCTCAGGTTCCCGATAATCCTTCTGTTCGTTTGGAAAAACCTCGGATTTTCGGTGATCATTTTTCTGGCCGCCCTGCAATCGATTCCCAAGCCGCTGTATGAATATGCGCGGCTGGAAGGCGCGGGGTTCTTCCGCCAGGCGTTCTCCATCACGCTGCCCATGGTGGCGCCCAGCGCCTTTTTGGTGTTCGTGATGGCCTGGATCAATGCGTTCAAGATTTTCAAGGAAGTCTATTTTATCGGCGGCGCGTATCCCGATCCGTCGGTCTATACGCTGCAAAATTATATGAACAATATGTTTTCCAAGCTCAATTATCAGAACGTGACGACCGCCGCGTACAGCTTTGCCGTGCTGGTATTCCTGCTGTTCGGCATATTGTTCCTGATCCAGCGAAAGCTGCAAAAGAACATCAGTTAGGAGGCGCGAGATGAGAAGAATTCGCAACAATCACCTCCTGACACGGTTTTTGCTGGCGGTCGTGGCGATCGTGATCCTGTTGCCCGTGGTTCTCACGGCATTGTATTCGTTTTTCTCCCCCGAGGAGATCAAGGCCTTTATGGGCACGCGCGGCAATTATGACAGCAGTCAGTGGATGGAAATCAAGTTGGCTCCAAAGGTATTTTCGCTCAGCCAATATTACAATATCCTGATCGAAGACGTCTCGGTCTTGCGGCTGCTATGCAATTCCGCGATGTACGCGGGCGCGATTTTGCTCGGGCAGGCATTGGTGATCCCGATGATGGCGTACGCGCTCAGCCGCTTTCAATTCCGGGGCCGGGACGCGATCTTTTTCGTGGTGATCATGCTGATGCTGTTGCCCTTTCAGGTGACGATGGTGCCCAATGTGCTGACACTGCGCACGCTCGGGCTTTTAAATACCGTTTGGGCGGTGATCCTGCCGATTTGCTTTGCGCCGTTTTACATCTTCCTGCTCCGGCAGTACATGATCGGGCTGCCCAAGGAGCTGATCGAGGCCGCGCAAATCGACGGCGCGGGTACGTTCCGGAGCTTTCTGTATGTGGTGTTGCCGGTGTGCCGTCCGATTCTTGGGGCGGCGGTGGCGCTCTCGTTCGCGGATTGCTGGAATCTGGTGGAACAGCCGCTGACGTATTTGGCGGGAAAGCAGGAATGGATGCCGCTATCGGTGATGTTCAATCAATTGACGGAGAAAAGCTCCGGCGTGGAATTCGCGGGCGCGGCGCTGTATATTCTTCCGGCGCTGTTTGTCTACCTGTATTTCCAAAAGGACATTCTCATGGGCATTCAGCTCACTGAACTGAAGTAAAGGGTGTTTGGAACGATGAATATGAAGAGGTTTGCCATACGGGGTCTGATCGTGTTGGCCGTTGTCGTCGCGCTGTGTATGTTCTTTTCGGGCACCATTCGCACGATTACAACCCCTAAGGTCAAGCTCTATTCTCCCAAACAGGGGAAATTGGAGCAGACGGTGGAACTGACGGCAAAAACCGTGTTTCCCGAATCCAAGCCCGTCACGCTTCCGGGCGCGAAGGATTTGACGCTCAATATCGCGTCGGTCAAGGTCGGAGCGGGATATGAGGTGGAAGAAGGGGATCTTCTGTTTACCGCGTCCATCGCGGATTACGATAAGAACGTGCAGACCTTGCGCGACACCTACGATCAGACGAACCGGGAACTTATGGAGCTGGAACAGAAAAACAAGGGTGTTCGTCTCCGCCAGATCGAGCTCGACTGGAGAGAGGCGTATTGCACGCTGTCTTCCTGCCAGGATAAGGAATTGGAGAGCCGCATCGAGATGGAGACGCTATTGCGCGTGGAGGGCCTTTCCCTGAACGAGGACGGGACTTTGCCCGAAGGCGCGAGCGAAGAATTGACTGCTGCCTTTGAAAAGAACGCAGGCGACCGGGAGGCGCTTTCCCAGGCGGAGGAGGCCATGGCGCTTGCCGAGCGCTACAATATCGATGAAAATGTCCGCAGCTATATCACCGGGAAACTGTCTCTGGAAGAAAAACTGGCCGATTGCGAACAGCAATTGCTCAATCTGAGCGTGATGCAGGTACAGGTACAGCGCGTGACCGCGCCGGAGGACGGGTTCATTACGGAGATCAACGTCAAAGCCGGCGAGACGTTTGACGCAAATACGGCGGCGTACTCCTTCTGCCCGGCGGAAGAGATGCCGGTTTTGCGCGTGGATACGGAAGACTCCACGCTCACGATCTCCAAGGGAACCGAGGTCACCTTTGAAGGAGCCAAGGGTTCGGAATTGGAAAGCGAGGTCATCGCCACGGGAGTTACGCCCGAAGGACGCAAATACGCGGATGTGGAACTGACCAAGAAACTGCTCAAGGGCGTGGGCGGAAGTTCCGCCATTGCCGATACGGAGACGACTATCAAGATCTTCTACAAGGCCAAGCAGAGCACGACCCTTTTGCCCTCGAGTGCGGTGCGCGGCAGCGGGGAAGACCGGTATGTGTATGTCGCGCGGGAGCAGCAGAGCGCGTTCGGCACCAAGAGCCTGGTCATCGCAAAGCTGGAAGTGACGGTTTTGGCCGAGGTTGAGGGCGTTTGCTCCATTTCCGACGAGATCAGCTGGGAGCAGGTCGCCTATATGGAAGATCGGGCCATTTCCGAAGGCACGACTGTGATGGAGTATGTGAATTGATATGGAGCCGAAGAGGAACGTAAGGCCGCGCGGATTGGTATTGCCGATATTGGGGATTTTGCTGCTGGCGTTTGGCTTCTGGGGAATGGCGCGCGTGCCGGATCTTTTGCAATACCGCAAAATCGCGCCGGTCGAAATGCCGGTCACAGAAGAGCAGGATACCGCTTCCGAGCTTTCCGGCCTGATCGATCGATGGAAGGAAACGCGCTCGGGCCTAACGGAAGTGCTCTCGGAAAGCGCGATGGGGGCGGTTCGGCATTCGGTGACCTTCACAAGTCCGGAAGGATCGGCCACGGCCAAGCTCTGGGGAACAGGGGTGGGCTGGTTTGGAGTCTATCCCAAATACCTTGTGGCGGGCAGGCTGCCGAGCCAGGAGGAATTGGAAAAGGGCGTGCGCGTGGCGGTGATCGATCAGCCGCTGGCGCTCAAGCTCTTCCCCACGATCGATCCGATCGGAGAAAAGATACAGATTGAACAGGCCTGGTATGAGGTCGTCGGCGTGACGCGCTATGCCAGAAACGTCGGAGAATCGGAGCAGTATTCGATCTATGTGCCGCTGGCAGCGCTGGCAGACGGGCGTGTGCAGATGGATTTGCTGGAAATCGCGGCGGTTCCGATTCCCAAGTCCGGCGCGTCGCGCGCGATGGAAGAAGCGGTGCGCACCCAATGGAGCGAGGGTGGAACCTTCCACGATCTTTCCAAGGAAATCATGCGCTGTACCATGATTGTGCGGCTACTTTCGGTATTTTTCCTTTTTTGCGCGTTGTTTGCGCTGCTCAGGCGCCTCAACCGGCGGGTGCTGCGCGGCTTTGCGAACTGGAAAGAACAGCTCAAACGCACCTATTTGCGCTCGATGCTGGGAAATATCGCCTGGAAAGTCCTTATGTGGCTGGCGGGATATGCGGCCCTGATCGGCGCTGCTTACGGACTTTTGACGGTGCTGATCGAGCCAATGATGGTGTTTACGGAATGGATTCCGGAAGTCATCGTCGAGCTTTCTTCCATCAGCGAGCGCTTCTGGGGATTGACCAGCTCCGCCGCCGCGCCGGTCTTCCTGCGCACCGAGGAGTACGCGCAGATTCGCTTCTATGGAGCGATCCTCCGCTGGGGAGTGATTGTGATGCTCTCGGGCGCGATTGTCTTTTTGCTCGCAGAGCGCAGAAGACGGAGGGATGAGAAAGGCGCAGACCCGCAAAAGACAGGGATTTCCCGATGATGGAGCGCATCTTCCCCCAAATGCGGCCCCCCAATCCGATGGCCCTGGAGCCGGATTGGGGGATTGTTTTTGCCCGCGAAGGCGCGCCGAAACGCAAAGAAAATCCCCGACGATCCCGGAAAAGCCCCTGGCTTTCCGCAAACCGACAGGGATAAAGAGGATTGCATTACTGCCCCAGATTTTTCAGCGCCAGGAAAATCAATTCATCGACCTTCTCAGATTTGCCCGCCACGGCGCCGATGGCCCGCGCGGCCTCGCTCGAGGCGTATCCCAGGGCCATGAGCGCGGCCACGGCTTCTGCTTCCGGTCCCTGCCGGATCGTGCCGGGCGCGGAGGCGGCGCCGACCAATTCGCTCTGCTCCACCTTTTCGCGCAATTCCAAAACCAGGCGCTGCGCGGTCTTTTTGCCGATGCCGGGGGCGCGCGTGAGCGCCTGCGCGTCTCCCGCGACCAACGCGAGCGTCAGATCCTTCAAAGGCAGGGAGGAAAGGATCGCCAGGGCGCTCTTGGAACCGACGCCCGTGACCGAACGCAGCCGTTCAAACATGCGCTTTTCTTCGCGGGTAGAGAAGCCGAACAATTCCAGCGCGTCCTCGCGCACGCTGAGCCAGCAGTACAGCTTCATGCGATCGCCCACCGAGGGGGCGTCCGAAAGCGTCTGCGCGCTGACCATCAGCAAGTATCCCACGCCTCCCGCATCCAGCACGATGGAATCCGACGTCTTTTCCGCTACCGTTCCCTCAATATGCGCGTACATAGGCCCTCCTATTGGATCTTGAACAGCTTTTTCATCTTCATGGAGTTGGCGTGCGTCAGGGCGACGGCCAGCGCGTCCGCCGCGTCATCCGGCCGGGCAATTTCGCGCATGTTCAAAAGCGCCTTGACCATCATCTGTATCTGATGCTTGTCCGCCCCGCCCCAACCCGTGATCGCCTGTTTGATCTGCATGGGCGTATATTCGTACAGGTTTTCCGTGCGCGTGGCGACCGCGACCAGGGCCGCTCCCCGCGCCTGGCTGACGTTGATGCCGGTGGTCACGTTTTTGGAAAAGAAGAGCTCCTCAAAGGCGACATCATCCGGCTGATAGATGTCCATGAGCTGATTGACTCCCAAAAAAATCGAGCGGAGACGCTGCGGCGTCGGCTCCGCGGCCTTGGTCGTCAGCGTGCCAAACTGGATCACGCGGCGCTTTTCCCCTTCGACTTCGATCACGCCGTATCCCATTGTCGCCAACCCTGGATCGATTCCCAAGATGACCATCGCACGACCTCCTCCTTTCGATGATAATGCAAACCCGTCCGCTTGTCAAGCATACATTTCTCCGAACAAAATCCGTAGTTCCCGGGAATATGTTCGTATTTCCTTTTGATTCCTTAACACATAGGCGCTTGTCGGCAGAGAGCGGTTGCATTAGAATAAAGCCAACGTCTAAAATCGCAGACGGCGCGTTTGCGCGGATTTTTGCGACACCAGCAAACCAAGGAGGGGCAAGCACATGCTTCAGTACAAAGCCGTTCAGGCGGCTGATCCGGAAATCTATGAGGCCATGCAACTGGAACTCAAGCGCCAACAGACGCATATTGAATTGATCGCGTCGGAAAATTTCGTCACAGAGGCGGTCATGGAGGCCATGGGTTCGCACCTGACCAACAAATACGCCGAGGGCTATCCGGGCAAGCGCTATTACGGCGGCTGCGAATATGTGGACATCGTGGAAAACCTCGCGCGGGATCGCGCCAAAAAGCTCTTCGGGGCGGAACATGCCAATGTGCAGCCGCATTCCGGGGCGCAGGCCAACATTGCCGTGTATTTCGCGCTGCTCAATCCGGGCGATACCATCATGGGCATGGATCTTTCCAACGGCGGCCACCTCACGCACGGAAGCCCGGTCAATCTTTCCGGAAAATACTTCCACATCGTCTCCTATGGCGTGGACAAGGAAACCGAGCGCATCAATTATGAGGAAGTGCTGCGCATCGCCAAGGAAGCCAAGCCCAAGCTGATCGTGGCGGGCGCCAGCGCCTATCCGCGCGCCATCGATTTTAAGAAGTTCCGCGAGATTGCGGACGAAGTGGGCGCGCTCCTGATGGTCGATATGGCGCACATCGCCGGCCTGGTGGCGGCGGGGCTGCACATGAGCCCGGTGCCCTATGCGGATGTGGTGACCACCACCACGCACAAGACCCTGCGCGGCCCGCGCGGCGGCATGATCCTTTGCCGCGAGCAGTACGCCAAGGCCATCGACAAGGCGATCTTCCCCGGCACCCAGGGCGGCCCGCTTGAGCATGTGATCGCGGCCAAGGCCGTGTGCTTCAAGGAGGCCATGGAAGAGAATTTCAAGACCTATCAGGCGAATATCCTCAGCAACGCAAAGGCTCTGGCCGAGCAGCTGAGCGCGCGCGGCGTGAAGCTCGTCTCCGGCGGGACGGACAACCACCTGATGCTGATCGACCTTTCCGGACGCGAGATGACCGGCAAGGAACTGGAGGCGCTCCTGGGCGAGGCGCACATCACCGCCAACAAGAATACCGTTCCCAACGAGCAGCGTTCGCCCTTTGTCACCAGCGGCCTGCGCATCGGAACCCCGGCCGTCACGACCCGCGGCATGGATCAGCCCGCCATGCGCGAAATCGCGGATATGATCGCGGACGTGATCGAAATGAAGCCCGTTCCCCAGGTGCGCGAGCGCGCCATCGCCCTGTGCGAGAAGTTCCCGCTCTATGGATAAGCTCGAAGAGGTTTTTCGGATGCAGGAGGCGCTCAATCGCGAAATCGATTCGCTGCGCCATCTGGAAGGGATCGGAAGGGAAGAGTGGCTCCAGCGGCTGACGCTGGCCACCCTTTCCGAGCTCGCGGAAATGCTCGACGGGGTGAATTTCAAATGGTGGAAGAACCCCAAGGACGTGGATGAGGACTATGTGAAGGAAGAAATCGTGGATCTGTTCCATTTCTTCGTGAGCATGGCGCTCAGAAGCGGCATGGATGCGCAGGAGCTGTTTTCCCGCTATGTGCGGAAAAATCAGGAGAATTTTGACCGGCAACACGGAAAATCCCGCAAGCCGGGATACGACGTACACGAAATGGAGGGAGAAACGTGATCCCCAGCCGTGAACAGGCATGGACACTGTTGACCCAGTACAACCAGGATGCACACCTGCTAAACCATGCCAAGGCCGTGGAAGGCGTAATGCGCCATTTCGCCCGCCTTGCCGGAGAGGATGAGGAACTCTGGGGCGTGGTGGGATTGCTCCACGATCTCGATTATGAGAAGTATCCGCAGGAACATTGCAAGAAGACCCTGGAAATTCTCGATCAGGCGGGCGTGGACGCGGTGGTGTCGCGCGGATGCGCCAGCCACGGACACGGCGTGTGCATCGATTTGCCGCCCGAGAGCCGGATGGAAAAGACGCTGTTTACCATCGACGAATTGACCGGATTGATTACCGCAGTCGCCATCATGCGCCCGTCCAAGAGCGTGATGGATCTGGAACTCAAATCCGTGAAGAAGAAATATAAGACGCGCGCGTTCGCCGCCGGCGTGGATCGCGACCTGATTGAAAAGGGTGCGCAGATGCTTGAGATGCCGCTGGATACGGTGATCGAGGAGACCATCCTCGGGATGCGCGAAGTGGCGCAGGAGATCGGGCTGTAACGTAATGGAAAGGCCGTCGCATATGCGGCGGCTTCAGCCTGTCACTAAGCCGGGCAGACGCACCCAAGGGTTTCATGGGTGCGCATATTATTCATTCATCTCCATGGCCTCAACCATTGCAAGCGATTTTCCGTCACTGTTTTTCCAGGCGGTGCGGCCATTTGTACTGGCCCCGCGCACAACAGAGGCAGCCGTTGACGGGCTGGAAAACAAATAATCGCGCGTGAAACAAAAATCGCTGCCAATCACACCTGTTTCAATCAATCGGTTACGGATTTTCTGAAGCACAACCGAAAAGCTGGGCGTGACATCCGGCGCAACCTTCGATCCCTTCAAAACCGTAAAGCCTTCCGCCACGCTAATACCGCGTGCGTCTGCACCCCGACTGCCCTTGATTGCATATTCCATCACAGAAGGCGGTATAATTGGCGGCGCAGGAACGACAGAAATCCCTTCAAACGCCTTATATCCAAGCGTATTGACCAGCAGCTTCGTATGATCGATAAATTCCGATAGCCATCGCCTGATCGTATTCTGAAACCGAGCTGCAGGTAGGCACGGTACTGTTTGTGACAGCATAGCGGTGCGCGTGCATGGCAAGCTGGTAGAAATCGTGCTCCAAGTGTTTTACATGCGCCTTGTTCAGATGGTCGTCCTTGCTGATGACCGCAACGCAATCGTTCCATTCCTCGTGGTCGTTGATGTGCTGCTTCAGCCTGCCCAGCATATGCTCAGCCTCGCCCACATAGATGGTATCATTCATATCCTGATCTCGGCCAAACAGAAAATACACACCGGTGTGCTGGCAATCCGGACGATGCGCAAAGCTGGCCAATGCACTTCTGGAAATCTTATAGACGCGACCATTCCAGTTCGACAATTCGCCCATAATGAGTCCGTTCGGATTCCCGTCGAAGATCAGGAAATTCATCGTCTTATCGTAACTCATGATCTCACCTCTGTATCAGATATACCAAACGGGGATCTGCAGCACATTCTCACGCAGCTGACCGGGCTGGGAACAGGTGCAAATCACCGCGCCCATACCGCGCTTTTTCTCAGGAATCTTATCAAGTACTTGGAACGCGCTCGCCATGTCCGCGTGAACGTTGGAGGCTTTCTTAATCTCGATGGGATACAGCACGCCGTTTTCCTCGATGATGAAGTCGATCTCGCTTTCCATTTCTACGCTTACGCCGTTTTTCTGTACCTTTGCTTTATCCTTTCCCCGGTAGTAAGAAACAAAATAACGGTAATCAAGACCAGAGTTGGAGAAGGATTTCAGGATCTCCGAAATGACGAAGGTTTCAAACATAGGGCCGTTCATCGCGCCATACGCCAGTGTATCGGCCGTCAACCAGCGGGTCAGATAGCACGCCAGACCGGTATCGCGGAAATAGAGCTTGGGCGTTTTGATGGCGCGTTTCAGCACTGCGGATGCATAGGGCTCAAGCAGATAGATGATGCCGGATGTTTCCAGAATGGAAATCCAATTTTTGATGGTCGCAACATCCTTGCCAACCTCGTCAGCGATGTTGGAATAGTTGAGCATTTCGCCAGTGCGCGCTGCCGCAGCGATCATGAATCGGCGGAACGCATCCAGATCCTGCACAGCGGAAAGCTCGCGTACATCGCGTTCAATATAGGTACGCACATAATCGGCATAGAAGGTTGACCATTCCAGATTCTCATCTTGCAGCGCTGGATAAGAACCGTGATGGATGATTTCCCAGATATTCTCAGGGGTTTTCGCTGTTTTCTGGCGCTCCAGAATATACTCCATCGTTGGCAGGAAGCGCTGGTTGAAAGAATCGCCCTGCATCTCACGCAGCGACAGGCCGGACAATTCAAGAATGCTGATCCGGCCCGAAAGCGTCTCTGAGACATTCTGCATCAATTTGAACTGCTGGGAGCCGGACAGGCAATAGAGGCCCTTAGCATCCGTTTCGTCGCATTTCATCTTGATATAGCGGAATAGAACGGGAGCCCGCTGAACCTCGTCAAACGTGATGGGAGGCTGGTTGAGCATCATGAACATGGAACCGTTCTGATTGGCCTGCTCCTCAAGAAAGGGATCATCCAGCGACACATATTTCCGGTCAGGGAACACCTTTTTCAGCACGGTGGATTTTCCGACCTGGCGCGGGCCGGTCACCAATACGGCCTTGAATGTCTCCGATGCCTTGACAAGGCGTTCTTCAATGCTTCGATGAATGTAAGTCATCCAATCACCTCCGACGAATCTTGAATTCGTTTCAATATTTGCCAGTATTATATCACGCCCGAGGCCGAATATGCAAGCGTATTCTCGCGGTTCCATAGAAAACAGCGCCGGCGACATCGCAGGCGCTGTCATGCAATCAATTCAATTTCATGAATAAATCCTGTGGCTTTCGATGATGCTGCTGAGAACCCCGATAATTGCGTGAGCATCTTCCATGTTCCCGGTTGTCAGTAGCGGGTCACCTCCGTTGACGATAACGACATCCGCTTTGCCTTTGCAGACGACCCTTCTACAGAATTTTCTATGTATCACCATTTGGGATGGCGCTTAAATGTTTACGGAGAAAAAACACCCAAATTTTTGAGGGACTGCCTCGCCGCCATGGCCAAAGCGCTTGCGGATATAGAAGGACATCCAGAAGCAGAAAGCTTCGCAAGATATGTGACTAAATTTAATGATGAATTACCGATCGAAAATCTTTCCCCAGATCAGTCTTGTCAGTGTTATTATAATGGGTATGTATACACTGTACGTAGAGCTCCTGATTCTTACGCATATGTTCTTTACATAGAGTAAGCATTCTGTATCCTTCTTTTCCCGTCGTTGAATCTTTTTAATCGGCGGGAATTTTTTATATACTTGGCTTCCCCTAAATCTTACCTACAGCCCCAACTGCTTGAGCAGCGCCCGGTTGTCCTCCGACTTCTTCGGCCGCAGCTTGCGCCCCTCCGACAGGCGCAGCATCACGGTGAACATCGCCTCGTCTATGCACCACGCTTCGTAGCTTCCTGCCTCAAGCCCGATCAATCGGCTCGGCGGGCAGAGCAGCTTTTGCGCGAACAGGCTTGCCGTCCGCACAGTCATTCGTCTTCCAGCCCGACGAATTTCGGCGCAAGGGGAATTTGGAGCCGCACCCGACCGGCGCGGTTCTCTTAGAACGTTGTAGATGTAAATTTCGCTAACATGCGGTTTCCTAATTTGACAAGGCGTTCGCAAACAAATACAATAAAGACATGTACTGATTTGGAAGAAGGCTGGGAACGCGTTGTAAGGCGCTCGCCATTTCTTCAAGGATTTTTGCGGAAAGGTGGATTTGAGGCATGAAGAAATTTTCCCTGTTGCTTGGCATCCTTTTGTTGTTCACGTTTTGCACATATGCGGAAGAAGATCCGCAACTTCCCGATGTCGGCGTACTTTTGGGTGTGGAAGGGGAACTGTACAGGGCCTCCCAAGAGAAAAGCGGCCCCTATCATACCTATCTTTACGAAGTAGAGATGACGATAGATGAGGCGGCGTCCATCATCGTGGATTATACGGAGGCAGCCAGAGAGGCGGGCTTTACGCCCAAGAGCAATGCCACGGAAGGCGTGATGATCAAATACATGTCCTTTTCCGCCGAAACGGGAATGGCCGATCTGGCGCTCTATGTCGCAGGGAAGTCGGAAGAACTCGCGAATGGGGAAGCGGGTACGCTGTGGTTTGCGCTCGCCGTGCCGGATGCGATGACATTCGTGCTGGGGGATGGCGGGCCGTATCTCGTCGAAGGCGGAACGCGATGCCCCGAATGCGGCGGAAGCGGAAAGTGCGCATATTGCGGCGGGACGGGAAGCGATGACTATGGAAACGGATACGAGGAATGTATCATTTGCAAAGGCTCGGGGATATGCGATATCTGCGAGGGCGAAGGGAAATATTGACGGTGGCTTTCGCGGGGGTGTGAGGAAGAGAGCGCGTGGAAATCGAACCACTGGCATATGGATTTAGATGCGGCGCGCCGTGGCATATTGAAAAGAACTTTTGATATGTGGAATAAAGATCGGCGGGTTTTTATTCAAGCAGAGGAGAATTGGAAAGCCGAGGCCAGAGCGGAAATATAACGGAATGGATCATTCCCGATTCTATGGGCGGATGTTCGCGGAAATGCGGCATCCGCCTTTGTAGTCCCAACATTGGCGAACGCCTGCGTTCGGGAATCCATAAGATACCCTGTCGGCATCTGCCGTGCCGCCAGAATTTGGATCGGAGGAATCGGCATGAATCGAACGTTAAACGCGCTCCGGCCGGGAGAAAGCGCCTTTGTCGAGGCGGTTTCCCAGGAGGGCGAAAGAAATATGATGGCGCGCCTGATGGATATTGGATTGACCGGGGGCGCGCGGGTGGCGTGCCTGTTTGCCGCGCCTTCCGGAGAGCCGCGCGCATACTGGATTCGCGGCGCAGTGATCGCGCTGCGCAGAAAGGATGCGGAAAAGGTCTATTTGCGAGAGGAGGGGGAAACGGCATGAAATCCATGCGAGGCGAAGCGCAATGCGTTTCCCCGGAAGCGCTGCGGGAATGCCTGCGGGAAGGCGATTTGGTGGTGGCGCTGGCGGGTAATCCGAATGTGGGAAAGAGCACGGTCTTCAACCAATTGACCGGGATGCGTCAGCATACGGGAAACTGGCCGGGCAAGACCGTCCTGAGCGCGTGGGGACGGTGCGCATTTGGAGGGAAAAATTATGTGCTTGTGGACACGCCCGGCGCGTATTCCCTGAGCGCGCGTTCCGCGGAAGAGGAGGCGGCGCGCGATTTTATCTGCTTTGGCGAAGCGGACGCGGTGGTGGTGGTCTGCGATGCGACCTGCCTGGAACGCAACCTCCATTTGATCTTGCAGATTATGGAAGTTACCGATCGCGTGGCCGTGTGCGTAAATTTGCTGGATGAGGCGGGGAAGAAACACATTCGGGTGGATTTAGAAGCGCTGGAGAGGGAGTTGGGCGTCCCGGTGGTGGGATCTGCCGCGCGCAGCGGCAAGGGAATCGACGCGATTCTCCAGGCTGCGGATAGGGCTATGCGGGGAGAGGGCCATCCCCGGCTTCCGCGTTATTCCGCGGCTTTGGAAAGCGCCATTGCTCCGCTGGAGGAGGAACTGACGCGATTGGGACTTGCGCTTCGCCCGCGATGGCTGGCCTGCCGCCTTTTGGAGGGAGATCGGGAATGGCTTGCGCGGATTGAGGCGTTTTTAGGGGATTCCGTGGAAAAATTGCCGGGAATTGCCGCGATTCTGGAAAAAGCGCCAAGGTCAATCTCCAATCCGCGAGAGGAAATGGTACAGTGCCTCTATCGGCGCGCAGAGGAAATCGTCCACGCGTGCGTGTTCGAACAGGGAGACGCTTCCCGGAGGCAGGCGAGGTGGGACAAAATTCTCACCTCCCGCAAGACCGGTATTCCCATCATGTTGCTTACGCTGGCCGTTGTGTTCTACATCACCATTCTTGGAGCCAATTATCCTTCCGAAGTGCTTTCCGGGATGTTTGCGCGCCTGGAAGAAGGATTTGCGGGAATGCTCGCTTCGCTGAACGCGCCGAATTGGGTAATCGGGCTTCTCGCGGAGGGGATGCTGCGCGTCCTGGGATGGGTTGTGTCGGTCATGCTTCCGCCCATGGCGATCTTTTTTCCGCTGTTTACGCTTCTGGAAGATCTGGGATATCTGCCGCGCGTTGCCTTCAATCTGGATCGGTGCTTTCAACGCTGCCGGGCCTGCGGCAAACAGTGCCTGACGATGTGCCTGGGATTTGGATGCAACGCGGCGGGAGTGGTCGGTTGCCGCATCATCGACAGCCGACGGGAGCGGCTCATCGCTATCCTCACCAACAGCCTTGTGCCCTGCAACGGACGTTTTCCGATGATGATTTCCCTGATCGGGGTTTTCTTTGTGGGCGGGGGAGCGCTCTTTGGCGGCGCTGTTCTTTCCGCGGCGGCGCTTACCGGAGTGATCCTGCTGGGAATCGCGATGACGTTTTTGGCTTCAAGGTTGTTGTCGGCCACGCTGCTCAAAGGCGTTCCCTCTTCCTTTACGCTGGAATTGCCGCCTTTTCGCGCGCCGAGGGTTGGTCATGTGATCGTGCGCTCCGTGCTCGATCGGACGCTGTTCGTGCTCGGCCGCGCCGTCGCCATTGCCGCCCCGGCAGGCCTGATCATCTGGACGTTGGCCAATGCCAGCATAGAAGGGAAGACGCTTTTAAGCTATGCGACCGATTTCCTCCAGCCTGTTGGCAGGCTAATGGGCTTGGACGGCGTGATTCTCATGGCGTTTATCCTGGGGCTTCCGGCCAACGAAATCGTGCTTCCCCTGGCTGTGATGGCGTATACGGCGGGAGGTGGATTGGTCGAAATGGAGAATATGGGCGCGCTGAAAAATGTGCTCGTCGCCAATGGCTGGACGTGGTTGACGGCGTTGAACGCCGTGCTCTTTTCCCTGATGCACTGGCCTTGCTCCACAACCCTGATCACAATCTACAAGGAAACGCGCCGGGGGTATTGGACGCTCGTCGCCTTCCTGCTGCCGACGATGCTGGGGTTTCTCTGCTGCCTCTTTACTGCGACGTTGGCGCGCATCGCCGGGCTTGCGTAGCGCTGCGCAGTCGCACAGATTTAATGACCGCGCTCCCTTGACAATTTCTTCTCCATTGTCTATAATAAAAAGGCCGTGGAGAAGTATCGAAGTGGTCATAACGGCCCCGACTCGAAATCGGGTAAGCCCTTAGCCGGGCCCGTGGGTTCGAATCCCACCTTCTCCGCCAGAAAAGCACCGAAATTTTGATACAATGGGTATCAAGGTTGCGGTGCTTTCATTTTGCCTGAAAGCCCTGATTTCAAGGGCTTTTGGGCTTTTATCGACCCCAGCTATCACCAGACAAAGCGATAGCCTGTCGCCAACCCAGTCCGCAAAGGTGCTGGGTAGCAGCAGGCTATCGCTTGATTTATGGGTATCGTTTAATTATTGGGTTATCGTTTTATTTTACTGTAACCGTCTACCGGGGTGGGCGGCTGACCTTCAAGTTCCAGACGGAACATGAGATTTCGGTTTGACCCTAGTGTAGAGCAAAGCCTACAGGTTTAGCCGCCTGTAGGCTTTGCTTTTGCTTGAGAAATAATTGAATCGTCAGAATCATGATCGCTAGGTAGATCAAGCCGCTGGAGACAGCAGTTAGGGTAATCATGCCGGTTTCTTCGCCTGCAGTCGAATTGACCATAATTAGCGTGTTCTGGAGGGTGAGGATAGCCACAAGGGCATCGATCAGATTGATAGTTCTCAGCTCACGGATCAGCAGGGGATGCACCCCGCTTCTTCGCATATTCACAATGGCCAGCGTGATTTTACAGGTGGTGTATGCCGCAATGGCGATGGCAGGGGTCAATCCCATGTTGACCGGTTTTTCCATCCGGACCATAAGAGAGACTGGCACGATCAAGGCGAAATTCAGGACGATCAGCATGGCAGAGCTGGCAGAAAAAGCCCTCTGTCTCCACAGGCGCTGCGTGTCCGGGTTCTTCGTCCCAGCGGCATGGTTCGTGAGCAGGACAATGCCCCGAATAAACATCAGTAGCAGATAGTATACGCAAATGCTCCCGTGCCATAGGGAGGAAAGGTTTAGTCCAAGAAATCCGTGATACGCTGCAAAGATCAGCGTGAGACAAAGGGAAGCCCAGGAACCTGCAAAGGTTTTAAACCGAAAATCCCTATTACATTGTTCCCGGAGCCGTTTCAGTCGTAGAAACATCGTCTGTGTCTCCCTGTCGTTTCTCTCGAATTCCCTCCGTGGGGTGAACGCATTCCTCGATCACATCAGCGATCATTTCTATGGGATCATGACAATCTGCAGCCAGCCACTCCCGGAGAACGGCCGCAACGCCTTCAATATAGTAGGCGATGCAGTATTTCCAGCACGGCTCCGGGACGCCGAACCGCCGCAGGATAGGCTCCAGAATGTGCTCTTTGAGTTGACTGTATTTCAGATCAGCCCGCATTTGACTTGGGTTACGGAACGCGGCCCGGTAGAGGTCCTTGTGTTCGCTTACAAACCGCAGGTACGGGTACAGATACTCCCGCCTGATTAGAACAAGATCCGGCAGATCGGCCCGGCCTATCTCGCCGCTTATGTCCTGCGTCTCCGCAAAATAGGCCGAAAACCGTTGATTGACCATCTCCACCGCTTCGCTCACCAGATCGGCAATGGTTTCATAGTGGAGATAGAATGTGGAGCGGTTCACTCCCGCCCTCTGGCAGATCTCCTTCACCGTGATATATTCCAGATCCTTCTCTTTCAGCAGGGAAATCAGGGCCTCATCCATGCACAGGGCGGTGCGAAAATATTTGCTCTCCGACTTGGTCATGCTTCCGCCGCCCTCCTGGCCCTTACTCGGCTTCTTCACTGATTTCCTTCGCCATCTGGACAATTTCAAAGGCGTACTTCCGCTTGCCTTTTTCCAGCAGCTTCCGGTAGATAGGATAGTTGACCCCCACGCCCACAAGGCCGAGAACGCCAAGGATTACCCCGGCAGCAAACGCGCCGGTGTTCCCGTCCCCAAGGGTTCCCATGGAAAAACACATCCCCACACCCAGCACAAGGGTCATTATAATTCCTAAGGTGTAGGCGAAAATGTTCGCCCCGCTCTTGGCTTTGCGGTCCAGCTTTTTTAATGCCACCACTTTGGAAGCTTTTTTTGGTGCGTATTCCTTGGCGATGGATTCGGCAAAAATCTTATCGGTATTCATGTGGATTCTCCTTATCGAGATAGATTTCAGCTTTTGCTGACAGGATAATCATACCGCTTTTCCCCAAGAAA
>DVMU01000152.1 GCA_018714825.1 Candidatus Pullichristensenella excrementigallinarum
GTGCGCGCGCAAGACCGGCACGGAAAGCCCTTTGAATTGGAGGGAACGGAATTTCTGGCCATGGCGATTTGCCATGAGACCGACCACCTGGACGGCGTGGTCTATGTGGACAAGATGATTGAAGACGTCACCGATCGCCCGGAGGAAGAACAATGAAGGCGCGCATCGTCTTTATGGGTACGCCCGAGTTTGCCTGCCCTTCCCTGGAGGCGCTGATCGAAAACGGCTACGACGTGGTGGGCGCGTTCACCCAGCCCGATCGTCCGGTGGGGCGAGGGCACAAGGTCAGGGCCTGCCCGGCCAAGGAATTGGCGGCGCACCGGGGAATCGAGGTCTTTCAATTTGAGCGCGTTCGCAGGGCGGAAGGCGTGGAGGCACTGAAAAATCTGCGCCCGGATGTGATGGTGACCGCGGCGTTCGGGCAGATTTTGAGCCGGGAAATTCTGGAGATTCCGCGCTGTGGGACGGTCAATGTCCACGCCTCGCTTTTGCCCAGGCACCGGGGCGCGGCTCCGATCAACTGGGCGATTTTGCAGGGCGATGCGGTGACCGGCGTCACCACGATGCTGACGGACGCGGGGCTGGATACCGGGGCGATGCTCCTTCGGCGGGAGACGGCCATTGGTCCGGAGGAAACCGCCGGGGAACTGACGGAACGCCTTTCGCTGCTGGGCGCGCAGGTATTGATCGAGACATTGGAAGGGTATCTTGCGGGGAAAATTTCGCCTGTTCCGCAGGATGAGGCGCTGGCAAGTTACGAGCCGATGCTCAAAAAGGAAATGGGAGAAATTGACTGGCGGCGTCCGGCAAGGGAAATCGCATGTCAGGTGCGGGGGCTAAACCCCTGGCCGTGCGCGTATTCCGGAGATCTGAAGATCCTGCGCGCCCGCGAATCTTCCCAGGCGGCGGAGGATGGGGCAAAGCCCGGTCAGGTGCTGCTCTCTTCGGCCAAACAGGGCCTGCATATCCAATGCGGCGAAGGGGCACTGGAAGTGACGGAATTGCAGGCGCCGGGCGGAAAAAAGATGGCTGCCAGGGCCTATCTCGCGGGCCGGCAAATTCCCGTAGGAACCATTTTGTAAGCGAAGAGAGGGTTGGGGTATGCAACATTCGCAACTGCACTCCCGCCGTCCGGCGGAGAAAAAGACGCGCAAGTTCTCCGCGCGCGACGCGGCGCGCTTCGCGCTTTCCGACGTGTTTCGCGGCGGCGCGTATGCGTCGCAGGCGATCGGAAGGCAATTGAACGCACAGTTTTTTAAGCCCGAGGATCGTCGCCTGGCGACGAGCATCTTCTATCTTGCGGCGGAAAATCGCCTGCAAATCGAATACCTGCTCCGGAATTTTCTGGAGGGCGAACAGGATCCCGTGGTAGAGGATATTCTACATATCGCGACCGCGCAGCTTCTGTATATGAACCGCGTGCCGGATCACGCGGCGGTGGACGAGGCGGTCAAGCAGGTGCGGGCGGCCAAGCGCGAGGGACTGACGGGCCTGGTCAACGCGGTGCTGCACGGCGTCATCCGCGCCAGAGATGAAAATCAACTGCGCCTTCCGGATCGCGCAGAGGATTTCGAGGGCTTTTTGAGCGTGCAATACAGCTATGCGCCCAACCTCGTCAGGCGCCTTATCGCGGCGTATGGTCCGGAGGAGGCAGAAAAGATCGTTTCCTGCCCGCCGTTCGCTCGGCAGGTCGTGCGGCTCAATCGGATGAAGACCGGGGAAGAGGATTTTGAAAACTATCTGACCAGCCGGGACGTGAGTTTTGCCCGCGGCATCGTGCCGGGCGCCTATCGCTGCCCGTCCTCCGGGGATCTGACGCGATTGGACGGATTTCGCGACGGATACTTCTCCCTCCAGGGAGAAAGTTCCATGCTGGCGGCGCTTGCCGTAGAACCCAGAAGGGGAATGAACGTGCTCGACGCTTGTGCCGCGCCGGGCGGAAAAGCCGCCCTGATCGCGGAGACGATGAGCGACGTGGGCCGCGTTTACGCCTGGGATATCCACGCGCACCGCGTGGATCTGATCCGCGCCGCCAAGCGCCGCATGTTCCTCGATAGCCTGCGTCCGGCCGTGCGCGATGCGCGCAAGCCTTATCCGGATTTCGACCTGCTGATGGACGCCGTGCTGGTGGACGCGCCCTGTTCCGGGCTGGGCGTGGTCGGCGATAAGCCGGATATCAAATACCGCCTGAGCGATAAAAGCATTGAGGAATTGATTCCTCTGCAGGCGGAAATTCTGGAAAATTGCGCGAATTTTGTGCGCGTGGGCGGACTGCTGGTGTATTCCACCTGCACGCTCCTGCCTGAGGAAAACCAGGGGCAGGTGCGCGCTTTCCTGGAAAAACATCCGGAATTCCGGCCTGAAGAAAATGTCGAATATCTGCCCGAGGCGCTTCGCCCCCATGTGCAGGAGGGAATGCTCCAGATCCTTCCGCACCGCGACGATCTGGAGGGGTTCTTTATCGCGCGGATGCGCCGCGTGAGGGCATAAGGCCATGCGAGAACTTTTGAATCTGACGCTTTGCGAATTGGAAGAATGGATGCGCGCGAACGATCAGCCGCGCTTTCGGGCAAAGCAGCTGTATTCATGGGTAATCTCCGGCACGCCGTTTGAGGAGATGCACAACCTTCCCAAGGCGCTTCGTGAGCGGCTCGCGGAGGAATGGGTGGTCAATCCCGTGGAAATCCGAGAGGCCTATCGTTCGCGCCTGGACGAGACGGAGAAATACCTCTACAAGCTGCCCGACGGCAACCTCATCGAGGGCGTTTTGATGCGCTACCATCACGGCGATACGCTCTGCCTTTCCACCCAGGTGGGTTGCCGCATGGGTTGCCGGTTCTGTGCGTCTACGCTGGAAGGGTGCGTTCGCAATCTCACGCCCGGAGAAATGCTGGGGCAGATCGTGGCGGTCAATCGCAGGCTGCGCGAGGCGGATCGCCGCGTGCACAACGTCGTCTTGATGGGGAGCGGGGAGCCTCTGGACAATTACGAGAACACCGTGCGCTTTTTGCGGCTGCTCAACGCGCCGGAGGGGTTGAATCTCTCGCTGCGCAACGTCTCGCTTTCGACCTGCGGATTGGTCCCCCGAATGCTGCAATTCGCAAAAGAGGGGTTGGCGGTGACGCTTTCGATCTCCCTGCACGCGCCCAACGACGAGGTACGCAAGCGGCTGATGCCGGTTGCCAACGCCTATCCGATCCGCGAGGTCGTCGCGGCGCTGCGCAACTATGTGGAGAAGACAGGGCGGCGAGTGATCGTGGAATACGCGCTGGTCAAGGGCGTCAACTGCGCGCCGGGCCAGGCGGACGAATTGGCGGCGCTTCTGAAGGGGCTGATCTGCCATGTAAACCTGATTCCCCTCAACGCCGTGGCCGAAAGGGATCTGTGCCCGCCGGACCGGCGCGAGGTGGAGGCCTTTCAGCATCGGCTTGAGCATCGCGGCCTGAGCGCGACCATCCGACGAGAAATGGGAGCCGACATTCAGGGCGCCTGCGGGCAGCTGCGAAGGAGCGTTTTGCAGGCGGAATCGCACGCCTGAGAGATTTGTGAAACGGAGGATTTGACCATGAGAGTCTACGCCGCCACGGATATCGGACGGGTACGGCCCATCAACGAGGACGCCTACTACGCGCCCCGGCCCGGCGAACGCTTTTGCGCCGTGGCGGACGGCATGGGCGGCCACAACGCGGGCGAAGTGGCCAGCGCGCTGGCCATGCAGGTCTTCTCCGAAGAAATGCGTAAGTCCGGGAGGCCCGTGGATCAGACTCTCAAGGCTGCTGTGGAGCGCGCGAACGCGGAGATTTTTCGTGAGGCCTCCCGGCGCGAGGAATGCAAGGGCATGGGAACGACCATTACGGCGCTGTGCGTGGAAGAGAAGAACGTTCATATCGCACAGGTGGGGGATAGTCGTGCCTATCTGGTGCGCAATCGCGCAATTTTGCAGGTTACTACCGATCATACATTGGTGGAAGAGATGGTGCTGGGCGGGCTGATTACACCCTCCGAGGCGCTCACGCATCCCAAAAGGAATTATATCACGCGTGCCCTGGGCACTTCCGAGCATGTGGAAGTGGACTTGCTCCGGCTCGATTATCGGGCGGGGGATCTCTATCTTTTGTGTTCGGACGGGTTGTCCGGTTCGCTTATGGAAAAGGAAATTTTAGGCGTTCTCCTGACTGCGATGCGCCCGGAAGACAAGGTAAAGACGCTCATCGAGCGTGCGTTGCACCGCGGCGGTCATGACAATATCACGGCGCTTTTGGTTACCGGCGAGGAGGATCTCCGATGATCGGACGGGTTCTGTCGGGCCGGTATGTGATCCAAGAGGTCGTCGGAACGGGCGGCATGGCGGTCGTATATCGGGCCTGGGACAAGAAAAACAACCGGGAAGTCGCGATTAAGGTGCTGCGTCCGGAATATGAGCAGGACCAGGAATTCGTGCGCCGGTTCAGCCGGGAAGCCGAGGCGGCCGCCAAGATGTCGCATGAGAACATCGTCAATCTCCTGGACGTGGGGAAAGACGAGAACATGCGCTATATCGTCATGGAGTTCGTCGCCGGAGTGACCCTCAAGGAAATGATTCGCCGGGAGGGCCGCATCCCCACGGACACGGCCGTGCGCATGGCGATTCGCATTCTCGCGGCCGTGGATCACGCGCATCGCAACGGCATTGTGCACCGGGATATCAAGCCGCAGAATATCCTCGTGGACGAGCAGGGAAATGTAAAGGTCGCGGATTTCGGCATCGCGCGCCTGAAGGCACAGCAGACCACGCGCATTGACGACGGCCAGAATTCCGCGCTGGGTTCCGTACACTATTTTTCTCCCGAACAGGCTTCCGGAGAGGTCGCGGATGAAAAGAGCGATCTGTATTCCGTGGGCGTGGTTATCTATGAAATGCTCACCGGCGAAGTGCCCTTTGACGGGGATACGGCTGTTTCCGTGGCGCTGAAGCATGTCAGCGAGGAACCGCGCAGTATGCGCTCGATCAACCCGGCGATCTCCCGGGGATTGGACGAGGTGGTCATGCGCGCGCTGGCCAAGGAATCCTTCCGGCGCTATCAGACGGCCGCGGAAATGGCGGGCGATCTTCGGCACGCGCTGCTTCGTCCCCGCGGGGGATTTGTCCACTATCCGCTCACCCGCGAAGAGCAGGAAAAGGTGCGCGAACAGCAGAGAAGGCGCGCGGCCAAGCGCAAAAAGCGGTTGCGCTTTACCACCCGCATTGCCTCCGCATTCGTTGGGTTGGCGGTGATCGGAATGGCGCTGTGGTACTTCCTGGCCGTGCATGACATGATCGAGGTGCCCAACGCGTTGGGGCAGACGGAGCAGGTAGCTTACGAAATCCTGAGCGATTTTACGGTGGAGAAATTCGAGGAGTACAGCGAGGATTACCAGCAGGGCACGGTTATCGGGCAGTCTCCGGAGCCGGGAAACAGCAAAAAACGGGGCTCGACGGTGACAATTACCGTCAGCAAGGGCAGCCAGTGGATCTATCTGGAGGATTTTACCAATTGCACGCTGGAGGAAGCTGCCGCGCAACTGGTGTCCTTGGGAATGCCGGTGGAAAACATTGGGGCGCGGTATGTGCTTTCGGAGGTGGAAGCGGGGTGCGTTTGCGGGCAGGAGCCGCAGAGCGGTTGGATTACCCGGGAAGATTCGGTGACGTTTGAGGTCAGCGGGGAAACCGTTGTGGTTCCAACCTTTACGGGGCTGGAACTGGAGGGCGCGAAGGCGCTGATGCAGGCGGAGGGCATCCAACTCGGCCAGGTAACCGAGGGCTATTCCGCGGACGCGGCGGCAGGAACGGTTATCGCGCAATCCGTTGCTCCGGGGGCGACGATTATGGCCGGGGATTCGATCGATCTGACCATCAGCCAGTCGGTCGAGACGACGTACTATTCGGTATCCTACTATACCCTGGTGGTGCCGCTGGACAATCTGCCGGTACGATTGGAGATGACTACGCCCTCGGGACAGGTTTTGACCGTCTACGAGGCGGTGCTCAGCAAGGGGACGCATCTTTTGGAGCTTACCAGCCAGGAAGCCGGGCAGCATACTGTCCGCGAATATCTGGACGGCGTGCTCATGAGCGAAAATACGGTGTTGTTTGAATAGGAGGCGGGCGATTGCGGGGAATCCTTTTGCGGGGTGTAGGCGGGTTCTTTTACGCGCTGGACGACGCGGGAGAAGTACACCAATTGCGCGCGCAGGCCAAGATCCGGCGCGTGCGCATGAAGCCGTTGGTCGGCGATTGGGTGGAATTTGAGCCGCGTTGCGGCGAAGAGGACGGCTGGCTCAAATCCATTGAGCCGCGCAGGAACAGCCTGATTCGGCCACCGGTGGCCAACATCGATTTGGTGGCGCTGGTGGTCGCCACGCGTTCGCCTGATCCGGATCTGATGCTGATCGATCGGATGCTCGTCACGGCCAGCAGGTTGCAAATCCGGGTGCGTCTTGTCATCAACAAATGCGATTTGGATTCGGCGCTTGCCGAAGACATCGCCCGTCAGTATCGCGGCGCGCAGGTCGATCCGATCCTGGTTTCCGCAAAGACGGGCGAGGGGATCGAACAATTGCGTCAGGCGCTGCGAGGAAGCGTCCATGCGTTCTCGGGACAGTCCGGCGCGGGCAAGTCTACGCTGCTCAACGCGCTGTACGGGTTGCAGCTGGAAACGGGAGATCTGTCCCGCAAGATTGAACGGGGCAAAAATACCACCCGGCACTGCGAACTGATCCCCCTGCAATCCGGGGGAATGGCCCTGGACACGCCTGGATTCAGTCTCCTGGAGACGGAGGTGTTTGATCCGGTGGAATTGCAAAAGGCGTATCCGGAATTTGTTCCCTATGAAGGCGAATGCTTCTTTTCGCCGTGCTATCATGATTCTGAACCCAAATGTCGGGTGCTTGAGGCGGTCAAACAGGGCGAAATCGATCCGAACAGACACGCGCGTTATCGGGCGCTTCTGGAGGAAACAAAACAACGTTGGAGGGAAAGATATGGTTAAAATTGCTCCGTCGCTGCTCTCCGCGGACTTCCGCGAGATGGGCCGGGAAATCGAGCGCATGGCGCAGGCCGGCGCGGACTATTTGCATTATGACGTGATGGACGGGACGTTTGTGCCCAACATCACCTTCGGATCGGTCGTGCTCGAATGGGCGGCGAAATGCTCCCTTCCCGTGGACGCGCACCTGATGGTGGAGCATCCCGAGACGCATATTGAAACCTATGCAGCGGCCGGCGCGAAGATCATCACCGTACACGCGGAAGCCGCCCGGCATTTGAACCGCGTGCTGCGAAGGATTCGCGAACTGGGATGCCTGGCGGGCGTGGCGATCAATCCGGCGACTTCGCCGGAAGTTCTCCGCTATTCGGTGGGCGAATTTGATTTGGCGCTGGTGATGACCGTCAACCCGGGATTCGGGGGACAGAAGCTCATCGTCAAGGCGCTGGATAAGCTTTCCGAAATCCGCAATATGCTCGATGCGGACGGCGTGGACGCCCTGCTTCAGGTGGACGGCGGCGCCAACGAAAAGACGGTGGGGCTAATGCTGGAGAAGGGCGCGAATTTCATCGTTGCGGGAAGTGCGCTGTTTGGTTCGGAAAATCCGCGTGCACTGATTGATCTTGCGCGGGAAAAGTGGCTCGCGCTGCATCCGGAACAGAAATGATTTTTTTCTGATCGGCAACTTTTACACATAAGGGGCTTGCATTTGCGGGGAAACGA
>DVMU01000153.1 GCA_018714825.1 Candidatus Pullichristensenella excrementigallinarum
GATGAGCCCACGCGCGAATTCAAACCCGTTTCCCGCGAAAAGCTTCCCGCCAACAAGGAAGAGGCGGAAGAAGAAAAGCCCACTTTGCTTCTGGATGAGATCTCCCTGTTTGACGAAGAAGAGGATGAAGAAGAGGAATCTCCCCGCAAGCGGCGCGAGCAACGCAAGCGCAAAGAATCGCGGCGCGAGAAAAAGCGCGATTACGACGAGGATGAAGAGGACGACTACGACGAGGATGAGGAAGAGTACGAGCCTCCGATTAAGAAATCCCGCAAAAAATCTCGTCGCTATGAAGAGGAAGACGAGTACGACGACTATGACGAAGATGAGGAAGAGTACGACGACTATGACGAGGACGATTATGAACCGCGTCGCCGTCATTCCCATTCCCGCCGTCGCGATTACGCGGATTATGATGAGGACGACTACGACGACTATGACGACGAGTATGACGAGGACGACGGCCCTTCCTTCGGCCATTCGCTGTTGGGCTTCTTCAAGGGCTTGTTCGGCGTAATCATTTTCCTTTTGGTGGTCATTTTGGTGCTCAACATCCTGCACTATACCGGAACAATTTCCCTGACGGGCATCAAAAACAAGATCAGCGAGTATTCTCCCAGCCTGTCGGAAAAGATGTTCTTTGCCGTCGGCTCTGAGGAGTCGGAGGAGAATTCCCCGTCCGGCGACGTCGTGCCGGAGCAGACGGACTCCACCCAGAATTCCGGCGATCTGGCGACCGTAGAACCCGTTCTGGGCACCCCCACGCCCGCGCCTGTTCAGGGCGAACAGGGGGAAACCGGAACGATCGCGCCCGCTGCGCCGGGCCACTGATCGATTGCGCGAATTGCGGGTTGTCCTGATTTAGGCAACCCGCTTGTTGTGTATCTGAGGAGGACGGGAAACATGCCGAAAAAACGCAAAAAGGGTCTTCTCCCCGCAGGCGCGCTGATATTTCTGTTGGTCGTTGTGGCGTTGATCGTGATTCTGATCGTGTTGCTGGCAATCGATTGTTCCGGAAACTCCCGAAGAAGCATACCGGACGCGACTCTCGTGCCGACGGAAATTCCCGCCACTCCGAGCCCAACGCCAACCCCCTCCCCTGTCCCAACGCCTGAAGTTTCTCCTACCCCTGCTTCCTCTCCCACTCCCACGCCGGGACCGGGCGCGTACGCCGTCACATCGATTTTCTCAGGCGCTGAGCCCTCCAATTTGGGCGTCCTTTCCGCGGTCGTGGCCGATGGGGTTCAAGTGGAAAGCTATTCCCGATCGGAAAAAATCTTCATGGGAACCTCGGATACCTATTTTGCTTTGGACGGCGTTGCGACTTTCCGCGGCAATAACTATCGCGACGGCGGCGCCTGGGGCACAATTCCGAACAATCCCAACGAATTGGAAATCGTTTGGGCCAATCACATCGGCCAGCTTGCCGGATGGGGCGGCGTCGGCTGGACCGGGCAATGCGCGCTCGTGCGTTGGCCGGAAGATACGCGTGCGATCATGAACCTTTATGCTGAAAAGCAGCAAAAGGCTGATCTTATCGAGGTCATCTATGCCGCCATGGACGGCAACATCTATTTCCTCGATCTGGAAGACGGCACGCCCACGCGCGATCCGATTCGCGTGGGGGCTCCGATCAAGGGAAGCGTATCTGTGGACCCGCGCGGCTATCCGCTTCTCTATTGCGGGCAGGGCATCTACGAGATCGACGGCAAAACCGTCCCGGTCGGCACCCGCATCTTCAGCCTGATCGATCAAAGCCTCCTGTATTTCCTGGACGGCCACGACCAATTCTCTCTGCGCAAATGGTACGCCTTCGACGCCTCTCCCCTGGTCGATGCACAAACCGATACTCTAATCCAGGTCGGAGAAAACGCCATCCTCTATCTGGTCAAGCTCAATACCCAATATGATCCGGAAGGCGGGACCATCTCGGTCGATCCCGTGGTGGATCGATATGTGTTTACATCCGATATTTCGGATAAGCCCGGCATGGAAAATTCCATCGCCGTCTACAACCAATACGGCTATTTCGCCGATAATTCCGGCCTTTTGCAGTGCGTCAATCTCAACACGCTCACCTGTGAATGGGCGTTCAACGTCCAGGATGATACGGACGCGAGCTGCGTACTGGAAGAAGAGGGAGAAAACTGCGTCGCGCTCTATACGGCCTGCCAAATCGATCATCGCGGTTCGCGCGGAGACGTGTACCTGCGCAAGCTTGACGCGCTCACCGGCGAGGAAAAGTGGTCGGTGGGCATCCCCGCCAAGACTGGCGGCGATGAAAACGGCGGCGGCGCCTTTGCCACGCCGGCAGTCGGAAAGGGCAGCCTTTCGCAATTGGTCTATTTCCACATTGCCCGCACCACCGATGAGCCGGGTTCCGGAACGATTTACGCGCTCGACAAGCAGACGGGCGATTTGGTCTGGAAGCGGGATTTAAAGTATTACGGCTGGTCCTCGCCCACCTGTCTCTATTCCGAAGACGGAAAAGGCTATGTGCTCGTCGGCTCCGGCTCCGGTCAGTTGCGTATATTGGACGGCCTTACCGGAGAATTGTTGGCGGATGCGGACCTCGAATCCAACATCGAGGGTTCTCCCGCCGTGTTTGGGGATATGCTTGTCGTGGGAACACGCGGAAAATATATTGTCGGAGTCAAGATCAAAGGAGGGTCTGTATGAAATATGTGGTGGCGCTCGACCAGGGCACAACCAGCTCCCGTGCCGTGGTCTTTGATCAGTCGGGCAATTCCATCGCCTCGCACGCCATAGAATTTGAACAAATCTATCCCAAGCCCGGTTGGGTGGAGCACCGTCCCGAGGACATCCTCAACAGCCAGATTCAGGCGCTTCGGCTCGCCGTGGAAAAGGCGCGCATCCAGCCCCGAGACATCGAGGCCATCGGCATCACCAACCAGCGGGAAACCACGCTGCTCTGGGAACGCGCGACGGGGAAACCCCTCAGCAACGCGATTGTCTGGCAATGTCGCCGCACCGCGCCCCTGGTAGAGCGCCTCAAGCGCGACGGTTTGGGCAATTTTCTGCGCGACCGCACGGGCCTGATTCCCGACGCCTATTTTTCCGGCACAAAGCTCCAATGGCTGTTGGATACCATTCCCGACGCGCGCGATCGTGCCCGGCGCGGCCAATTGTGCTTTGGAACGGTAGACAGCTTCCTGGCATGGCATCTGTGCGGGGGCCGAATCCATGTCACGGACGCGACCAATGCCGCGCGTACCATGCTCTTTAACATTCATCAGCAACGCTGGGATCCGGAACTGTTGCTGGCCATGGATATTCCCGAGCAGGTTCTTCCATCTGTAAAAGATTCTTCGGAAGTGATCGGGATGCTCGACAAGAGCATTCTCGGCCGCGAAATTCCCGTCGCTTCGCTGGCGGGCGATCAGCACGCGGCGCTGTTCGGCCAGGGCTGCTTTGCGCCCGGCATGTCTAAAAGCACCTACGGAACCGGCTGCTTCCTTTTGATGAACACGGGTTTCCATCCGGTGAAATCCATGAACAACCTAATCACCACCGTCGCCTGGCGTCTGGACGGCCAGCCTCGCTACGCGCTGGAAGGCAGCGTGTTTGTGGCCGGCGCCGTGGTGCAATGGCTGCGGGACGAAATGCATCTGATTGCCACCTCTGCGGAATCCGATCAGGTTGCCCGCGAGATTCCCGACAACGCGAATGTCTATTTCGTCCCCGCCTTTACGGGCCTTGGCGCCCCGCACTGGGATATGTACAGCCGCGGCACCATCGTCGGCCTCACGCGCGGCACCGGTCGCGCGCATATCGTGCGCGCCGCGCTGGAATCCATCGCCTATCAGTGCGCGGATGTACTCCTGGCCATGTCGCGCGACAGCTCCATGAAGTCCGATACGCTCCTGGTCGACGGCGGAGCGAGCGCAAACGAGTTCTTGATGCAGTTCCAGGCGGATATCCTGGGAATGCGCGTATTGCGCCCGCGCGTCATTGAGACGACGGCCTTCGGCGCCGCCATGCTTGCCGGGCGTGCCGTGGGCCTGTGGTCGGACGACGAATTGAGAGGCCTGGTACAGCGCGAACGCGAATTCGCCCCCAATATGGGAGAGGCCGAACGAGAGCGCCTCCTGCGCCAGTGGCATCGGGCGGTAGAGAGGAGTTCCGGTTGGGCGGAAGAAGATTGAATTCGCCGCAACCGTTTGGCCACGGAAATCAATTTTCAAGACAAAGGCGGAAAGAAGTGGTAAAATAGAGGAATGAGAGCAGAAAGATTACTGGAGTACATGGAAGAAGTGGAGAGCGAACGGGAGTACGACGGGTATTATTACAGCT
>DVMU01000154.1 GCA_018714825.1 Candidatus Pullichristensenella excrementigallinarum
CGCACGGCTTTGACACCACGGGTAGCCAATTCGATGCGGATGGCAATCTGCGCAACTGGTGGACGGACGAAGACCGGGCCGCGTTTGAGGAATTGACCGCGAAGGTCGAGGCGTATTACAGTGCGATCGAAGCGCTTCCCGGAAAATATGTGGACGGTCAGCTCACTATCGGCGAGACGGTCGCCGATCTGGGCGGCCTGTCCTGTGCGCTGGAAATCGCCAGAGATATAGAGGAATTCGATTATGCCGCATTCTTCCAAAGCTTCGCCGAGATCTGGAGATTGAAGACCACGCCCGAAATGACTGAAATTCTCCTGACGGATGAGCATCCTCCCCACTATCTGCGTGCAAATGTCAATGTACAGCAGTTTGAGGAATTCTATCAGACCTACGACGTGCAGCCCGGAGACGGCATGTACCTCGCGCCGGAAGCGCGCCTGAGCGTCTGGTAAAGCCCGATTTTCCAAAGGAAACCCCGCTGTCGCCAAGCGAAATTCGCCGCCGACAGCGGGGTCTTTCCATTTACGCCGAAACGCACAAACGCATAATCGCCAGAGGTAAAGCGCAGAGAGCATCTGCAAATCAATGCCCGCAACCGTGCCTGCCGCAACCGTGATCGCCGCAGCTGTGCTCGTGCCCCCCATGCTCATGATCGTG
Source organism: Candidatus Pullichristensenella excrementigallinarum (assembly GCA_018714825.1). Lineage (GTDB taxonomy): Bacteria > Bacillota > Clostridia > Christensenellales > Aristaeellaceae > Pullichristensenella > Pullichristensenella excrementigallinarum. The sequence goes on from DVMU01000154.1 coordinate 658, forward strand.
ATGATCGCAATGCACGTTCGGATCATAGCCCAGCGTTCCGGCCAAGAGCGATTTTACCGCCTCGTCCGCATCCCCCTGGACGCCTCCGTATAGCCGGATTCCGGCCTCCATCAGCGCCGCCTGCGCTCCGCCACCGATGCCGCCGCAGATGAGCGTATCGACCTTGTTGGCAGAAAGAAATCCCGCCAAGGCGCCATGACCCGAGCCGTTGGTCGCGACGACCTGTTCACCCGTCACTTTTCCGTCCGCGACGTCATAGAATTTAAACTGTTCCGTATGTCCAAAGTGCTGAAAAATCTTCCCGTTTTCATAGGTGACTGCAATCCTCATGGTTCCTACTCCTTTCTCCGGCACGACTTGCATGTGGGGCGTGCCGCCCAAATTCGCACATCGTTTCTTGCAGAGAGGCATCGCCGTTCCCCCGCAAAGCCGATAATGTCCTCCGGAAATGACCAAACTCTTTCCGTGAACCAGGCAATCCGCAATCTTGCCGCGCGCGGATTCATAGATCTCCGTGACGGTAGTGCGCGAAATATCCATCAGGGCCGCGCACTGTTCGTGTGTGCGCCGTTCCAGATCGATCAGGCGAATCGCCTCGTACTCATCCAGCGTTAGCATCACCGTTTCCCCGCAGGAAAATCCCTCCGGAGAAAATCGATCGTACGCCGGTTCCGCGCAAATCCGCCTGCAACGGCATGGTCTGGGCATCGTATCCCCTCTGTTTCCGTCATATGTCGGAAATAGTATATTCCAAAGAGGCCGAATTGTCAAGCCATTCTGAAAAATTTGGCCCCGTTCTCCTGTTCCTTCCAATCCTTTCCCTGAAGACCCGGACACCTCCCCACAAGCGAAGGAAAAACCATTCCTTCGGGCAGAAAACCGCGCAGTTTTCAGACTTCCGCAGTCCTCTACCATGAAAATCCGTGGATTTGCATGGAGCAATCCCCTTTTGACACACAAAACCGCCCGGGAAAGGGCGGCTTAATTTGCGTATGCAAAGCGTCATAAGGGATTTCGCACGCATCGCCTTCAGGCGAGCGTCGTGTATTTCGAGGAAACCCAGCCGATTTCGCCGTCGTGGCGTACTTTATACCAATTTACGCCGCGATCGTCTCTTGCGGTTTCTCCGAGATAGTCCGCGCGATCGCCCTCGTACAAAATGCTCAAGCGCTCATATGCCAGTCCGGGGCCGCTGCGCACATATGTATCCCCGCTCGCAGCCTTGACATAGGAACCGCTCGAAACCATGCTCTGAGACGCGCTCCCGGTCAGCTTCGCGTATTTCGAAGAAACCCAACCTTCCTTTCCATTGTGGCGGATCTTATACCAGCGGACACCGCGCGCATCATCGGCAAATTCGTTCAAATACGTCGCGGTCTCTCCCTTCTGAACCGTTCCCACGCTGTCATATCCCAGGCCGGGCCCCTTGCGGATATAGACTCTTCCCGTCGCATAGACGGATTGCCCGCCGATGGTTTCTTGGCTCGTCTCCATCTGCGCGGGTTGTTCCGCACCCGCCGAATCGCCGGTCAGCTTCGCGTATTTTGAAGAAACCCAACCTTCTCTGCCGTCATACCGGATTTTGTACCACCGTACGCCGCGATCGTCGTCGGCGAACTCGTTCAGGTATTCCGCCTGCGCCCCCTTCGGGATCGTTCCCATGCTGTCGTACCCCAGCCCGGGCCCCTTGCGCACATTTACCTTCCCTGTGGTATACGCAAATTGCGCGGAGGAATTCTCCCCGAATCGTTCGGGCGCCTCTTCTCCCCCCTGCGCAATTTCCTCCGCAAAGGAATCCGGCGGTTGCGGCGCGCCCTCCGGCACATGCGTCCACTCCCACAAACACGCTCCCGGGAAGATCGCCCGGAAGTATGTGCCTCCGGCATAATACGCCCCCTCATAAGGTTCATAAATCTCTCTTTCCGCGAGTTCAAAGCCGATGCCGTAACTTCCGAACACATTTGCAAGTGCGCTCAGATATTCTTGCCCGCAATCGAAGGGAGAATATGCCATGTCGTTGTAATACAGTTCTGTCTCCATCGCCCCCGGCGCGGAAACAAGGCCGAGGAAGACGCTATCG
>DVMU01000155.1 GCA_018714825.1 Candidatus Pullichristensenella excrementigallinarum
AGGCCCTTTAACCGACTTTAAGCGGTCCGGCAGATTCCCATCGTCGGAGTTGTGTTTATGCAATTAGCAGGTCGCGCCGCCCTTGACGGTCTTTTTCAGGATCGCGTCTTTATCCATTTCATTGCTCAGGAGCTTTTCATTCACATATTCAAAGCCCAATCGACTGACCGTATCCGCAAAACGCTCTCCAGAAATGCCCTCGTCCCGGAACAGCAGGATAGCCTTCTCGACCACATCCATGACTTCTTCCTCGGAAGTAAAGATCTTGCTCAGCGCCAAACCGCGAGCGATCTTCTTGCCCCAACGCCCGCCGATGCAGATCTTAAAGCCCTCTTGATACTCCAACGCTCCGAAGGGACACTTACCCTTGCAGCGACCGCAATTGTTGCAGGCATTGGGATCAATCCGGATTTTTCCATCTTCCACCTTGGCAATATGGATCGGGCAACTCTTTTCCACCTGGCAAACCTTGCATCCGCGGCACTTGGTAAAATCGATCATCGGGACTCTCTGACCGATGATGCCCAGATCGTTCAGGTCGGGCTTGACACAGTTGTTCGGGCATCCGCCCACTGCGATCTTGAACTTGTGCGGCAAGGTAACGCCATGATAGCCGACATAGAACTTTTCATGGAGCTTTTCCGAGAGATCAAAGGTATCGCACAGGCCGTACTGGCAGGTCGTTCCCTTGCAGGAGACGACGGGACGGACCAGCGAACCGGTGCCGCCGGTCGAAAGGCCGTGTTCGTTGAGGAAATCCATCAGCGGCTGGACATTCTCGTGCCGGACGCCCTGGATCTCCAGCGTCAGCCGGGTGGTCATGGTCACGGCGCCGGAACCGAATCGATCGGCGGCCTCCGCGATTACGCGATGCTCTTCCGAAGTAATCTTGCCGTTGCGCGTGATCACGCGAACGTTGAATACATCGCCATAGCGCTTGTCTTGCAGGCAGCCCAAGCCTTTGAGGCGCTTGATCTCCTCCGGAGGCAGTTTCCCGCCCTCAAATTCGACCTTGACCGCATTGACGGTCAGACCGCCCTCAAGCGCGCGAGTGTTGGTGTAGCCATAGGACTTCAGGCGATTTTGCAGGAAATACCCTCTCTTGCCCCTCGCGCAGACCAGCAGCAGCTTTTCCTCCTTGCCGATTCCCTCCAGGGGCCCATTGACCTTGCTCAGATTTATCCACTGCGCGCCGGGAATGCTCGGCGCGGGGCTGACGTCGATCACCTTATAGCCCTTTGCCTTACCCTCGGCATACTCGGCGGGCGTCATACTCTCATATTCGCCGCTGAGCTTGTTTTCCAGAATATAGCAGGCCTGTACAAAGGGGTGAATCGCCGTGGAAAACGGCGGCGCATAGGCAAAATCCAGCGTATCGAAATCCTCGATGCGCGCGCCCATGGAAATTCCGGTAACGGCGATATCCACCATCTTGTCGACCGCGCCCGCGCCGAGCACCTGGATGCCCAGCAGCTTATGACTTTCCCGATCCGCAATCAATTTGGTGACAAAGCTGGAGGCGTCCACGTAATAGTGCGCCTTGTCGTCGGTCACGCAGGTGACGCTCACCGCATCATACCCAGCTTCCCGCGCCTGTTGCTCGGTCAGACCTGTGCGACCCGCATTCAAATCTCTGGCGAGCTTTACAACGCCCGTTCCCAAGCAGCCGCCATACGGGGCGTCCATGCCCGTGAGATTCTTGGCAAGGCAACGCCCGGTGATATTCGCGGTCGATCCCATTGCGGACCACTGCGGCTTGCCCGTCAGGCGATTGTACACCTGCGCGCAATCTCCCACCGCGTAGACATTCTCCAGATTCGTCTTCTGATATTTATCTACGATGATCGTGCCCCGGTTCATCTCAATGCCTGAATCGGCCAGGAATGAAGTCGCCGGGCGCACGCCAATGGAGAGCACTACCGCTTCTCCTTCGAAGTTACCGACATTGGTACGAATTCCAGTGGCCGTTCCGTTGCCCAAAACCGCTTCCAAGCCTGCGCCTGTTACCACACGAATGCCCTTTTCCTGCAACTTGCGGCGGATATATCCGGCAACCTCGGCGTCAAAGAGATTGGGCATAACCTGGGAAGCCATGTCCACGACCGTGACCTTCAGGCCTCGATCGAGCAGATTTTCGGCAATTTCCAAGCCGATAAAGCCCGCGCCGACCACCACCGCGCTGCGGCATTTCTTCTCTTCAATATACGCGCGCAAACCAATCGCATCCTCGGGCACGCGCATGGTAAATACGCCTTCCAGATCCGTCCCGGGTACGTTCGGGACAAAGGGAACCGCGCCGGTTGCGATGATGAGCCGATCATAGGAAACCACTTCGCCGTTTGCAAAGGTAACGGTTTTGGCAGAGGCGTTTACGCGCACCGCCTCCATACCGGTTCTCACTTCAACGCCCGTAAGCCCCGTATACTTCCCGGGTGTATTGATGATCAGATCTTCGCGGCTCTCAATGCTGCCACCCACATAATACGGCAATCCGCAGCCTGCGTAGGAAATCTCCTCGCTCTTTGTGTAGATCGTCACCTTTGCGCTGCGATTGCGGCGCATCAGTTTCGCAGCCGCTTTTGTTCCAGCGGCCACGCCTCCAAGGACAACAATGTTCATACCAGCCTTCGCTCCTCCCTGATCGGTTCCCTGTTGCGCGTTGGTTTTTCCTGCCTACCCATTGATTTTAGCAGAAATCCATGATAAAATCAACTTAATATAATTCATCAAATGATAAGATATATTTATCAGCGGAGGAAATATGCTCGATTACAGGATGGATACCTTTCTCGCTTTGTGCGACTGCATGAATTATCGAAAAGCCGCGGATTTCCTCCATGTTTCCCAACCGGCAGTCACGCAGCAGATTCACAGTCTGGAAGAGATTTATCAATGCAAACTGTTTTCCTATAAAAACCATCATTTGGAAAAGACGAAAGCGGCGATTCTTCTGGAGAAGTATGCTCGAGCCGCAAAGCTCCACGAACAAAATTTGCGGGAAAGCCTTTCCAATGACGGCGGACCCAATCTCAAGATCGGCGCGACAAAGACCATCGGAGACTACTTCCTCGGGGACTATATCTGCAAATGTAGGTTTGTCAAACATTTTGTACAGTGAAGCAAGCGAGCATCTGCCTGGGCGAGCGCCAGCGAAGAGGGCGCATGGGGCGGGAGTTGCTGCGACTTTGGAGCCCAGCTAGCTGGGCTCCAAAGTCGGCGAGCGACCAGAATCTGTGGCAAGCATAAAATCGCTTCTGATCTTCACGGTGACTGCGCTCGACCTTGCCGTTGTGACGCGGCGTGTATGGGCGTATCAGTTTGTGCCGGATACCTAACTCTTTCGCAGTGTCCTCAAATAGCGTCGGTATGTCGCGCTTGCTGTTTGAAAATCGATTCGTGAATTCAAAACCATTATCAGTTTGAACACACTCAACCTTTACACCCTTTCTTTGGAAGGCAGTCACGACGCGGCGCAGAAAATCCGCTGAAGAATAGGTACTCTGTTCTGCGTAAGCGCCAAGTATTCGATAGCGTGAATACTCATCGATCGCTGTGTACTGGTATAGTTTCAACAGTGGGTCAGCTATACAGCTTCGTGGTACGACCTTCACATCTATCTGGACACGCTGGCCAGGATACTGCATCTGTTCGTAGGGCTTTGGCTTGTACTTCTTCTTTGGCTTTTCCTGCTCCGCCAGTCCCTCGCGACGCAGCACTCTCCACAGGCTTTCCACGCAGCGGGTGTATCCACGATTTCTCAGTCTTGCCCACAGCTCAACGATGCCGAGCTTTGGATTGCGTCGGCGCATGTTGCGAATGAGCGTCAGTTCCGCCTCAGTATGTTGGTTGGGATGGCTGTGAGGCTTTCGGGAATGATATGCCAGTGATTCAATACTTCCATCGAAGCGAGCTTTCCAGAAGTATATGTACGACCGGCACTTGTTGTATTTCCGACACGCTTTTGCAACGCCAAACTTCTCAACATATTTCATTAGGGAGTAGCGGAATTTCATATCCTGTGATATACTATTCATGAGGCTTGAGCTCCTTCTGTGTTGTTGTTGTCGCAATTCAACTATAGCAGATTTTCGCTCGAGTCTCACTTCTTTTTTGGAGGGTTGCTGTCCAAAATGTATTGTAGCTCTACACTTCCTCGGGGACTATATCTGCAAATACCTTGACAAAAACGAGGGCGCACTGACGCTGATTGTAGACAATACGGAGCATTTGCTGAAATTGCTCGAGGACAACAAACTGGATTTTGCCGTTGTGGAGGGATTTTTCGGCAAGGATCGATTCGACAGCATCCTCCTGCGCCGGGAGCCGTTCGTCGGAATCTGCAGGAAGGAGCACCCCTTCGCGGGCCGGGAGGTCCGCATCGATCAACTTCTTCAGCAGACGATTATCCATCGCGAAGATGGATCGGGAACGCGTGCCATTCTGGAACAGGAACTGAGTGGCTACAACGAATCCCTGCAACGCTTTCACCGGCATATCTGCATTTCCAGTTTTAAACTGATTTTGGAATTGGTCAAAAAGGGATACGGCGTTTCCTTTGTCTATAATATCCTCGCGGATTCCGACCCGGATCTTGCCAAATTCACGATTCAGGGCGAATCCGTGGTGCGGGAATTCAACATCGTCTATCTGAAGTATGCGGATCTGCGGGAGAAGATTTGCAGTTTTTGGGGAGAGGAGGCATTGGGGTGATAAGGCTTGGTTTGATACAGATGGAATCTCAGGACACCATCGAAAAGGCCCTGGAGCACATCGAAAAATTCGCTTCCATAGCGCGCAAAATCAATTGCTCGGCGCTGTGTTTCCCGGAATGCGTTCTCACCGGATATGACCCGGATCGTGCGTCCCAAAAGGCGATTTCCGTTCGCCACCCTTCCCTTGGGAAACTTGCCTCCATGGCGATACAAACGCGCGTGGATCTGCTCGTGGGCTTTATGGAAAAAAGTGAGGATCGGTATTTTCTCACCCACGGCGTCTTCCGCGCGGACGGGGCCAGAGAATTCTATCGAAAAACCCATCTGGGCCAGAAGGAAAAACAGATCTTTTCCCCCGGAAGCGAATTAAAGGTCTTTCCCCTGTCCTGCGGGTTGCAAGCCGGCTTGCAACTTTGTGTAGAAACCCATTTCCCGGAAATTTCTCAAACGCTTTCCTTGCGCGGCGCGGAGGTTATCTTCTCTCCCCATGCGATTCCGATGCCGATCGAAAAGAGAATGTCCGTCTGGAAAAAAATCCTTCCCGCGCGGGGGTACGACAATCGTGTCTATATCGCCAGCTGCAACATGTGGGATGAAAAACGCTTCGGCGGCGGATGCCTTGTCTGTGATCCCAACGGAGAAGTCATCGCCGAATTCTGCGAAAACCGTTCCGCCCTTTTGTCCTTTGCGATCGATGAGGATGCACTACGTCTCTTTCGGACCGACAGCGCGTCACTGCTCCATCGCTATTATCCCCGAGATCGCCGGCCGGAAATCTATTTTGATTCGGAACGCAAAGAGATTCGTTGAAAGATGCGCCGTTTTATTCGCGATCTTTTGTTCCTTCGATCTTTCTGACATGCTCCGGGAGTTTGTTTTGATCAGCCATCCAAGGTTCTGCGATTTACGGAAAGGGCACTGTCGCAGAAAAGTCTCTGCGGCAGCGCCCCTTGTTAAATCTCATTGCGAACTGTTCCTTGGCGAAAATCTTCTTATAGGCTATTTTCGCAGGAAACTCCCCGCAAAAGATCTTTCTCCACCAATTCCTGGTAAGAATCTTCCACGGCACCCCCTTTCTCTTTGGC
>DVMU01000156.1 GCA_018714825.1 Candidatus Pullichristensenella excrementigallinarum
GGCTGTAACAGCAATACACGATCTTCATTTGTAATTCTCGTTCTCAAAAATGTAAAAAAGAAAGGACACCAGCATTTATTCAATAACGGTGTCCTTTAATGGCGTGCCCGAAGGGATTCGAACCCCTGACCTTTTGGTTCGTAGCCAAACACTCTATCCGGCTGAGCTACGGGCACAAGGCACTTTCAAAGTGCTTATACATTGTAGCGCAATCCCAGAGGTTTGTCAAGCGACACACGAAAAAAATCCGTTTTTTTACATTTCAATCCCCGCACGCAGTGAGATCGGGATTCCGATACGGCGAGACAGGAGTACACGGCTCCCATCGACAAAATTCCAAGAAGCGTTTACGGATTCTCCTCCGGTTTTTCCGCGCGGACGGGGGCCTCCCTGCGGCGGTAGAGCTTGCGTTCCAGCGACCAAATTCGATCGGTGAAACCGCCGGGCTTGACCATGGACAATTCCCGGTTCATTTCGAACATGCGCGCATCCAGAAGGTCCAGCACATGCAGGACCTCTGCCTCGGGAAACATGGGCCTGCGGGGACTTCCGTATTCCGGCAAATCGTGATGCGAGAGGATCATGTGCTCGAGCATGAGCGTCAGTTCTCTCCGGGTACCCAATTCGCGCGCGCACCGATCCAGTTCGGCGACGCCCTGCACAAGATGCCCCAAAAGCTGTCCCTCGCAGGTATAATCCGAAACCATGCCGATTTCATCCGCATTCAGTTCGGAAAGCTTGCACAGATCGTGCAAGATCACGCCTGCAGCCAGCAAATCGGCATCCAACGCGGGATAGATTTCACAGATGGCTCCCGCCGCGCGCAGCATGGTGCTGGTGTGATGCAAAAGGCCCGAACGCTCCGCGTGATGCAGCTTCATGGCAGCGGGATAATAAAGCAATTTATCCCCCGCTTCTTCCAGTCTCTTGAGTACCAATTCCTTGAGTTCGTGATCGAGGATTGCGTCCGCGCGATTGAGAATGAAATCGAGCATATCCGTCGCGGGTTCCGGAGCGCAGGGAACGAGGGCGGCCATATCGTAGTCCTCCCCCTCCTGCGCCGCGCGCATCTTGTCCACGCGCAGCTGAGGTTTGCCGTTATATTCCAGCATCATGCCGCGCACGCGCAGCACCGTCGCGGGAGCGGGAGCGGGCGTCAATCCGTCCCATAGTTTTGCATTGACCTCGCCGGAAATGTCGCACAAAGTCATATCCAGGTATTTGCTTCCGTTGGACGAGGTGCGCTGGGTCGCCGAGCGCACGAGCAAAAACCCCTCGAACATTTGTCCCTTGATCATTGACGTGAGTTGCGGTTGCGGTTTCATGAAAGCCTCCTAAACAATGCGATCGAGCTTGGGAATGGCCAGCGCATAGATCTTCATGGCCCGGAAGAAGCTCGGAATGTGCAAAAATTCATCGGGCGCGTGCGCGCCCCCGTGAGAAGCGGGCAATCCGGTCGGTCTGGGAGGTTCGCCCGGAAAGCTCAACCCGAACGTCAGCGCGTTGGGCATGACCCGGGCATAGGTTCCTCCGCCGGTGGTATAGGCAGGCGCGTCGTCTCCCGTTTCCTCTCGATAGGCTTCCTGGGTAGCTCGGACGCGCGCGTCTTCCCGCGAAATAAACACCGGCGGCGTCGTGGCCATGTCCATGGTTTCCAGCCCGAGGCAGCGCGCCGCCCGGACAAAATTCTCCATGGTTTGTTGCAAGTTCGCGGCAATGGAAAGCCTGCAATCGAGGCTAAGGACCAACTCTCCTTGCTCTGTGCGCGCCCGCCCGACGACCATCGTCGTCTTTCCGGTATCAGGATCTTCCAAGGCAATGTTCATATTTGCCCCATAGTAATCCGAAGTTACTTCCCGTACCGCACGCATGGCTTCAAGGCTTTGCCCTCGCAAAACTCCGCATTCGCAGAGCGCCTTGCTCAGCAGATGGATCGCACTGATCCCCTTTTCGGGCCGCGCGGCATGGGCCGCGACGCCTCGACAGGAAACCTCCGCCGTTCCATCCCGTTCACAAACCGCAAATCCTTCTGGAAGGCGCAAATCATCCGCGCGAATGCCCCGCAACAGAGCACGCGCACCGGGTGGAACCATGTTGGGCACTTCTCCCCCGGAGAATTCGGCGATCTGCTCCCCCAGGCCGATGTGCATAGTGCCGGACATAGCCCCCTTCTGCGCATAATTTGTGGGAAACTTGCTATCCGGAATCAGGGACACGACCGGCGGCGTGCAATGCCGCGCATAATACGAAAGATCCTGCATTCCCGTTTCTTCCGAGCAGCCGAATAGAACTCTTAGCCCGTGCCGGAGCGAAAAATTTCCTTCCCGGAACATGCGCATCAGATACAACCCCATGACGGCGGCGCATTTGTTGTCCGCCACGCCGCGTCCAAAGAGGAATTCCCCTTTGCGCACGGGGTCGAAAGGCGGCGTATGCCAGTTTTCCCCTTCCGGAACAACGTCGATATGGCTGAGAATGCCGATGGCGTTTTCCCCGTCGCCGAGAATTGCCGATCCGCAATATCCCTGGTGATCCTCTGTTTGAAATCCCATCTTGCGTGCGTGCGCCAGCGCGAAATCGAGCATGGCGCGGCACTCCTCCCCAAAGGGCGCGCCGCTTTTCGCCAAATCCGCGCGGCTTACCGATCGAATGCGGCAAAACGAGATAAGATCGCTGAGGATTTCCTCCTCATGCGCTCGGATCCATTGCGCGCTCCATTCGCGAAAGTCCTGCATTCGAAATTCCTCCAATTTCTGGAATCCGCTCTTATTATACATGGATTGCCTGCTTTTCGCAATTGATTTCGCCATATTTGTGTGCTATGATGGAGGCGAGGTGATTGCAATGAAACGATTTTTTGCGCTGCTTTTTGCGCTTTTGCTCTTTGCTCTGCCCGCCTTCGCGGAAGGATATGAAATGACGCTTCCGGAAGGATTTTCCTGGATCGAGGGCGAGGAATTGGAAGGCTACCTGGCCGCGGCGCGGGCCGATGCAGGCGCAGAGTTCTCGGATCAAGCGCGGCTCGCGCTGAACGGGGAAATGAGTTTGAGCGTCGTGCTCTCCACCACCGATCAGCCCGACGGCGCATCCGCTGCGAAAGAAATCCTGGATGGTTACGCGGCCCACATTGCCGGCTTTGAAAGCGTGGAACCGGAAAAGGTGACCATCGGCGAGACGGATTTTTGGCGTTTTTCCTTTGCCATCGACGGCCAAACCGCCACCCAATATTGCACCGTGCATGAAGGCGAGATGGCGTTGATCACGCTTATCAGCGCCCCTGAAGACGCCCTTTCCGGATTTCGGTGGAACGCGTAATCCGCAACTATACCAGCAACAGATCGTGCGCCACAGGCGTATAGAACATCTCGCGTACCCTGCGCGGATCGCTGGTAAACCCTAAAATCCACATCAGCTTTGCAACCGTCGCTTCAAGCGTCATGTTGTACGCCTCGATGACTTCCGAATTTTCTTTGACGCGCGCGCCCACTTGATAGACGCCCAGATCGCTGCCCTCGTGCGGCACCTGGGTGGTGAGTACGAGTGTCTTTCCCGCTTCGCAGAAGCGCCCAATGGCGTTGAGGAAGTCCTCGGATCCGTAGCTGGGCACGCCCCCGACGCCGAATCCCTCCAGAATAACGGCGTCGTATCGCGGTTCCAGGTATTCAAAGATTTCCGATTGCAGCCCCGGAATGAGCTTGAGAACGAACACGCGCTCGTTGAGCGCCCGGTAGAAGCTCGGCCGGGGCTGCATTTCCGGTTCGTAAAAATAGCGCAGGATTTTGCCGTCCAGAATCTTGGAAAGCTCCGGATAATCCACGCTGGAAAAGGCGTTCATGCTCTTGGTATACATCTTGCGCGCGCGCGTTCCAGTAATGACTTTTCCGTCAAAGACCACGGATACGCCGTGGCTTCGGGCGTCGGAAGCATAGAGGAACGCATCGAATAGATTGCGTCGCGCGTCGGTATCCTCGATATAGATGGACTTCTGCGATCCCGTCAGCACGACGGGCTTGATGGAACGCTGAATGAGATAGGAAAGCGCCGCCGCGGTATACGAGAGCGTATCCGTGCCGTGCGTAACGACGAATCCCTCGTACATTTCGTAATTCTTCTCGATGGTCTCGGCAATTTTCAGCCAATGTTCAGGGCGCATGTTTGTGGAATCCAGATCCAACAGCTGCAGGCTGTCTACCTGACAGATCTCCGCCAGTTGCGGGACGCAGGAGAGAATTTCCTCCGCGCTCAGCTGCGGCGCCAGGCCGTGTTCCGTGCTCTTGGAGGCAATGGTTCCTCCGGTGGCGATCATCAATATCTTTCGCAATTGCGATCTTCCTTTCCGCATATCTTCAGCGATCAATCCCGGCACGCGCCGTGCTCGCCTTCCCGCGCGAGAATTCGGAAATTGTACTTCTATAATTCCCATTCGCCCCGGGAACGATTTTTTCCTGCCCATTCGGCGAAAAACTCCCGCCCGGCTCGCGAAGAATTCTTCCAATCTCTTGCGGCGAATGGGAAAATGTGTTACACTGATTGGCGACAACAGGGCGTCCATCGCCTTCCGATGCGGACAAAGGAGGAAAACCATGCGTCTTTTTGCGGATACGGGAAATTTGGAACAGCTCAGAGAACTCAAGGAAATGGGCGTGATTTCGGGCGTCACTACCAATCCGACCATCGCATCCCGGGAAGGGCAGAGCCTTTCCAAGACCCTCAGCGCGATTTGCGAACTGTTTCCGGACAAGCCGGTCTTTGGCCAGGTCGTGGAAACCGAAAAGGATAAAATCATCGCGCAGGCGCTTAAAATCGGCGATATCGGGCAGAATATCGTGGTCAAGATTCCCGCGACGGAAGATGGAATCAAGGCCATTGCGGCTCTGAAGGCAAAGAATCGGCGCGTGTGCGCCACGACCGTGTTGACCTCCGCGCAGGCGCTGATGGCGGCGCTGGCAGGGGCAGACTATGTCGCTCCCTATGTGGACAAATGGGATGTCTCCGGCTATAACGGATTCCAGGCTCTGGAAGAAATCATCGCCATGTTCCACGCCGCAAATCTCTCTTCCGAGGTGCTCGCCGCCTCGATTCATCGGGCGCAGGACGTCGTCGAAGTTGCCAAGCGCGGCTGCGACATCCTCACGATCGATTATTCACTGATCCTCTCTATCCTGCGCATTCCCAGGCCCCTGGTGGACGGGTATGTGGACAATTTCTTGGAGGATTGGCATCGGGCGGGATGCTCTGTCTAGACAAAGGCCTTTCTCATTTGCAGAGCTTTGTTCGGCGCAAATCAGGCGGAGAATCGGTTGGATTCTCCGCCTGATTTTCTTTGCCGGAAGGCGTAGATCTTCTTTAATTCTCTTCCAGATAGCGCCCCGCCATATACGCCGCCACCGCGCCGTCCGAGGCCGCGGTAATGACCTGGCGCAGGGGCTTCTTTCGACAGTCCCCCGCGCAAAATACGCCCGGAACGCTGGTGGATGTATCTTCCCCCGCGAGAATATAGCCCGCCGCGTCCATCTCCAGCGCGCCGCGCAAAAACTCGGTCTGGGGAACCGTTCCCACGGCCACGAACACGCCGTCTACCCCGAGGCTTTCGCCCTCTTTGAAATCGAGCCGCAACGCTCCGCCCTCCCGATGAATGCTTTGCACATTTCTCCCCAGCATCCAATCAATCGCGGGATTTTCCTTCGCGCGCTGCACTGCTGCGCCCCTCGCGCGCAATTCCGTGCGCCGATGAATGAGCGTCACTTGGGCAAATCGCGCCAGATACAGCGCGTCCTCGATCGCCGTATCTCCGCCGCCGATGACCGCCACGCGCTTTCCCCGATAGAAGGCCCCGTCGCATGTCGCGCAATAGGAAACGCCCCGACCAATATTCTCCGTCTCGCCCGGGATACCCAGTTCGCGCCGCTTCGCGCCCAATGCCAGGATAAACGCGCGGGCGGAAATCTCCTCGCCGTCCACCGCGACCACCCGTCGCGCAAAGTCCACTGCAGTGACCTCGCCGTATTTTTCCTCGAGGCCGAATGCCTGCGCCTGCTGTTCGAAAGCCATCATCAGTTCCGGGCCGCCCACGCCGCCAGGGAAACCGGGATAGTTTTCCAATTTGTCCGTTGTGGAAGCCTGCCCGCCCGCAAATCCGCGTTCGATCAGAATTGTCCTGTATCCGGCCCGCGCCGCATACAGTCCGGCCGTCAGCCCCGCAGGACCGCCGCCGAGGACCGCGATGTCAAACAATGTTACAGCTCCCTTCTTCCCTGAAACGCGCGCATAAGCGTAATTTCGTCGGTATATTCCAGTTCGCCGCCCACCGGCACGCCATGCGCGATGCGCGTGACCTTTACGCCCAAGGGCTTGATCAATCGGGAAATATACGCAGCCGTAGCCTCGCCCTCCACATCCGGGTTCGTGGCAAGTACGACCTCGCGAATTTCGCCCTCTCCCAGGCGAGAGAGAAGCTCGCGGATGCGGATGTCGTCCGGCCCCACGCCGTCCATGGGCGAAATCACCCCGTGCAGCACATGATACAGGCCGTTGTAATCGCGCATCCGTTCCATGGCGTTGACGTCGCGCGGATCTTTGACCACGCACACGATGTCCCTTCGCCTCTGGGAATCCCGGCAGATCGCGCAGAGCTTTCCTTCGGTATAATTCCCACAAACCGGGCAGAGCTTGACCTTCTTTTTCCCGTCAAAGATCGCCACCGCCAGCTCTCGCACCTGATCCTCCGGCATTTCCAGAATATGGTATGCCAGGCGCTGCGCAGTCTTGCGGCCCACGCCCGGAAGCCTGGCCAACTGGTTGACCATGCGCGCGATGGCTTCGATCTCCGCCATGCGCTTAGAACAGTCCCGGCATACTCATGCCGCCAGTAAGCCTGCCCATTTCGCGCTCCACCGCTTCCGAAGCCGTCCGCAATGCCTCGTTGACCGCCGCACAGACCAAATCTTCAAGCATTTCCACATCGTCCGGATCCACAGCTTCGGGCTTGATGGAAATGGAGAGCACTTCTTTTTTTCCGTTGACCTTGACCGTCACCATGCCGCCGCCGGAAGCCGCCTCAAATTCGCGCGCGTCCAATTCTTCCTGCATCTTGGCCATCTGCTGCTGGAGCTTTTGCGCCTGCCTGGCCAATTGCTGCATATTGCCGCCGCCCATCATGCCCGGAAATCCGCCTCTTGCCATATCAAACACCCGTCCTTCCCATTCACAATTTTTGCAATGTTTTATTCGCCCATTCCGAATCCCAGCGACGCGCCCTTGTCGTAGACGGGCTTCAGCGCCTGATACAATTCGCAATACATCGCGTATGCATCCCGATAGGCCTTCTGGTTTTCGCGATTGGGGAGCGTCTCGGTAACCGGCCGAACAATCCCCGTCGCTTCTTCGAGATCCTTCCAAACGCCCGCGCCTACGCCCGCGACCATGATCGCCCCGTAGGCTCCACCCTCGCTCGCGGCGGACATGGTGTACACCGGCAGATCGAAGATATCTGCCTGCATCTGCCGCCAAAGCGCCGAGGCGCTTCCGCCACCGGAGGTATAGATCTTCTCCGCCGGGTAGAATTTCGCCATAATGTCGGCCACCTGCTTGAGCGAATAGGTCACGCCCTCCATCACCGAACGGGTGATGTCCGCGCGCGTGCTGGAGAGGGAAAGTCCATAGAACAAACCGCGCGCGTTCGGGTCCGGATACGGGCACCGCTCGCCGGACATATACGGAGCAAACACCACGCCGTTCGCGCCGGGCCGGGACTGCGCGGCCAGATCTCCCATCAGATCGTACACATTGCCTTTGCCCGCGTTGGCCAGTTCCTTGAGGTGTTCGCAGAGCGTATCGCGATACCAGCGATAGCTGCCGCCGGCGGCCAACGTACAGCCAATGGCCTGCCAAAGTCCGGCCTCGTTGTTGCAGAACATCTGCAGCGCGCCCGCCGGATTGTCGAAATAGCGATCCAGCGCCATGGACACGTTTCCGGCCGTTCCGATCACCACGCCCACCACGCCGGGCTTGACCAGTCCCGCGCCGGTCGTCTGAATCACCGCGTCGCCCCCGCCCGCAAAGACGGGAATTCCCTCGCGAAGCCCGGTCTCTTCCGCCGCCGCGCGCGTCACGCGGCCGGCAAGATCCGTGGATTCCAGAACTTCGGGAAACACCCTGCGGTCCAGGCCAACCAGGGAAATCAGTTCGTCCGACCACCGGCGCTCGCGGGTATTGAAAAAGCCGGTTCCGGAAGCGTCGGACGCGTCGATTCCCAATTCGCCGGAGAGCTTGAAGCGGATGTAATCCTTCGGGCAGACAAAGCAAACCATCTTCTCGTAGTTTTCCGGTTCCTCCTCCTGCAACCAAAGAATTTTGCCGCCCGTGTACCCGGCCAGCATCTGGTTGTTGGTATAGCGCAGCAGGCCTTCCAAACCGCCCGCCTTTTCGGTAATCCAATCGCACTGGCGCTGGGTCCTTCCGTCGCACCAGAGAATCGCGGGACGAATGACCGCATGGTCTTTATCCAGCGCCACCAGGCCGTGCATCTGCCCGGAAAAGCTCACGCCCACGATCTGTTCCTGCGGTACGTCCGACTTGCCGAGGATGCTTCTCAACCCGCGCACCACCGCGTCCCACCAATCGGAGGGATTCTGCTCCGCCCAGCCCGGCCGCGGGGTAAACAGCGGGTATTCCTGCGTCGAAGAAGCGACCACCTCGCCGCTTTCCTCCACCAGGATGCACTTTGCCCCCGAAGTTCCAATATCCAATCCAATCAGGTATCTCTTTGCCATGAAAAGATCCCCCTTCCGTCATTTCGTCCCTTCCGGACGTCGTTTTATCTTTTTGAAGTCCAACCGGTTCTCCCGCCCCTGCCGCAGCCTTTGGATATTCGCGCGGTGGCTGAAAATCGTCAAAAACGCGGCGATCACGGAAAAGAGCACATACAGCCACAAATCCGGCGAATCCCGGAAGAGGATTCCCACCGCGACGGGGAACAGCGCGGAAACCACGATCGACGCCACGGAAACATATCCCGTCAGCCCCGCAATCAGGATTTCTACCGCCAACAGAATCAGTCCCAGCGGCCACCAGATCGCAAGGACCATACCCAGCGCCGCGGCCATGCCCTTGCCGCCCCGGAATCCAAAGAACACCGGCCAATTGTGCCCGATCATGGCGGCCATTCCGCCGACGAACACGCCCATCTTTCCCACGAGCCAATAACCGATCATCGAGGCGAGGAAGGCCTTGACCGCATCTCCCAAGAGCGTCAAAACGCTCGGAAGCCATCCGAGAGTCCGCAGCACGTTCGTCGTTCCCGCGTTGCCGCTGCCATGCTCGCGAATGTCCATATGATAGCGGCGCGAAATCAAAAGGCCCATTGAAATGTTTCCCAGCAGATAGCCCGCGACCAGGATCACCGCATAACGCCAGACCATCCATCCCACCTCCTGACGGAGTTACTCGTCCTTTTTCGTGCGTTCCCTGAGCACAAAGCGGATCGGCGTGCCCTCAAAGCCGAACGCCTTGCGAAAATGGTTTTCCAAAAAACGCTCATAGGAAAAGTGCATCAGCGTCATATCGTTGACAAACATGACAAACGTCGGGGGCCGCACGTCCTGCTGCGTCGCATAGTAGATCTTCAATCTTCTTCCGGAAGTGGCGGGGGGCTGCAAGGCCGCCTGCGCGTCGCCCAGAATATCGTTGAGAACGCCCGTGGTGATGCGGCGACTCGCCTGCTGATAGACCGAGCGGACCATGTTGAGGATCCTGTCCGTTCGCTGACCGGTCAATGCCGAAATAAAGACAATCGGGGCGTAATCCATGAATTTCAGCTGCTCGCGGATCTCCTTGACGTACTTTTCGAGCGTCCCGGTCTGCTTTTCCATCGCGTCCCACTTGTTGACCACGATCACGGCAGCCTTGCCTTTTTCATCCACATAACCCGCGATCTTGCTGTCCTGCTCGGTTACGCCCTGCGTGGCGTCAATCAGCAAAAGCGCCACGTCGCACCGGTCGATGGCGGCCAGCGCGCGCACCACGGAAAACCGCTCCAGCGACTGATAGGCAATCGCGCGCTTTCTGCGAATGCCTGCGGTATCGATCAGGACAAACGCGTCCCCGTTGTCCTCAAAGCGCGTATCGATGGCGTCGCGGGTCGTTCCTGCAATATCGGAAACCATCACCCGATCTTCGCCCAGGAGCCGGTTCACCAGCGAGCTTTTGCCGACGTTCGGCTTGCCCACCACCGCGATCTGGATCGCGTCCTTTTCCTCCTCTTCCGCGTCGGGATCGGGAAGCAGCTTGCACAGCTCTTCCAACATGTCGCCCAGGTTGAGGAGATTGACCGAAGAAATCCCGATCGGGTCGCCGATCCCGAGCTGATAGAAATCGTAAATTTCGTCCATCATGCGGACATTGTCGATTTTGTTGACCACCAGCAGCACGGGTTTCCCGCTCCTGCGCAGCATATCCGCGACCGTCTCGTCGTCCGCGGTCATGCCCTGCTTCCCGTCCACAAAGAACAGGATTGCGTCGCAGGTTTCAATCGCGATTTCCGCCTGCCTGCGCATCTGCTGCAGCAGCGGGTCTTCGCTGTTGGGATCGATTCCGCCGGTATCGATCAAGGTAAATTTGTGGCGCTGCCATTCGCAATCCGCATATACCCGATCGCGCGTCACGCCCGGCGTATCCTCCACAATGGCGATGCGCCGCCCTGCCATCTGATTAAAGAAAGTCGATTTTCCAACGTTTGGCCGTCCGACGATGGCCACCAACGGTTTTGCCATGGTTCCTCCCTGCCGCAAGCGCGGCCGTCTATTCGGATCGATTCTCAACGATCGCCTGAAGCAGCATCTCTCCGCCCCGGCCGACCGGAATGATCGGCCGCCCGAGTTCCCGGGAAACTTCCTCCAGCGTGCGATCATCCAGAAATACATTCTCTCCCTCGCGCAACATGCATTCCGTAATGAAGATCTTTTCACAATCCTCTTCCGCCATTGCGCGCATCAAATCGGACCCGGTCAAAAGTCCGGAAACCGTGACGCTCGGGCCGAAAAACTGGTTTTCCACCGCGCAGACGCGAACCTGCGTCCCGGCCACCGGATGGTTTTCCAACAGATCCCGCAAAAACGGCGCTGCGGAAACCCCGCACGCGACGGCGAGTTTCCTGCCGGGCGAAGTTCCTTTCAGCCGCGGGGAAAGCTCATCATAGGCATCCGAAAATTCCGTTTCCAGAAGCCGAAGCATTCCGACGCCGTCGTCAATCTGGCCGTAGTCCTCATATTCCTCATCCGAAGGGAGCGGCTTTTGTGCCTGCAGATAGAATTCGTCCGAGGGAAAGACAAATCGCGTGCCGATTTCTTCCAACAGCCTTTTCCGCCAGCGCTCCGCGATTTCCAGCACCGCCGCTGCTTCCTCCCGGCTGTATTTGTGCAACGCGCAAAGCCCCTCGCGGTGCCTCGTCAATCCCACCGGAACCAGCGCCAACGATCGCGCGGCCGGAGCAAGGCGAACCAGTTTCTCGATCGTCTCCTCCAGCGCCGCTCCATCGTTCAATCCCGGGCAAAGCACGGCCTGACAGTGGAATTCCACGCCTCCGGCCCGCAGTTTTTTCAACTGTTCCGGCAGCCGGGCGCCTCTCGGCGTCCCCAAAATCCGGCTGCGCAGATCGGGATCCATGCAATGGACCGAAATATACAGCGGCGAGGCATGGCGGCGAATGATCCTTTCCAATTCCGCATCGGAAACATTGGTCAGGGTCACATAGTTGCCCATCATCAGGCTCATGCGCCAATCGTCGTCCTTCACGCGCAGAGAAGGCCGCACATGCGCGGGCAATTGATCCACAAAGCAAAACACGCATCGGTTGCAGCACAGCCGCGTCGAAGACATCATCGGCAGGGAAAACTCCAAACCGAGAGGTTCGTACTCATCCTTTTCAAAGGTGTAGCTCGTTTCCTCTTCTCCCCTGCGGATCACCAGGCACATCTTTTCTTCCGCGCATAGCGCCTGATAATCTATAAAGTCCACCACCGGTTCGCCGTTAATTTCCTCCAATACATCTCCGGCCAGGATTCCCAGTTTTTGCGCGATGGAACCGGATTCCACCGAGACAATCGTGTGTGCCATAACCCCTCCGGGGCGCCCCGCGCCCGCCCAAGCTCATTATCCCCCATTTGACGGTTTTCGTCAATAGCGTAAAGTCTCTGCGCCGCAGTCTTTCCGACAAAGGCAAACAGCAAACAGCGCCGGCGCAAATCCCTTCCCGCCCGGCGCGGCGCTTCCGTACGTTTTTTGCCGTCTCATCCCGAATTTAACCCCATTATCAATTATGGCAGATTTAGGCACTTTTGTCAATGGAGAACGACTTTCCTTCTCGAAAAATTGTAGGAAAGAGACGATTTTAACCATTTCTTGCTTGTATGTTCCCGCTAAATTTTGTAAAATAGACTGGCTCAAGAAAAGATTGACAAGTGAGAATTTTGATCTAGGAGGATTTTCATGGCGCAGAAGTATGTATACCTGTTCAGTGAAGGCAACGCGAGTATGCGGAACCTGCTAGGTGGCAAGGGAGCCAATCTCGCGGAGATGACCGCTCTGGGAATGCCTGTACCGCAGGGTTTCACCATCTCTACCGAGGCTTGCACCCGCTACTATGACGATGGCAAGACCATTGGAGCAGATATTCAGGAGCAGATTGACGCTGCGCTCGAACGCATTGAGGAGATCAACGGCAAGAAGTTCGGCGATGCCAAGAACCCCTTGCTGGTTTCTGTGCGCTCCGGCGCGCGCGCTTCCATGCCCGGCATGATGGATACCATCCTCAATCTCGGTTTGAACGACGAAGTGGCCGCCGGTCTGATCGCCGGCAATCCCGATCCCAAATTCGAGCGTTTCGTGTACGATTCCTACCGCCGCTTCATTCAGATGTTCTCCGATGTGGTCATGGAGATCTCCAAGAAGACCTTCGAAGTCATCATCGACGAAGTCAAGGAAGCCAAGGGCATCACCAACGACATCGATTTGGATGTCAACGATATGAAAGAGCTCGTCGCCCGCTTCAAGGCGTACTATCATGAGCAGAAGGGGACCGACTTCCCCACCGATCCCAAGGAGCAACTGATGGAGGCCGTCAAGGCCGTGTTCCGTTCCTGGGA
>DVMU01000157.1 GCA_018714825.1 Candidatus Pullichristensenella excrementigallinarum
GTGGGGTGGAACGTGTTGGATTGGCTGATTGGCGGTTAAATGCCAGTCACAAAAACAAACTACGGTATGTTTTTAAGAAAACTGTCGAATACAGACCAAAGTCTGCATAAAAAGGGAGGCTTTGTCGAGAATCCGGCGGAGCAACTTGTTCCATTTGAGCAAGGATGCGCGGGCGGGAATGGCTTGCGCGGAAGGAGAACGGCCTATGATTTATGATCGCCTGGAATGTGCCCGAACGTATCTGGGATACAGCAAAAATCTCGATATCGCCCTGGAGTGGTTGCTTGCGACGGATATTTCCGTTCTCGAGGGGCGGGGAGAAATCGCAGGCGAGGCGGTCTACTACATGGCGCAGCGCCCGGGGCTTCATGATCCGGAGCAGGCGCAGTGGGAAGCACATCGCAATTATATCGACATTCAGATTGGCTTTGAGGAGGGCGAGGAGATGGACTGGGCGCCGCTTGCGGAGATTTCCGATCTCGCGCCCTATGATCCGCAAAAGGATGCCCAGATGGCGCCCTATGTTCCGGCGGGTTGTCGATTGCCGCTTTCGCCGGGACGCTTCGTCATCCTCTTTCCGCAGGATGCCCACGCGCCCTGCCTGCGGATAGGGGAGAAAGAAACGACGCGCAAATTGGTGATCAAAGTGCATGTGTAGGATGCGCCTTTGACAGAAGAAAGCTTTGCAAAGCCTCCGCGTTTTTGCGGGGGCTTTTTCATGCCGTTTCTACATTGGGAATTACGGGTATACCGTGAAGGTAGGATTTGGGCGGTCTACGCCTCCCAGCCAATCCTTGATGCAACTCAGAAACGAGGCGGCCGCCGGAGTGAGGGGATATTTGGGATTGTAGCAGGCAACCAGCGGGCCGTAGCGCCCCACGGGGAAATAGAGCGCGTTGGAATGGGTAAAGCGCGAAGTGTGCTGGCGAAGGAAGAGATCGGGATATAGCGTAACCCCCACGCCGCTCTGCGCGAGTGTAAGGGAAGTCTGCACATTGGCGTTTTCCAACAGGATGCGTGGGACAATTTCCTTTTCCGCAAGAAAGTTTTCGAAGATGCTTCGAATGGTGCTGCTCTTGCGCAGCATGATCAGAGGCATGTTCCGCAAGTAGGAGAAATCGAATTTCTCGCGAAGGCGCGCAATTATCGCGTCGGTCTGCTCGCCGAAATGCTGGTAGAAGAGCGGATAGGAGGCGACGACGTACAGTTCTTCATAAATCAATTCTACCTGCGTAAAATTCGGATAGTCCGGACGCACGAGCAGGATCAAATCCAGATTGCCCAGTTCCAATTCCGGCTGCGTGACATCCGCGCCGCCTTCAAGAAGTTCAATGACGACCTGCGGGTTTTCCGCGCAGAATTTGGGAAGGATATTTGGCAAAAGCTGTTCGCTGCGCGCCTGAGAAATTCCCAGGCGCAGTTTCTGCGGCTGTTGATGATTGATGCGCTGGATTTCCGTGATCGCGGATTCTTTGAGGTCCAGGATGCGGGAGCTTGCGTTGGCCAGACAGACGCCGGCTGGGGTGAGTTGCAGGCGCGGCGTTCGCGCGAACAATTCTGTTTCCAATTCTTCTTCCAGGCTGCGAATGTGCTGGCTGAGAGCCTGCTGGGAAATATGGATTTTTTTGGCGGCACTGGTGATATTCAGCTCCTTGGCCACTACCAAAAAATATTGTAGATTGATAAAATTCATAACATGCCCCTGTTTTTGCGCACGATCCGCAGATCGAAACCGCTTTTTTCGCCCATTATAGCAGAGAATTCAATCGGTTTGCAAGAGAGAATTCACAACAATTTCTTGCTTGGTATTTATTTCATGGCAGATCAAAGATGTTTTTCCACAATTCCAGTAAAATACACAGTTTTGGCAGTTAAAGGGAGAGTTTTATTCCGAATCGGCAAGAAATATTTACAAAAAAGAAATTATGGTGTGGATTTTGCTGAAATTATAAAAAACAGGATAAATACATCAAAAGAAATCGATACAAGAATTTACTTGTAGGAATTGGTAGCAAATAATTGATTCCCAAACCCGTAAAGCTGTGTTATACTCACCCTACACAAATTCGGCGGATTGTCGGATTCCTGGAATGCTTTTCGCCGAAAACATTTGTTCAATGTATGCTGAGCATACGAAAATAGAAAGGAGAGCAAGACAAATGAAGAAACTGGTTGCAATGTTGCTGGGTCTGGTAATGCTGCTAAGCCTCATGGGCGGCGCCTTGGCGGAGACGGAAACCGCCGAAGCGACGGCGGAAACGCAGACCGAAGAAGTCGCCGAGGCCGCGACCGGAGAGGAAACGGAAGAAACCCAGCAATATGATCTGACCGGGGTGAAGGTGGGCATTTCCTTTTACGCTTATGCCAGCACCTCCGCGATTCGTCAGCTGGACTATCTGATTTATTGCCTGGAGCAGGCCGGCGCGGAGGTGGCTTACGCCATCGCGAACAACAGCGTCGAGCAGCACATTGCCGATATTGAAAGCCTGCTGGAACAGGACATTGACGTCCTGGTGTTCGATCCCTGCCAGACGGACGGATTTGAAACCGCTCTGGACGATTGCAAGGCCGCGGGCGTGCCGGTATTTTTGATGGGCAACTATCTTGAGCCTGATGTCTACACCGCCGGGGAAGATTATGTGACGCTGCTCAACGCGGATTTCACCGTGCAGGGCTACGATGTGGGAATGCTGGCCTCCGAAATCGCGACCAATGAGATCGGCGGAACCGCCAACGCGATCGTTTTGTTCGGAACGCCCGGCTCCGCTTCCGCGACGGGCCGTATCGAAGGCTGCGAGAAGGCCGTGTCCGAGGTGGACAATGTGGTGCTGCTGGGCACGCAGTCCGCGTACAACAAGGCTTCCGACGCGCAGACCATCACCGAGAACTATTTGATGAGCAATCCACCGGAGACGGATGGCGGCGTCAATACCATCATCTGCATGACCCACAACTGCGCGCTGGGCGCGATCGCGGGCGTGAAGAACATGGGCTATATTCCCAATGAGGATGTCTATATTCTGGTTGTGGACGGAGTTAAGGAAGATCTGCAGGCAATCATGGACGGCGATCTCTACGCCGCGGTGGAATCCCCGACGTTCTATGCGGATCAGCAGGTAGAACTGATTGCCCGTTATCTAGCCGGCGAAGAACTCGAAACCGAATATGATATTCCGCCGCACACCTTCACCCAAGAAAACGCGCAGGAGTGGTACGATCGCTTTGATACCTATGATCAGCTGATCGGCCTTGAATAATTCCGATTCCGGACGAAAATGATTTGGGCGGTCAAGCCGGCAGTTAAGCGGATGCTTTGCGAGCCGCTTGGCCGTCCCTCTATAAAAGGAGATTTATTGGGAACGAAATTGTGTTCCCCGAAGGAGAAAAATATGGCAAATGAAATTCTCAAAGGAGCATTTTTTCATCATATCGCCCTGCGCGCCAAGGATTACGACGCCTCCATGCGGTTTTATCGCGACGCGTTGGGCATGACCTGCAAGGGAGAATGGGGAAGCAAAGGTGAGCGCGGAAGCATGCTTCTGATTGGAAACGGCGGGATTATCGAGCTCTATGAGGGCGGAACCGAAGACTTGCCGGAAGATTTCGAGACGCGCAACGGCTGCTTTTTTCATCTGGCCATCGCGGTAGACGATGTGGACGCGGCGTATCGGAAAGCGCTCGACGCAGGCGCCCGGGAAAAAATTGCGCCTACGGACAACGTCATCGGTTCGGTGCCGCCCATGCCCATCCGCATGGCATTTGTCTACGGTCTGGACGGCGAATTGATCGAGTTTTTCCAGGATCGATAATGCCGGGGAATTTACGGGACGGCTCCGAGCATCAAAGGATTTGAGGTGGGACTTTGGAAAAGAAAAACAACCAGGGATGCATCCTCGAGGCAACCCATATCCGAAAGACCTTCTCCCAAGTGGTTGCGCTCAATGACGTATCCTTTGAGCTGCGCGCGGGCGAGGTCATGGCGCTGATGGGAGAAAACGGCGCGGGGAAATCCACATTGGTCAAGATTATCACCGGCCTTTATACCAAGGATTCCGGAACCATCCGACTGGATGGAAAGGAAATCAATCCCAAAACCGTTTTAGAATCGCAGAAATGCGGCATTCAGACGGTGTTTCAGGAATTGAATCTCAGCCCGTTTTTGAGCGTAGCGGAAAACTTGTTTCTGGGGCATGAGATCAAGGATCGATATGGACGCATCGATTGGAAAAAGACCAACGAGCGCGCAAGGGAGATGCTGGGGGAGATGTCCATTGACATCGACGTCACTACGCCCCTGAAAAATTTGACGGCCGCGTTGCAACAGATGGTGGCCATTGCGCGCGCGGTTTCCGTCAACGCCAAGGTGTTGATTTTGGATGAGCCTTCCTCCTCTCTGGATGCGGACGAAGTGGAAGTTC
This sequence comes from Candidatus Pullichristensenella excrementigallinarum, assembly GCA_018714825.1. GTDB lineage: Bacteria > Bacillota > Clostridia > Christensenellales > Aristaeellaceae > Pullichristensenella > Pullichristensenella excrementigallinarum. The sequence goes on from DVMU01000157.1 coordinate 4,419, forward strand.
TCTTTCGCGAAGTGCGCAGGCTCAAGGCCAAGGGATTGGGGATTATCTATATTACGCACCGCATGAACGAAGTCTTTGAAATCAGCGATCGCATTACCATTCTGCGCAACGGAGAATTGGTGGGCGTCTTTGACAGCGAAGAACTCGATATGGGCCGCCTGGTCAAGAACATGATCGGCAATGAGATGGGCCGCGCGACCGTCGTGCGCAAAAAGGAAAATCCCGCGCTCAAAGACGCACCCGTGCTCTATGAGCTGAAAAACGTCAGTAAGAAAAATCGCCTGTACAACGTCAATCTCTCAATTAAGCGCGGAGAAATCGTGGGCCTGGCGGGCTTGCTGGGTTCGGGCCGCACCGAACTTGCCAAGATTATCTTTGGCGACGATCAGGATTTTACCGGGGAATTGTACATGTCCGGAGAAAAAATCAAACTCACCAGCCCCAATCAGGCCATTCGCAGAGGCGTTGCGTATTGCACGGAGGAGCGCCGCAGCGAGGGAATTTTCGCTCTGATGGGAGTGGGCGACAATGTGATCATGCCGTCCATTGACAATTATGCCAAGCTGGGCGTGATCAACGATAAAAAGAAAAACCGCGTCATCGACGAATTTATTCAGAAGCTTGCCATTAAGACCCCTTCGGGAAAAGTCCAGATTAATAAGCTCTCGGGCGGAAACCAGCAGAAAGCGCTGGTAGCAAGATGGCTGTGCATGGATACGAAATTCATTATCTTCGACGAGCCGACGCGCGGCATCGACGTGGGCGCCAAGAGCGAGATCGAGAAACTGATTCAGGAATTGGCCGCGGCCGGTCTTTCGGTACTCTATATTTCCTCCGAGTTCGAGGAATTGATTCGCGGGTGCGACCGCGTGGTCGTGCTGTACGAAGGGCATGTCGTGGATTCGCTTACGGGCGAAGACATCTCCTACGATAACATTCTCGGAAAGATCGCCGAGGGCGCAAAGCGCCTGCACGCCGCAAAAGAGCGGGACGGCGTCTCTTCCGGGGAACTGAACGCAAGGCAGGAGGTGTAAAGCGTGGAAATGACAAAACCGTTTCGCAGAAACCTATCGTTTCGAAGCTTCTTTATCAACAATGCGGCTTTGCTGATGTGCGTTTTGCTGGTAATCTACAACGGAATCTTTTCCAATAACTTCATGCGCATCAACACGCTTTGGAACCTGCTTTCCCAGACTGCCGCGCTGATGTTCGCCGCCATGGGACAGACATTGGTGATTTCCAGCGGTTGTACGGATTTGTCCATCGGATCGACGATGGCAATCGCCTCTTCCGTGTGCGGTACTTTGATGCGCGCGGGATGGAATGCGGGCATCGCGATTTTGGTGAGCCTGATCATTTGTGTGATCATCGGCCTTTTAAACGGAACCCTGGTTGCTCACCTGCACATCCAGCCCATGGTGGCCATGCTCGTCAGCCGCATGGTCTGGCGCGCGGTGGCCAATATCTACACCAAGGGCATCACGCAGTCCATTGAAACCGACGGCATCGTCAAATTGATCGCGCAGACGCGCATTGTCAGCCTGGCAAGGATGCCGGTCATCGTCATTCCCATGCTGCTTGTGGTGTTGATCACCGTGTTCATCGTCAAGAAGATGAAGCTCGGTCGCAAAATCGAGGCGGTGGGCAACAACCAACGCACGGCCTATCTGTGCGGCGTCTCGGTCGCAGGCACGATCCTGACGGTCTATGTGCTCTCCGCCTGCTTTGCCGGCGTGGGCGGCATGTTGGAGATGTTCCGCAGTTCCTCCATGGACTCCAACACGGTCGGCATTGATTTTGAGATGTTTGCGATCGCGGCCGCGACCATCGGCGGCACCAACATGCGCGGGGGCAAGGCCAGGATTATGGGTTCCGTATTCGGCGCGCTGCTCATGACGCTGATTACCATGACGGTCAATTATGCCAATATCACCTATGAGATGGCAAACGTATTCAAGGCCGCCGTTATCGTCTTTGCGATTGCGCTGCAATCCTCGGAAAAATCGTAAGGGTGGTGGCTCAAGATGACAGAACAGAAAACTTTCGGCAACGCGAAATTGAGAAAATTCCTTTCCGACAAGGGCACCATCCTCGTCCTGATCGCGATGGTAGTGGTTTCTACCATTCTTTACGGCAATACGTTCCTTTCCTGGAGTAACATTTCCAATGTCCTCCGTCAAATCAGCTGGTACGGCATGGCGGCCATCGGCGTCAACCTCTGTATCATCAGCGGCGGACGCGACGTGTCCGCGGGCAACTGCGCGATGCTCACCGGCATGGTCTTTGCCTACTGCTATTCCATGCTTAATTTGGGCGTGGTGCTCTCGGTGGTCATCAGTCTCCTGGTCGGCCCGGTGGTGGGACTGCTCAATGGCTTTATCATTGCCAAGCTCAATGTGCGCGCGATGATCGCAACATTGTCCACCGGCTGGGTGTTCTGCGCCATCGGCCTGATGATGAACAACAACTGGACCATCTCCATGAAAAGTTCTCCGGCTCTGGAAAAGTTTTATTGGATCAGCCGCAGCAACATCCTGGGCGTGCCCACGCCGTTTCTGATCTTCCTGGCACTGGTGTTCTTCTTTTGGATCTTTGCCACCCGCACCAGCATGGGACGCGCGATTTACGCCGTCGGTGGCGATCCGGAGAGCGCCGCGATGATGGGGATCAATGTGGTAAAAACCAAGATGATCGTGCACCTGATTTGCAGCTGCCTTGCATGTGTGGCGGGCATTTTCCTGGTTGCCCGCACCAGCATCGGAGATCCCGCAAGCTGCAGCCAGTGGGGATTTACGCTGATGTCCACGGTCGTGATCGGCGGTACGCGGATGCGTGGCGGTTCCGGCGATATCCGCGGCATTATCGTGGGTGTTTTGATCTATGGGATGATCGCCAATATCCTCTCCATGGCCGGACTCTCCATCTATTGGCAAAACCTGATCACCGGCCTTGTGCTGCTCGTCGCCATCCTTACCCAAAAGCGGCAGAGCTGATTTTCCGGCGAAAACCCGGCGCGCATAGCTGTATACAAATTAAACGGTACATCGTACCGCGCTGGACCATTGCCAAATTTCTATCAAAAATGGGAAAATATTCAAAACAAGGGGAGTTTATACATGGTATACGACAGGGAGTACGGCAGCATCATCGCGTATGCTACGGCCATTGCAGAGGAGGATCGGCAATGCGTCTCCGAGGTTGATGAAGAGGAGATGCAGCGCTTCTACGGCGATGTCAAGGCCGCCAAGCGCGTCTTTGCCTGGGCACCGGGCCGCTGCGGATCGATTCTGCGCTGCTTCATCATGCGCCTGATGCATCTGGGACGCACGGTGCATTTCGTGGGAGACACGACCACGCCCGCCATCGGCGAAGGCGACTTGCTCATCATTGCGGCGTCGGCGGGATACAACGTAGGCATCGCCAGCATTGCCGAGCGCGCGCGGGGATTCGGCGCAAAAGTCGTGATGTTTTCCATTCTCAGGGAAGGATTGTGCCAAAGCAATTCGGATTATACGGTGATTGTTCCGGGCGCCACGGCGGCGCTGGGCGGCATCGGGCATTCCATTCAGCCCGGAGGCGGAAAATACGAGGAAAGCCTGTTGATCCTCCTGGATACCGTCATCGCCCTGCTCAATCGCGAAGAGGGCGGAAAGCTCAACGGAGGAATTCAACTGCACGCGAATCTCGAATAGGTCTTCTTACGAAACGAAGGAGGAAAACCATGGCTTTTAAACACTTGACGCAGGCACAGATCGCGACTTCGACATTCCCCTATTGCAAGTGCGGCCTGGATTGGACATTGGATTCCCTGCAGCGCGTGGGCGTGCGGGCCTTTGAATTGCAGGCGGTGGATCCTATTCTCAGCCTGGAAGACGTCCGCCCCGCCGACATTCGTGCGCTCGCGAAGAAGATTCGCAAGCGCGGCCTGCAAACAATTTGCGTGACGCCGGATGTGATGAATTACCCGATCAACCTGGCCTCTCCCGATCCTTCCTGCCGCCGCCGGAGCCTGGATTGCATCCGCAAGGCGGTGGATTGTGCCGAGGGATTGGAATCTCCCTGCGTGCAGATGCATGTGGGCTATGCCACGGTGGACGGCAATTGGGAAGAAGCCTGGAAGCGCAGCGCCGACGCCATGCGCATCTTGGGACAGTACGCGGTGGAACACGGGGTGATCATTACTTCCGAATACTCCAAGCTCTCCTGGAAATCCGTGCTGAACAGCTCGCAGGCATTGCGCAAGATGATCGATGAAGTGGATTCTCCCGGCTACCAGGCCATGAGCGATACGGTAGTAATGGTTAAAATCCCCGAGACGATCGATGATGTGGCGCGCAATGTCGGCCATTGCCTCAAGCATTTCCATTTTACCGATGGCTTGGGCAACGCGACCTCTTCGCTGCATATGATTCCCGGAACGGGCAAGCTCGATTTGGAACATGTGCTGGAAGTCCTGGACGAGATCGGCTACACGGGATATCTCTCTTTGGAATTGCAGGATTGCAATACCGCCCCGGAAGAGGGAATGCGGCGGGCGGTTCAATGGATGCGCGAGCATCTTCCCGAATAACCGGCGAAGGAGAAAATGGAAGATGAAAAGATCTCAGATCGTCTTTACGAATTACCCCTATCACAAGTTCACGCTCAAATATACGCTGGATTCACTCAAGCGTCTGGGCGCGGAGAATATCGAATTCGTAGCCTGTGAACCGCATTTCTATTTTGACGACGTGCAAAGCAACGAGGCGGCGGTGGTCAAGGGAATGCTCCGCGAACGCGGACTGAATATGGTTTGTCTCACCGCGCCCTGCAACGAGTATCCCATCAACCTGGCTTCCCGCAATCCCGTGACCAAAAAGCGCAGCGTGGATTTTATCGTCAAGGCCATCGAGTATGCCAATTACTTCGAGGCTCCGGCCGTGCAGTTTGTGGCGGGAGAGGCGCTTTTGGAGGAGGAAAAGTCCGATGCGCTTCAAAGGGCAAAGGACGCGCTGTTTTATCTGGCGGGCATCGCGGAGGGATATGGCGTAAAATTGCTCAATTCCTATCATGATTCCAAGCTCACCAATGTCCTCGGAAGCGCGGCGGAGGTCCGAGCGCTGCACGAGGAACTGGGAAAAGACGCTTTCCTAGGCATGACGGATACGGTGTACATGCAGCGCCTGGGAGAAACCGTTGAAGAGGTGACGGCGGCTTTTGGCAAGGATTTGTGCCTGGTACACTTCGCCGATTGCAAAGATTCGACCATGCACCTGGCGCCTGGCGAAGGAACGCTCGATTTGGAAAGCGTGCTTGCGGCGCTGGACGCAGCGGGATACGCGGGTTGGCTGTCCCTGAATATGCGCGGATCGAGAGATCCCTACCTCTATGAGGAAGAACCGGAAACCTGTATGGGCGTTGGCGGGCGCTGGCTGGCCGAGCGATTGGAAAATGCGTAAATTCTCGCCGAAAAGACGACGGCGTGAAAATCTATGACATTGCGGAGAGAGAAAAATGCGACTGAGAAGAACGATTTACTGGGCCAATGGCCTGAATTTGGACGCGCTGAAACAGGCGATTGATTCCAATGTGGACGCGATTTGCATGGATCTGGAAGACGGCATCTTGAACAACCTCAAGGAAAAGTGCCGCGCGGCTACCGTGGAAGTACTCAAAAACTGGGATTTCCGCGGCAAAGAGCGCCTGGTGCGCATCAACAAATTCGGTACCGAATTTATCGAGGCCGATTTGGAGGCGATTTTGCCCTGCAAGCCGGACGCGCTGCGCATTCCCAAGGCGGAGAATGTGGAGGATCTGCTCGCTCTCGATCGCCGGCTGACGGCCTTCGAGGAAGAGAACGGCATGGAGAAAAACAGCATCGAAATGGTCCTGATGATTGAGACGGCCCTGGGCATGATTCGCTGCTATGAATTGGCTTCCTGCTGCGAGCGCATTACGGCCGTGGGCATCGGCATGGAGGATTTCACGACCTCTATGGGCCTGAAGCGGTATTATGAGCTCAATTCCACCGACCTTCTCTATGCGCGACAGAAGATGGTCATGGATTGCCGCGCGGCTGGCGTCCAGGCGCTGGATTCGGGAACGCTGTTCAAGGGCAACGTGGAATACATGCGAGAGGACAGCCTCAACGACAAGCGCCACGGCTTCAACGGGCGTTCGGTGGGCGATCTGTGCCAGGTGGACGTGATCAACGAGGTGTTCACGCCTTCGGAAAAGGATGTCGATTGGGCCACGCGCGTCATCGCCGCGTATCAACAGGGCTTGGAAACGGGCAATAACGACGTTTATGTGGACGGCTGCTTTGTAGACCCGCCGGTCGTGGACAAGGCGCAGGCCATTCTCAAGGACATGGCGGTCATCGAAGCCCGCCTGCGGAAATAGGAGGCCGAAAGTGTCTGAGAAATTGAGAAGAACTCTGCTGTGGACCAAGGGACATCATCCCAAAGAGGTGGAGGCGGCGATTGCCAGCAATGCGGACGCAATTGTGTTCGAATGCGAGGACATGGTCATCGCCCCGGAAAAGGAGGCGGCGCTGCAGGGCGCGGCCTACGCGATGACCAATCTGGATTTTCGCGGCAAGGAGCGCATCATCCGCCCCAACGCGCTGGATACCGAGCGCGGGCAGCGCGATCTGGAGATCATTCTCCCCTGCAAGCCCGATGCCATTCGCCTTCCCAAGTGCGAGTACGTCGAAGACATCCTGCGGTTGGACGAGCGAATTTCCCGATTCGAGGCGGAGCGGGGATGGGCGCACAATTCGATCGAATTGATTCTGACCCTGGAAACGCCGATGGGCGTGCGCAACGCCTATGAATTGGCGTCCTGCACGGATCGCGTCACGGGCATGGGCCTGGGCGCGGGAGATCTGACTTCCGCCATGGGCGTGGATCGCGATCTTACCCCGGGTTCCCTGCAACTGCTCTATGCCAAGCAGAAGATGGTGATGGACGGCAAGGCCGCAGGCGTGCAGCTGTTTGACACGACGGTGATCTGCTTTGGCGATGAATTGGATGATTTTATCGCCAAGGATACGGCCTTTATCAAGAGCCTTGGCTTTACGGGCCGATCCGTCTCCATGTTGCGCCACATCGATATCATCAATCGCGTCTTCGCGCCCACTGCGCAGGAGGTGGAATTGGCGCAAAAGATGGTGACGGGATATGCCGAAGGCGTGGCCAAGGGTTTGACGGACGTGTTTGTCGACGGGCACTTTGTCGATCCGCCGATCGTCGCGAAGGCGGAGGCGGTTTTGGAAATGGATCGCCTAATTCGGGAACGGGCGCAAAATAAATAGATCCGGCATGGGTTTGCGGGCGAGGAAACGCGCCATGATCGGAACCATTTGGGAAAGACCTCTTCGGAGAGATGCCGGAGGGGTCTTTTTCATGCGGGCATCTGCGGGGAAGACCTGGAAAGGGTGACTGTTCGGATCTGTGAGGCGATACTTTTCCTTCCTGAATGAATTGCAAAAAAAGATAACACATTGCAGTTTGTATCGAATTTTATGCAGTTTGAAACTTTTTTATTGACGCATGACGCAACAAGAATATAATAGAAGTATCGGATTGCAATATCCAAAGCGCCTTGCCTAAACATGTGGGCAAAAAGATCAAAAAGGAGGAATTCGGTATGAAGAGGTTGGCAGTGGTATTTCTGGCAGTGCTGATGGCTGTGAGCGCGCTCTCCTGTGCGAATGCGGAGGTCGATCCGGCGGATGTAAAGGTGGCTGGCATTGTATATCAGGATGACCAGTTCATGTCTTCCCTGATCGAGGGCTATACGGCCGCTTGCGAGGAATACGGCGTTACGCTGTACACGGCCAATGTGCAGAACGATCAGGGTAAAGAGATCGAATTGATTGAGACGTACACCATCCAGGGCGTGAGCGGAATTGCCATCGCTCCCATGGATCCGAGTTCCTCGATCCGCGCGCTTCGCGACGCGAGCGAGATGGGCGTGAAGATCGCCATCACCAATATGGAAATTGACGACGCGGATTTCATTGTCTGCGGATTCACTTCCAACGATTACAACAATGCCCATCAGCTCGGCGAGGCGGCTGCCCAGCGCCTGCTCGCGCAGTTTGGCGAAGAAACCATCAAGATGGGTATCATCAACTATGAGGATATGACTCCCGAACAGTCGCAGAACCGCGAGGCGGGTTTCCTTGCGGCGCTGGACGAGGCGGGCGTAAAATACGAAGTCGTCGCGGAAGCGACCGGATCGAGCATCGAGATGTCCATGCAGGCTGGAACCGACATGATGACCGCGCATCCGGAAATTCAGGTGCTCTACGCGTGCAACGGCCTGGGATACATTGGGCCGTACAATGCCTTCAAGGATACGGATTATGTGGGAAATCTGATCATCTACGGCTACGATGCCAATGATATGACCACCGATTGGCTGTTCGACGAGACGCCTCTGGTGTACGGCGAGGTCGCGCAGGATCCCTATCTGATGGGTTATAACGCGATGAAAATCCTCCTGCAGAACATTTTCGGAGAGGATACCAGCGAATACGCGGGTCGCTGCGAATATGTGCCCGGCGCGGTGCTGATGTATGATGAGCCGGAGACGGTCAACGCCTGGCGCGTATCGATGGGTTATCC
>DVMU01000158.1 GCA_018714825.1 Candidatus Pullichristensenella excrementigallinarum
TTGAAAATTGTGTTATGCTGAGGTCGGATTCAGGGAAAGTAAGGAGGGAAAAACCATGCGTCTTGGGAGAAATCTTCTTTTGATTTTGGTCTGCCTGGGATTGTTGACGTCACTTGCTTCGGCGGAACTTATACCGCCAATCTCCGATGAAAATCCGCTCTTGCAGCTTCTGCCTGAAGAAATGGTTCCGGCGGAAGAGGAAGAGGCGCAGTTTTTCGCCATTCCACCCATAGAATGGACCCTGCGAAACCCGGTTTTCCAAATCGGGGAAGAAGAATACCCGCTGGATCTCGAAGCGACGCTCCGCCTCGCGCCGGAAAACGACGCGCTCAACGGCGAATGCTTTTTGAATCTGGAGGGAGATACGCTCTTTCCCACCCTCTTTTCGATAGATGCCCGCGAATTCCGCTTTTTGCGGGAAGGCGCGTCTAAGGGCGCTGTCCTGTCCCTAGAAAATCTGGGCTTGTACCCGGCCGCGTTGCCGGATCTGATCAACAGCGATTGGGAATATCTGCGCCTGTCGCGCGATCTGGAAACCCGCAAGACCCTGCAGCGGCAGATGTGGGAGGAAATGCTCGATCAAATCCCCTTTGAATCGGTGGAAGAGGGTACATATTCTCTGGAGGGCCGGGAATATGCCGCGGAGGTTTCTTTCTGCGCGCTGAGAGAGGAAGACCTCTCGGCGATCGGGCAGGCCTTCCTGCAAACGCAAAATCCGCTGTACGCTTCGGCGATTGATTTACAAATCGCCGCCTTCGCGCTGCTGGGCGAGGAATTTGCAACGATTCCTGCTTCGACTCTGTCCATCTCCACGGTTGAATTGACCCGCTATGAATGCGCGGAGGAGAATTTGGATGCATTGGAGGGGCGCTGCGTCCTTTCTCTGCTTGGAGAGGACCTGGAGATAGACTTTTGCTGTTCCCTGCTGGAAGACGGAATGCAGCTGGAGGCGTCCTTGTGTTCTAAAGTCAGGGAACACTATGTGCTGGAGCTCTGCCGGCAATATGCCGAAGACGGTGTGTCCCTGGACTTCCGCTTTGCCGATGCTTCCGATTTCTCCGCCTATTCGAGCCCCTGTATCGAATTTGTCTTCCATTCCACGGAGGGAATCCCCGACATGCTCGGAACGCGAACCTTCTCCCGAAGCATGGCGATGAACCTCTTCTCGCCGGAGACTTCCGAAATCCTCGGCAATGTTCTTGAAGTCTCCTGTTCCGGAACGGACGCGCTCCTTAGCGATATCTATCATTTCGACGCGCAATTGGAGGTTCAACTCTCGATTCTGGAAATTGAAAAGCCCCTTTCGCTTCGCGTGGATATTTCGGAGTGCGTCGGCGCGCCCTTGGAAGTGCCTTCGGCGGACGCCGAATGGGTCGAAGTCGCGAATATCGCCGCGTTGCAAGAATCTTTGGATATTCGAAGCCTGAGCCTGTATGCCATGGACGCGCAGGCGCTTATATGGAATCCTTCCCTGCGCGAAATCCTGCAACGGTGGGAAGAGAGCGAAACGAATTTCCCCTTTGTTTGGGAAGTTGACTTGGAGACTCCTTCCGAAGGCCCCGTTCTGGTTGTTCCTTCCGAGCCGCTTCCGGAAGTCCTTCCCGAGACTTCCGATGAGCCGCTCCCGGAGACTCCCTCCGAAGTCCTTCCCAAGACTTCCGATGAGCCGCTCCCGGACCCCGACTCCGTGGCGTCTCCTTCCAAACTTCTCCCGGATGCGGACCCTGAGGCATCGAAACCGTCTTCCCACCATTCTCCCGGACACGGCAAGGCAGCCGCGGAGCCTCTCCCCGAAGCATCCGCGGAGCCGATTCCGCTTCCTCGAAAATTGGGCGCGTATTCTCTGAAAAGCTTGTCCATAGACGACCCCGAGGGACGCATTCTTCGGGCCAATTATGAAGATGCGGACGGGCAGAATCTCGAAATCGTGGCCGCCCCGTGCGAGGGTGAATACTATTTTCTGGAGCCCGGCGGTTCTTCCAGCGCGCTAGAGGACAGCTCGAATCTGTTCCTGTTCTCCGCCGGCAAGGAAAGCTCCGTGGCAACGTATCTGCATGGCGAGTGGGAATATTCTCTGACCTTTTCCGGCGCACTATCGCAGGAAGAAGCCTTTACTGTTCTGGAGGCGTTTCGCGCGTTCCTGGAAGAATATTCCCTTTGATTCTCTCTGCCAAAGCCTAACGCTCCCGATGACCGGCGCGCTTGCGCCGGTGTTTTTTCTCCGAAATGCTCCCTCCATTCCCAAAATTCTCCGCATCTCTCCGGAAAACGCTCGCCGTTTCCGCGCAATTTCGACGCAAAATTCCGCCAAATTTGATTTCATTGAGGCAGTTTTCTACAACGGTTGCATAAGTTCCGTTCAATGTATATAATAAAAGTACAATTGTGAAATTTGAGGTGAGATTATGTCGATGTATCCTCTGATTTTGATCTGCGACGATGATCCGGTGGTGCACGAGTCGCTGGGGCTCTATCTGAGTTCCGAGGGATACGAGCATCAATCCGCCTATGACGGCCAGCAGGCGCTGGAGATGGTCGAAAGCCTGCATCCGGACATGGTGGTGCTGGATCTGATGATGCCGAAGATGTCCGGTATCGACGTGTGCCGCACGATTCGCCAGACAAGTTCCATTCCCATCATCATGCTCACCGCCAAAGGCGAGGAGATCGACCGGATTCTCGGCCTGGAATTGGGCGCGGACGACTATATCGTCAAGCCCTTCAGCCCCAGAGAAGTGCTCGCGCGCATCAAGGCAGTGCTGCGGCGCTTCTCCGAAAAGGCGCCGGAGGAGGACAGCTCCATCATCCGCCTGCCGCAATTGGAAATCAGTTTGGAAAATTATCAGGTCAAGGCTGCGGGAAAAGTGATTCCCTGCACGCCCAAGGAAGTCGAAATCCTGCACATGCTCTGCTCGAACGTGGGGCAGGTGTTCTCGCGCGAACAGATTCTCTCGCGCGTTTGGGGGTACGACTACTTTGGCGACACCCGCACCGTGGACGCGCACATCAAGCGCATTCGCCAAAAACTCCCGCAGGAAAACGTCCCGTGGACATTGAAGACGGTCTATGGCGTAGGCTATCGTTTCGAGGTTAACGCATGAGAAAAAAAAGCCCGCTGATTTATCGAGCGGTGCTGTTTGCGGCGGCCATTGTGGGGACAATGGTCGTCGTGGCCTTGCTCGCATACGCGCTCCTGTTCCGCCCCGAGGGGTCTGGCATCCTGCCCCTGGTGTGGACGCTTTTGTGCGCGGTTTTTGCGGGTGCGGTCGTATTTTATCCCCTTCTGCGGAAATGGTTGTTCCCCACCGTCAAGCAGATTTCCGATCTGCGCGATGTGGCGGTCGCGGTCGGCAAGGGAGAGTTGGACGCGCGGGCGGATGAAAAGGCTCCCGGAGAATTGGGAGAATTGGGAAAGGCGCTCAACAATCTCTCCTATCAGCTTTCGCGGAATATGTATCTGCTCATCATCGAGCGCAACCGGCTCAAGCAGATGCTTTACGGGCTTTCCGAAGGTATCGTCGCCGTCAACGCCAAGGGTCGGATTACGCATCGGAACCCCGCGCTGGAACGGCTGTTTTCCGGGGAAAAGGCGTCCGAGGGAAGCGATCCTCGGCTGAAAATCGTTCCGGACCAAAGCGTTTGGGAGGATTTCGATCGCGTGGTCAAGACCGGCGAATCGGTCGCACGGAACCTTGAATTGAAGGGCCGAGTGCTCAAGCTCGTCATCTCTCCGTTGATCGACGAAATCGGGACAACCGCCGGCGCGGTGGGTCTGATTTCCGATATCACCCAACAGGAACGCCTCGAACGCACGCGACGCGATTACGTTGCCAATGTATCGCACGAAATGCGCACGCCGCTAACCGCCATGCGGGCGCTGATCGAGCCGCTCAAGGAAGGCATGGTTGCGACTGAAGAGGATCGGATGCGCTATTACGGCATTATTCTGCGCGAAGTGATGCGGCTTTCCCGCCTGATCGACGATCTGATGGAGCTTTCGCGCCTGCAGAGCGGCGCGCTCGCCATTCAGACGGAAAAATTGCGCTTGGACGATTTGGTGGAGGGCCTGTGCGAACGCTACGAAGCCATCGCGCGCGAACACAATTTGCGCTTCGAAATCGAAACCGATTTCCAGCAGTGCCCGGCAGTCATCAGCAATCTGGATCGTGTGGAGGAACTGTTGGTCATCCTGCTCGACAACGCCATCAAGTACACCCCCCAGGAGGGGACGATCACGTTGGCCGCGAAATGGGATGCAAAAAAAGTCACGCTCATCGTGCGCGATACGGGCATCGGCATTGATCCGGAAGATTTGCCATATGTGTTCGATCGCTTCTACAAGGTGGATAAGGCGCACAGCGGTATGGGCAGCGGTCTGGGCCTCTCGATTGCCAAGGAATTGCTCAAGTGGATGGGCGAAGATATTTGGGTGAAAAGCGAAAAGGGCAAGGGCAGCGCCTTCGGCTTCACGCTTCAGCGTGCTCCGGAAAAGCCGGAAGAACCGCAAAATGAATAAAACCACCTCCTTCTCAAACCACATCCTTCGCGGGGACTGTAGAATAGCCATACAGCCCCCGCGATTGTTGTTAAAGGAAATCCCCGGCAAGATCCAAAGATTTCTCCGGACAATTTCCTGACGGGAGGAATTGTTTTTCCTCCGCTTGCGCTCTGGAAAAACCGAGCGCGACGTACACGCCGCCGCGCCCCTGCGTGTCAAAATTCTTTGACACGCTCCATGAAAATCTGCGGATTTTCATGGCAGAGGAAGAAATCTGCGGAAATCTGAAAATCCCCGGATTTTCCGGGCGATTTCCTGACGGGCGGAATTGTTTTTCCTCCGCTTGCGCTCCGGAAAAACCGAGCGCGACGTACACGCCGCCGCGCTCGGTTTTTAGGGCGCCTCCGAACGGGGCTTTTTCAATAGTCTGCAAACATTGCGCCCGCACGCTGATCCTTATCGGAACAGCAACACGATAAATTGTGCGCAGAGCACGACGGAAACCAGGGCGATCGGATAGGTGGCCGCATAGGCGCTGGCTACATCGTCGGTTCCGGCGACCTCGATCAGCGTTCCCAGAGCCGGCGTAGAGGTCATTCCGCCGGTGATGGAACCAAGGTTGTTCAGGAGGCTGACTTTGAGCCACTTGGCAGCAATGACGTACCCTACGATCATGGGCAAGAGCGTCATCAGCGCGCCGTAGAAGAACAGGAGCGGGCCTTCCGCCTTGAGCGTTTCCACGAATCCCGCGCCGCCTTCGACGCCTGCGCCGATCAAAAACAGCATCAGGCCCAATTCACGGAAGGTTTCCAGGGCCGATTTTTTCAGCGTCATATCCACCGGGCCAAAGTGTCCGAAATGTCCGAAGATCAGGCCGACGATCAGCGGCCCGCCCGTGGTTCCCAGGGAAAAGGTCGCGCCGCCGGGCAGGGGGATTTTTACGCTGCCGAGCAAGACGCCCAATACGATAACCAGCCCGAAGGAGAAGAAACCCTCGCGATCCAGATGGATGAGCTTCCCGGGATAGGGCTTGATCTGCGAAAAATTGGCGGCCTCAAACTGCTCGCGTTCCCTCTGCATATTCACTTTGAGGATCTTGGGAATCAGCTGCACAAACAAAACCACGCCCACGACCCCAAAGGGATACGCAATGGCATACCCGATCGCCGCCTGGGAAGCCAGCTCTCCGGACGCTTCCTGCGCCGCAGCCAATCCGGGCGTACTGGTGAGCGCGCCGGTGAGCAGGCCCACGCTCAATTCCGGCCGCAATCCCGTGATGGCGATAATGGCCGCGCAGGTGATCGCTCCGGTCATGATGATAATAAACCCCAGCAATATGTAGCTCTTTGCGTTTTGCTTGAAATTGCGGAAAAATTTGGGGCCTGCAATAAAGCCGACCGAGGTTACAAACAGGGAAAGCCCGAAATTGCGCACGATCGCAGGCACTTCGCATCCAAAATGCCCGAAAACCAGCGCTACCAGGAGCACCCCGGCCGTGCCCAAATCGATGCCCTTGATTCGGATGCCGCCCACGAGATATCCCAGCGCGGCAATCAAAAAGATGGATACCAATGGATCGAGTCCGGA
>DVMU01000159.1 GCA_018714825.1 Candidatus Pullichristensenella excrementigallinarum
AGCTTGCTCTCTCCGTCTTCCTCGTCCTCTTCTTCTTCGAAGTCCTCTTCGTCGAAATTTTCTTCTCCGGAAGAATCTTCTTCGGATTCGTCCTCGTCAAAATCATCGTATTCCTCGGGATCAAGATCCTGGGGAATCTCTTCGGGGATATCCTCAAGCGCGTCCTCAGGGACCTCTTCCGCCTCCTGGGGAACGTCTTCGGGCAGATCTTCGGGGATTTCTACAGGGGAATCCTCCGGCAGATCTTCTGCAACTTCTTCAGAGACTTCCTGCGCCGCGTCCGCATCGGGTTCCTCTGCGGAGGCATCCGATTCGGGCTCCTTTTCGACGGCCGTCTGCCGCGAAGATGCCTTTCTGGCCGCTTTGCCGCGCTTGGGAGAAGCAGGCTTAGGTTCCTCCGCAGTTTCCGGCGGATCGGAGAACGCTTCGTCATATTCGTCGTACTCTTCTTCAGCGAAGTCCTCTTCTTCGAAATCCGCGTCATCCAATTCCTCGCTGCGTTTCTTGCCTACGCGTTGGAAAAGTCCGCCGACCATACGCCTGGCCTTGCCCAGCGCTGAGAGGATTGAGCCAAAGGGATTGCCGGAACCATCTGAATCGAAATCGTCCAATTCCGCATCCTCGTCCAGAAAGTCCTCGTCTTCCAACGCATACTCCTCTTCATCGGACGCTTCCGACGCGCCTGCGAACGGTTCAGGCGCGATGTCTTCCGGCTGCTCCACATCTGCGGGTTCGGGTGCGATGTCTTCCGGCTGCTCCACATCCGCGGGTTCGGACACGATGTCTTCCGGCTGCTCCACATCCACGGGTTCAGGCGCGATGTCTTCCGGCTGCTCCACATTCGCGGGTTCGGGCGCGGCGTTCTCCTCTTTGCCCAACGCCTCCGGCGCAGGGGATTCGGATGGAAGGACCTGATCGGCAGGCTGGAAAAGATCGCCCTCTTTGGAGGAGGACGGAACCGGCTCTGCCGGAACCCTGTGCTGCTGCGCGGCCCTTGCCGACGGAGCGGAAGATCCGTCAGCCGCTTTGGGCTGCTCGCTCTTCCCGGCACGCTGCGGAGCCTGCGGTTGCACGGCCGGCGCGGGATTTGCCGCGCGCGTGCGCTCCTTATAGAGCTCGTGCCTTCGGCGGAGCTCTTCAAAATCCATATCGGGGCGATTGTCCCTGTTCCTAGCCATAGAATACCGCCTCTCCTGAATCGTCCGATTTTACCGATACATACGCCACTATTATATCACATTTTGTCAACCTGGCAAGGCTTGTCGCTGTTGCGTAGGGAAATATCAAAAAAAATTCAACATACGCGGACGAAAAAATCCGATTTCGCATAGGATGAGGGGAGGAAATGGAGGGATTTGCATGGCTGGCCCCAGAAAATTGCTGACTGCCCGGCACGAACGCTTTCCCGCACGGATGGGAAAGGACATGCCGCCGCGCGAAATTTGGACGGAAGAACGTGGAGCGGAACAGTCCAATGTCCGGCAAACACGCGCGCAGCCTGAGACGGTGGGAAGAGACGCATCGCCGCAAGCCTCCGCGCCGCAGCGCGAGATGGTTCCGCAGCTTCGCGGAGGACATGCGATTTACACAGACCTCATGCGCAAGCACGATCGCGTGCGCGTGCGGCGTACCGGTTCATAGAGTTCCCCCCGCGCGCATAGGCTGGGCGTGAGGGGAGGCATGGCTATGGTGCGTAACGAATACCGCCGGGCGCTGATCATGCTGCGAGCGGTGGAACAGGGGTATACCGGGCATGTGCGATTGGAGCGGCGCACGCTCATGGGAACGATGAGCTTTGTGATCACGGCGCCCTCCAACGGCGCGAATCTCGTCGCCGCCCTGGTGGGCAAATGCAGGGAGAATTATTTCGCCGCAAAGTTGGGCGAACTTCGCCGCGACAGCCGCGGTCAGGCAACCTTGCAAACCAGCTTTGATCCGCGCAACATCGCGGGACGCGAATTGGAAGAGTATCAATTGGTTGTTGTGATGGCCATTGCCGAAGGGAAGTGCGATCTGGTACTCACCGGGAACGTCTCCGGCAGCACGCAAGTCGATTGGGGCAGCGTGCGCCGGGCAGCGTGCGCATTGGTAACCAATCAAGGCAACGCATCGACCGATCAATGCGAGGGAATTATACAACCGCGGGCGGAAACTGCCGGAGAAGCCGATCCGCTTCAGGAGACACCCGGAACGGATGCGCAGAGCGTGCCGGAAACGGAGAATGCAGCATGGGATCTGCCTGCGGAGGAGTATGCGGCGGAAGGGAGCGGCTCGGAGGCAGCGCAGTCGCAGGCCGCGTCGGAGGCGGAAGTATCGGCGTGGGATTTGCCCGCGGAGGAGTACGCAGCGGAAGGGAGCGGCTCGGAGGCAGCGCAGCCACAGGCCGCGCCGGAGGCGGAAGTCTCGGCGTGGGATTTGCCCGCAGAGGAATACGCGGCAGAAGAACAGGGTGCGTCAGGGAGAATTGGAGTGGATGGTGCGGCGGAGGAAAGTACGGCCTGGTGGGATTTGCCGGCGGTAGAAGCGCCGTCAAATGCCTCAAACGGGGCTGCCGTCGCCTCCGGGAACGCGGAACAGAGCGCCTCGGAGCCGAACTTGGAAATCCCCTGGCCGGAACCGTTTGCCGATTTGCGAGAACTCTTCCGCAGAGGAGAACGGGTGGAAGAAGAAATTGTGCAGGGATATTCCTTTGTGCACGCCGCCATGCCCGAAAAGTCCGGATATGCCTATGTGGCGATTGGATTGCGTTGCGAGGATGGAAGGCCGACGAGCGTGTGCTATGCTTTGCCCGCGCCCTATTCGCCCGAGCCGCCGGCAGGATTGGCGGATTACGAGTGGGTTGGGCAGGGAAATGCCGGTTGGTGGGTCAAATGTATCAATGCGGAATAAGCGCGCAAAAATGCCCGGAGCTGCTTTATGCGGTTCCGGGCACTTTCGTTTTGGCAACGAATATTGACAAGCGGCCTATTCGGTCAGAGCTTCGTATCGTTCTACCAGGCGATCGAATTCCTCGAGGGCGCTCTCCACGCTCTGCGGGTTTCGCATATCCACGCCGGCAACCTTCAGTGCCTCGAGGGGAGGAAGGCTGCACCCCAGAGAAAGGAATTTGCGATAGCGCTCGACAGCCGGAGCACCCTGGTCGCGGATGGCAACGGCGATCGCCATGGCCGCAGAGAAGCCCGTGGCATATTTGTAGACATAGAATGCGCGATAGAAGTGGGGAATGCGCATCCATTCCAGGGAAATCAGTTTGTCCTGCTCGACGCTTGTATAGTATTGCGCGTTGAGCGCGCCGTAAACCGCGTTGAGATTTTGGGCCGTGAGCGCCTCGCCGCGTTCGGCCATTTCGTGGGCGGAGCGTTCGAATTCCGCGAACATGGTCTGCCGGAAGACCGTGCTGCGGAAGCTGTCCAAAAGGTGATAGGTGAGGAAGGCCTGGGCCTTCGGATCGTCCTGATAGCGGTCCATCAAGCGGAAGAGTACGAGAATTTCATTGGTCGTCGAGGCCACTTCCGCCACAAACAACGAATATTGCGCGGCGAGGAACGGCTGCGCCTGATTGCTGAAATAGGTGTGCAGGGAATGGCCCATCTCGTGCGCAATGGTAAGGAGAGAATCGAGATTCTCCTTATAATTGAGAAGGACAAACGGATGCGAGCAATACGATCCCCAGGAATACGCGCCCGAAGATTTTCCCGCATTCTCGAATGCGTCGATCCAGCCCTCGTGCCGTGCCGTTTCCAGCAGTTCCTGATAATCCTTGCCCAGCACGCCCAGCGCGTCCACGACCAGTTTATAGGCTTCGTCAAAGGGCAAGCGAATGTCAAACCCTTCTACGGCCGGGACATAGACGTCGATCATGCGCATGGGCTTCACTCCGATGCGCTTTCCGTTGCACGCGACAAAACGGTTGAGCATGGGCAAATGCCCGCGCACGGATTGCACCAAATTGTCGTATACCGAAACCGGCACATCGTCTGGGAACAGCGCCGCCTCCAGGCAGGAGGCGTGTCGGGCGGTCCTGGCCGCGAACATATCCGCCTTGATCGACGCTTCGTAGATGGCCGGAATGGTCGCCGAGAAGGATTGATAAGTCTCGTACAGCGCGTTAAAGGCGGCGGAACGCACTTCGCGGTTTTTGGACATCATCAGGGGAATGTAGTTTGACTGCGTCAATTCCACGGATTCCCCCTCTTCGTTGCGCACGGAGGGGAATTTCATGTCCGCGTCCGTCAGCATGGAATACACGGTATCCGGAGCGGCGGACATTTCTCCCGCCATGGCGATGATGCGCTCCTCTTCCACGGAAAGCGTGTGCTCCCGATTGCGGTCGATTTCGCGCAGAAGCACGCGAAAATCCTCAAACGCTTCATCGGACAGGACGGAGGCAAGGAATTCCTTGGGCAGGCGGATCAGTTCCGGAGTCAAAAAGGAAGTCGCGGTGGAAAATTTGACCAGGAGGGATTGCGCGCGGGAGGTCAACGCCTGATAGCGATCGACACGGTTGTCCTCGTCTCTGCGCATCCGGGCGTAGGGAAAGAGCTTGTCCAGCAGCTTTTCCATCGCCTCGTATTCCTGGAGCGCCTCCAGGAGCGCCTTTGGATCCGCGAGCTTACCGGAAAATTTTGCGAAATTCCCCGCGCGCTGCTCAAGTTCCTGAAAGTCTCTTTCCCAATCCTGTTCGCTCGCGTAGATGTCTTCCAGATTCCAACGATACTCCCGCGCGATCTTCTCGCGCTCGGGCACGCAATTTGCCATGCGATTCCCTCCAATCTCAATGCAATTGCGGAGAAGGTTTCCGGGGCCGTTTCACGGCGGAAACCCCTCTCCGCACCGTTTGGAATTCACGTTCAATGGCGATGGCGAATCCAATCCAGCGCCTTGGCAATTTCCATGACTGCCAAGGGGACCAGGCACAGTCCCAAAGCGACCAGATACATTTGAACGTTGAGCGCGATCAGGCCAAAAGCCAATTGTATCGGCGGTACCAGGGCCACCGCTGCGACCAGGGCGAACGACGCCAGCGCCGCCCAGTTGAGGCGATGGTTTTTAAACGGCCCGATGGCGAACAGGCTGTGTACGGATCGCATGTTAAACGCCTGAACGACCTGCGA
Organism: Candidatus Pullichristensenella excrementigallinarum; assembly: GCA_018714825.1. GTDB lineage: Bacteria > Bacillota > Clostridia > Christensenellales > Aristaeellaceae > Pullichristensenella > Pullichristensenella excrementigallinarum. The sequence goes on from DVMU01000159.1 coordinate 5,115, forward strand.
AAGCGCGAGCACCAGGAAGGCCATTGTCTGGCCGCCCTCGACCAACCCGGTCCACGTTTCGCCGATTTTGTACGCAATCAGGGACAAAAGGCCGAACATGAGGCCCTGGAGCGCGATTTGCACGCCGTACCCTTTGGCGAACAGGCCTTCAGTCTTGGGACGCGGTTTGCGCTCCATCACGTCTCGTTCCACCGGCTCCATGCCCAGCGCGATCGCGGGAAGACTGTCGGTAGCGAGATTGATCAGAAGCAGCTGCATGGAAAGAAGCGGCGTCTTATGCCAGAGCAGCATGGCGACAAAAACGCAGAGGATTTCGCCGATATTGGTTCCCAGCAGGAAGCCGACGACCTTGCGGATGTTGTCGTAAATGCCGCGGCCCTCGCGCACGGCGTCAACGATGGTGGTAAAGTTATCGTCGGTCAGGGTCATGTCCGCGGCTCCCTTGGCCACGTCCGTGCCGGTGATGCCCATGGCGCAGCCGATATCCGCCGCCTTGAGCGCGGGCGCGTCGTTGACGCCGTCGCCCGTCATGGAGACGATTTCTCCCTGCTTCTGCCATGCGCGGACGATGCGAATCTTATCCTCGGGAGAAACGCGCGCGTATACCGATATCCTGCGCACGCGCCGGTCCAATTCTTCTTCCGACATCTTGGAAAGTTCCTGTCCGGTGACGGCTTCATCGCCTTCCACAAAAATCCCCAAATCCCGGGCGATGGCAGAGGCGGTAACGACGTGGTCGCCGGTGATCATCACGGGCTTGATCCCGGCCCTGCGGCAGACCTTTACCGCTTCGCGCACTTCGGGCCGCGGCGGATCGATCATGCCCACGAGGCCGACAAAGGTCAGATCTCGTTCGATTTCTTCGCTGGTGGGATCTTGGGGAACGGTTTGCAAAACGCGCGTCGCCACAGCTAGAACGCGCAGCGCGTTGCGGCTCATTTCCTCGACGAGCTGCGCCGCCTTCCGCAGATCTCCCGCCACGCATCGCTCCGCCAACACGTCGAAGGCGCCCTTGACGACCGCGACGATTTGACCGTCGATTTTCTGAATAGTAGTCATCAGCTTGCGATCGGAATCAAAGGGAATTTCGGCCAATCGGGGAGACTCGAGGAGCAGATCTTCCTTCTTGAGCCCATTTTTGAATGCAGCGGCGACGATGGCGGTTTCCGTGGGATCGCCGATGTGGCGTTCCTTCCCGTCTTCCACGGAAAACGAGCCGTCGCAGCAGAGCGTCCCCAATTTTAAAATCCGGAGGATTTCTTCCGGGCAATGCTCCGTGACATCAATCGCCTGGCCACCGTCAGCATAGGCCTTGGTGAGCGTCATGCGGTTCTGCGTGAGAGTGCCCGTCTTATCTGAACAGATGATGGAAGCACTCCCCAGCGTTTCCACGGCCGGAAGCCTGCGGATGATGGCGTTCTTTTTCGCCATGCGCTGAATGCCGATGGACAGCACAATGGTCACAATCGCCGGAAGACCCTCGGGAATGGCCGATACAGCCAACGAGACGGAGGTCATGAAGATCTCCAGCACGGGGATCCTGTTGAGAAGGCCGATCAGGAAGATCACCGCGCACGCGGCAATGGCGACGATTCCCAGCGTCTTGCCGAGCTTCGCCAGCTTGAGCTGCAGGGGCGTCTGCGTATCGTCTGCGTTTTCCAAAAGCCCTGCGATTTTGCCCATTTCCGTATTCATGCCGGTCGCGATGACCACGGCGCGGCCGCGCCCGTATGTGATGGAACAGCCCGAATGGATCATGTTGTGGCGATCGCCGATGGGAGCGTCCTCAGAAACCTGCGCAAGCGCGTCCTTTTCCGCCGGAACGCTCTCTCCGGTCAGTGCACTTTCTTCGCTTTTCAGGGCGGCAGATTCCAAAAGTCGCGCGTCGGCGGGCACGAAATCTCCTGCCTCGACGAGAATGATGTCACCCGGAACGAGCAGGCTAGCGTCGATAACCTGTTCTTGTCCGTCCCGCACGACACGCGCGTGCGGCGCGGACAGGCTCTTGAGCGCATCCATGGCCTTTTCGGCCTTGCTCTCCTGCATTACGCCCAAGATTGCATTGAGAATGACGATCGCCAGAATGAGCGCGGGTTCAAAAAATTCCTTGGCTTCTCCGGATTGGAAAGCCACGAAAAAGGAGATCGCGGCCGCCAAAATGAGTATGAGGATCATCGTATCCTTGAACTGATCCAAAAAACGAGAGAGAAGGCTCCGCTTTTTCTGTTCGCGCAGCGCGTTCAGGCCGTACTGCTTTTGCGCTTTGTCAACCTGCGCGCTATTCAAGCCATGCGTTGGATCCGTTGCAAAGGCTTTCAACACATCCTCGCGGGAATCCGAATAAAAACCCATTTTTTCTAAACAGCCTCCTTCAAAGTTGCCAGCAGAACCGCCTTGATGGTGTGCATCCGGTTTTCGGCCTCGTCAAATACCACGGAGCGTGGAGATTCAAATACTTCATCGGTGACCTCCATTTCGCGCAGACCGAATTTCTCATGAATGTCGCGCGCGATTGAGGTCTTCAGATCATGGAAAGAGGGGAGGCAATGCATGAAGATCGCCGTCTCCTTTGCGCGCGCAAACGCCGCCTCGTTGACCTGATAGGGATTGAGGAGACGAATGCGTTCCTGCCAGACTGCATCGGGTTCCCCCATGGAAACCCAAATATCGGTATAGAGCACATCCGCGTCCGCGGTTCCCTCCGAAACATCCTCGGTCAGGGTCACGCTTCCGCCGGAAATCGCAGCGATTTCGCGCGCCTTTTGCACCAGGTCTTCCGCGGGAAAGAGTTCCCTGGGCGCGCAGGCGGTAAAATGCAGCCCCATTTTGGCGCAGGCGATCATCAGGGAATTTCCCATATTGTTGCGCGCATCTCCCATGTAGGTCAGTTTGACGCCTTCCAGACGGCCGAGTTTTTCTTCGATCGTCAGAAGATCCGCCAGCATCTGGGTTGGATGGAACTGATCCGTCAACCCGTTCCAAACCGGAACGCCCGAATACTCGGCCAGCGTTTCCACAGTGCTCTGCGCGAAACCGCGAAATTCAATTCCATCATACATTCTGCCCAAAACGCGCGCGGTATCCTCAATGCTCTCCTTTTTTCCCATTTGGGAACTTGCGGGATCGAGGAAGGTCACGCCCATGCCCAGATCCATTCCGGCCACCTCGAACGCGCAGCGCGTGCGCGTGGAAGTCTTTTCAAACAAAAGCACGATGTTTTTCCCAATTAGATGCTTGTGCTGCATTCCAAGGCGCTTTTCCCGCTTGAGGCGGCGGGCCAGATCGAGCAGATAGGAAATCTCCTGCGGGGTATAGTCCAGAAGGGTCAAAAAACTGCGGCCTTTCAAATTTACGTTTGTCATCGGTTCTTCTCCTTTCTTTACGCAAGCGCCGCGAGGCGGCAAAAGGCTTCATAGGCGGAGAGAAGCGCCCGCTCGTCCATGTGGAATTGCGAGGAGTGCAGCTCCGCTCCGGTTCCCAGACCGGTCTGAAACATCAGTCCGGGAACAAATTGCAAGTAGTAGGAAAAATCTTCGGAAAGCAGATTCGGCTCGCAGCGGCGCACGTCCATGCCCTCCGTAGCGCGGAGAAACATCTCATACAGCGCGGGATCGTTTCGCAGCGGCGGATAGCTTTCGCTGAATTCCACGGAAATCCTTGCGCCCGTCGCCGCCTCGCATTCGGCGGCAACGGAAAGAACTTGATCGCGCAGAAAACGAAAATCCTCCGCGCTGAACGCGCGCATCGTGCCGCCAAGCTGCGCTTCCTCGGCGATAACGTTGACCGCCGTGCCGGCATGGAGCTTTCCAAATTTCAGGAGACGGGGCATGTCCTCGGGAAGGGAACGCTCCATTCGCGAAAGTTCCACAATCAAAAGCGCGCCCGCATACGCCGCATCGATTCCCTCACGCCAACGCGCGGCGTGCGCGGCCTTTCCCTGTACGCAGATGTGCACTTCCGAAGATTGCGCCATGAACGCGCCCGGGCGACAGGCGAGCGTGCCCAGAGGCAGGCTCGGCTCCACATGCGTGGCAAAGATGCGCTTGACGCGATACTGCTCAAGCGCGCCGCTTTCGACGATTTTGTTCGCGCCGCCGCCGGATTCCTCCGCCGGCTGGAAAATGAGAAGCACATTGTTGGGAAGCTCCGCCAAGCGCTCCTGCACCCAGTGGGAGAACGTCAGAAGAACGGCCATGTGCCCATCGTGCCCACAGGCGTGCATCCTTCCGGGATGTTCCGAGGCGAACGGAACATCGCTGATTTCGGCAACGGGCAGCGCGTCCATATCCGAGCGAAAGGCGACGGTCTGCGCCTTGCCCGCGTCAAAAAATGCCAATACGCCGCTTTGCGCGGCAGAGGAAATCTGCGCATCCGTTTGAGAAAGCGCATCGAGGATATAGGCGCGCGTCTTCGGAAGATCAAAGCCGATTTCCGGAATCCTATGCAAAGCGCGACGATGGCGGCGCAAATTCTCAACCAAAGAACATTCCCCCAATCCATGGAATAATTTACTATAGCATTTCTACATTAAATTCGCGTGTTTTTTAAACTTTCCTCTTTTCTTTCGGAAGTCGAGAGAGGTTTTGCGGAAATTCTTTCAAAGCGGATGCAAAAGCGTTCGGGGAATTCTGCCCGGAGATACAGTACGAGCGTTTCGGATATGAAGATTGACAGAATCCTAACGAAAAGATATAATAAAAAATGCATGTTAACAACCGGCTGGGGAGGAAAGAAAATGGAGACGCTGGAATTGGCGAAGCCGGAAGAGCTTTCTCAATGCAATGCGATGATCCAATCCGGAAGGGAATTCCAAAAGGAAC
>DVMU01000160.1 GCA_018714825.1 Candidatus Pullichristensenella excrementigallinarum
GAATTGTTTTTCCTGCGCTTACGCTCCGGAAAAACCGAGCGCGACGTACACGCCGCCGCGCTCGATTTGAAGAGTTTTTCTTACAGAGCTTCTTTGACAGCCTGGAAATTCTTTACAGGAGAAAATTAATATATGTGAGGGAAACTTGGCAATTTACATTTTTTGAACCAAAAGATCCATAAAAAAACTTGATGCGTTAGAAACTTATGTACTAATATATATCTGTAATTTTTCCCAAACATGCTATAAAGCGTGAATTGAGGAGTTGGTAACAATGCCCGGAATATTTCTTGCTGCGCAAATCCGTTTGCGGCGCTCCGCGGCAGTATCCGAGGCGTTTTGCAGGAGTGGAATCTCTTTCGGAGTTTATGGAACACGGTAGAATTCCCGTCGATTGCAAGGCGTCAGGATAGCAAGGAGGAAATCTCAATTGCAAAGCAGTTATGTCAGCAGCATGACGGAGATATCCAGCCGGGCCTTTGAGGCGGCGACCATTCCGAATATGACGGCGCAAGAGGCAGCAGATTTATTGATGCATGCGGTGCAAATTCGCACGTTTGCGGATATATTGCGCAGCCATGCGCAGGGCATGGAACCTAAACAGGCGCTGGTAAAGGGACTTTGCGCGAACGATCCGCAGCGCAACCGAGCTTCCGTCGAAAAGAAGGTGCGGGATTGGCTGAGCGGAAGATATCAGCCGACGGCCCGGGAAGATTTGTTGGAATTGTGTTTTATCATGGAATTGAGCCTTGACGAGGCGGATGAATTTTTGGCCGAGGCCGGAGAATCGGGCTTGCATTGGCGGGATCCGCGCGAGTTGGTGTACGCCTTCGCGTTGCGCAGGCGCATGAATTATCTGGAGGCGCAGGATTTGTTGCGCCGCGTATTGCCGCAGGAAATCGATCTGGAGGGAAGCGGAGAGAGCGAGAGCTTTACCCCTCTGATTCATAAGGAGGCGGACGCAATTCAGACCGAGGAGGAATTGCGGCAGTACTTGACGCAGGCGGCCGATCGCCTGGGCACCCTGCACAACAGCGCGTATCGCCAGTTTTTGGAACTGATGTCCGTGTTGGAAAAACCGCAATCCTATGTTGGGGAAGAGAAGCGATACACCAGTCGAGAAATCGTCGAGCAGTATCTGGACAAGCATCTTCCTTCCAAGCGCGGCGGGAAGGCCATGTCGGAAAAGCTCAAGAGCATCCTCGTGGGATGGCCGGACGAAGTCACGATTTCGCGCATGAAAAATCGCAAGGCGGACGTCAGCCGGAAAATACTAATTCTGCTCTTTCTGGCAACGGACGGAGGAGAGCCGGAAGAAGAATCCTGGGAAGAATGCGACGCGTATGAAGAGGAAATCGAGGAGGAAGATGAAGCGGAATTGGATTTTCGTTCCTCGTATATGCGCATGAACCAGATGCTGGCCGGCTGCGGCTATCGGATGCTCGATCCCCGCAATCCCTTTGACTGGATTGCGCTGTATTGTATGCGCGTTCAGGAAGACCGGGAAAGCATGGATGGCCTGAACGAACGGCTTGCGCATGTGCTGGATGTCTTGTTTACGGCGGCTCCTTCGGGGGATCAATAAGGAATGTACATGGTTTGCAAACGCCGAGTTTCTCTTGTAGTACAATAAGAGTGCTTCAATGTGAGAACTGAAGGGCGTGGTAAAATGGATCGAAGAGAGGCTCTTGAAAACGGCGCCATACTTCCCTTCCCGGGAATGCCGTGTTCTATTGAGCGCCTTGTCGGACGCGGATCCAACGCGATCGTCTATGAGGGTAGCTATCCGGACGCAGTCAATTCGGATCAGCGCCATCGCGTGCTGATCAAGGAACTGTTCCCCTATGACGCGCATGGCCACATTTGGCGCGGCTCGGATTGTGGGATCTGTCGGGATGAACAGGGCCAGGCGGTTTGGGAGATGCACAAGCGCAGCTTTGAACGGGGCAATGCCGTGCACCTGCGCCTTTTGGAAGAACGTCCCGATTGGGTGGGCGGAAATCTGAATACCCATTCGCTCAATGGGACTTATTATACGATTTTAGAGTACTCCGGTGGGCGCAGTTTGGACGGAGAATTGCGTGAACAACCCGCAAAGGATTTGCGCAAGACGGTTGCGCGCATGGATCAATTGCTGTACGCGCTGGAAATCTTTCATCAACGCGGATATTTGCATTTGGATATCAGCCTGGACAATGTGCTGCTCGTCGGGCAGGGAGAGCAGGAGCGGGTCGTCCTAATCGATTACAACAGCGTTCACACGCGCGAGGAACTGCTGCGCGAAGAAGATATATATTTCAGCGGCAAGGAAGGCTTCACCGCGCCGGAGGTGCGCGTGGGCATGACGCAGGCCATTGCGCCGTGTACGGATATCTTTTCCGTGACGGCTGTGTTCTTTGCGTGCCTTACGGGGAAGCCGCCGACGCTGATGCAGCTGGGACATCGGCATCCGCCGGATGCGTTGGACAGCCCCTTGCTCAGGGACGTTCCTTCTACGGTCAAGGCGCAGATTCGCAAGATGATGCACCGGGGTCTTTGTACGCTCCCGGAAAAGCGATACCAGACGTGTGCGGAGATGCGCCGGGATCTCAGGGAATTGCAGGATCGTCTTCGAGGGATCGGCGTAACCCATGCGGCGCTGTGGGAAGTGGGACGCAGGGGAGTACAGCGCCTCGTCCAGCGGAATCCCTCTTTGGAATACATTCGCGCGGAAAAGGATCTGTATCCGTTGCGCGTGGAGATGGACAACGGCGATTCCATGCTTGCCGGAGATTTTATCGATCGGGTGGCGCACGGAGAAGAGAGCTCCGCCCTGCTGATCGGAGAAGGGGGAATGGGAAAGTCCACCGCTCTGTTGCGAACGGCGCTGTCGCTTCCGGGTTCGTTCGCAGCCTCGGGAACGGCGGTGGTCTACCTCTCGCTTGCGGGTTGGAAGCACGGCGAACGGAATTACATCCTGGATCGCATTTTGGCGGAGATGCGCTTTGACGCGAATACCCGGGATATGGAATCCGCGCGGCAGGCATTGACGGAACTGCTTTCTCGGCAAATTCGGCAGAAGGACGGACGGCGGGCCATGCTGCTGCTCCTTTTGGATGGTTTAAACGAGGCCGTGGGAGACACGGCGCCGTTGATCGAAGAAATCCTTCGCCTTGAAGCGTTGCCGGGATTGCGCATGGTCGTCGCCAGCCGCTCCGTTCCCCAGAGCCTCTCGATGCGCCGGGCAAAGATGGCGTATTTGGAAGATAAGGACGTGCAGGAAGAACTCGAACGGCACGGATTGCTGTTGCCCGAGCGCAAAGAAATGCAAAAGCTGCTTACGACGCCGATGATGCTCTCGCTTTTTGTCAGGACAGCCAGAGAGCAGGGCGGTCAAGTGCTCTGCCAGACGCAGGAGGAGCTGATAGAAAGCTATCTTTCTGCGCTGTGTGCGAAGGCCGCGCGCAACAGTTGCCGGCCGGTCTGCTATCAGACCGAGGCGGCGGTTCGCCTCGTGCTGCCGGCGATCGCTGCGGAAACGACGCGGCACGGCACCCTGACGGACGCGCAGATCTTCAGAAGGGTGAATAAGTGCTATCGCGCGGTGAAATCCAAATTGCTGGCGCGGGCGTTTCCGCAATGGGTGGGTCACAGCCGGGAAATTCTGGGCGAATGCGCCAATGCCGAGGAATGGCTTGGGTGGATGGTGCACGAGCTGTTGTGGCAGCGTTTGGGCCTGTTGGTTCGGGGAGAAGACGGGAGCTATCGCGTTCTCCATCAAATCCTGCAAGAGTATTGCGCGAAAAAGGCGCGCGAGAACGAACGCAGCTTGCGCTCTCAATGGGCGCGGTTTTCGGCGATTTTCTGCGTGATTGTCGCGCTGCTGGGTTGCGGCGCTTACGGGGGCTATGCGCTTTGGTTTGCGCCCAAACCCTATGACGAGGAGCTCAGCACCCGAATCCTTGACGCCGCAATCATACAGTACGTCAATTGCGGAAAGCAATATCAATCGATGCTCTCCATGCTCGAGGGCGAAATCACGCCGGAACTGTGCATGAAGGATGTCTCGGCATACGGTCCGGAGGCGAGCCAAACCGCGACATATGCGTTGGCCGCCATGCAGGACAGCGATGCGGATGTGATTGGGTGGTCGGGCGCTCTCTTTGATTTTGAAAATTGTTCGGCGCTTCTTTCGCTTCCCAGGGCGCGAGCAGAGGAATATATGCCGTATATCCGGGCCTATAACCTTATCCTTTCCGGAGAATCGAGCACAAACCTGGAAGAATTTGTCCGGTCGTTGACTACCCTCCTGGAAGCGGAGGCGGACGAGGCGTGGCTACTCGACCGGATGGTATCCTTGCCGCATGTTTCGAAGATGACTGATGCGCAACGCAGAACATATGACCAAGCACTGCTGGTCCTTCCGGAAGCGCAGGAAAATCGACAGGTAGACACCTCGAAGGGGATGGAATACGCGTTGGAGAAGGTGCGGCTGCGCCAGCAGGAAGCTGTGTCCGCGCTGAATACGTATGCCGTCATGAGCGACGAAAGGGTGCATGAAGGGGAATGAAACGCGCAAAAGCGTTCCATGCATAGAAAAGGAGGAGAAACTATGAAGCGAATCGGTTCTTTGATTATTGCGTTGATGCTGCTCTTTTCAGGAGTGCAGGCCTTTGCGCGGGAGGAATCCGGCGTGGAAGAGTTGTTGGAAAATCTCGGCGCATTGCTGGATACGCGCGAAGAACTCTATGCGCTTCAAACCGACGTCTATGATGCCATCGAAGAATTCTGCCAACAGAACGATTATTCGTCGCTGCTCTATGCCCGGGAAATTTGCAGCCTCGCGATCCTGGAAACGCAGGCAATGATCGAACCGACATTTGAGCTATCGGATGAAGCGTTTTCCTATCTGATCGAAAGCGGCATAGAGACGGACGCAGTAGAAGCGGAGATGGTCAGCGCCGCACTGAAGGTGGATGAAGTAGGCGTGAGCATGATGGAATTTGAAGACCTGCTCTATTCCGACGTCTATCAAAAATCCACGGTGGAGATTTTGGGAAGGAAGGTGGCCGTATACCGGGAAATATACGCATTGGATGCCAGGTATGACGGATATTTTCTCAATTATCTGCTGATTCCGCTCGAGGATGATCCGGCGGTTCTAGATTTTTGGGAGGGAATTCCCGAGCGTTGGCCGCATATCGGAGAAAATCTTCCGGAATGGGGAGAGGATCAGGGGGATCTGGAATTGCGCACGATCGAGCTGTTTGAGGAATATGAAGGGTATCTCGATCAAAACAACCAGATTGTGGGAGAGCAGGAGCTGGAAAAAGAGCGGCTTTCCGCACTTCTGCAGGAAGGAGGGGAAGCCCTGCAAGAGCAGATCAATGTCATTAAAGATATGCCCGAAATGCTTCCGTATCCGGAAGTCTGGGGGCAGGCAGCGCTGGCACAGATATTGCTTGAGGATTCAGCCTCGGAGGGGCAGAACGGTTCCAGCATGATGATCGTGAACTTCGATGTCTCGGAAGAGATGTATGACGCATATATCGATGTTTTGATCGCGGGAGGCGCGCAGGTTCTGGCGGAAGAGGAAGAAGCAGATGAACGATCCACGGCCTTCCAGGCCGGGCCGGACGGTAACGCCTTTATCACATACTACTGGGGCGAGGAACAGCAGGCCTGCCTTATGTATGATAGCCGGCAGTTCTCGGCGGAAGCGAATTGGTATATTGCCTGCTTGCGGTAAATTTCGGCAGCAGAAGCGATGGATATTCCCTAAAAGCCGTTTAGAACTGGGAAGAAAAGGAGAATTAAAATGCCCGCAAGCGCGGATCCCTGCGAGGGGAATGCGCCTGCGGGCGTCTTTTTGCAAAACGCGGGAGGGAATTACTTGGCCGTTGCGGGCACGGTGTTCTTCTCGAGCAGCTTGCGCACGCCCTGGATTACGACCACTACGCCCAGAGCCAGAATCAGCACCGCGAAGATCAGTTGCAGCCCCGCGCCCCACGCGGTGAGCACGCTCGCACCGTTGACGGTGGTAGAGATGCCGGAAATCCACTGGTAAGTGCCGTCGGCAATGCCGTGGCCGAGCTGCCAGATGGTCACGCTCAGGGCGGTGAAGGTCACCGCGATCATGGCAAACATCGGAATCCAAAGCATGAAGCTCTTGCGCTTGGTGCACTTGAGGAACACGGCGCAGGCAACCAGGGCCAGCGCGGACAGAAGCTGGTTCGAGGAACCGAACAGCGGCCAGATCGAGGAGTAGCCCGCCTTGGCCAGCAGATAGGCAAGCCCCAGGGTGAGAATGGTGGCAAAATACTTGTTGGTGAGCAATTTGCGAAGCCCGCTAATTTCCTCATCCTTGATCGATTCGTCGAGGAAAAGTTCCTGGAAGGAGAGCCGCCCCACGCGGGCGACCGAATCCAGCGAGGTCAGCGCAAACGCGGAAACCGCCAGGTTGATCAGCGTGTATACCACGTCGTTGGGAAGGCCGACGGCCTGCAAAAAGCCCGCCACGCCTCCGGCGAAGATCTGCGTGGGCGTGGTATAGCCCATCGAGGCCGCCTCCGCCGTGGAAGCGAAGGAAGCGACGGCGATCAGGGCGATGACCGCCAGCATGGATTCCATCAGCATCGCGCCGAAGGAGACGGGCAACATGTTCCGCTCATTCTTGATCTGCTTGGAAGCCGTTCCGGAAGAAACCAGCGAATGGAACCCCGAAACCGCGCCGCACGCGATGGTCACGAACAGGAACGGGAACAGGCTCTGCCCGTTGATCACAAATCCGGAAAACGCCGGAAGGTTGACCGCCGGCTGCGCGACAAACACGCCGATTACCGCCGCGACAATCATCGCCACCAGGAGATAGCTGTTCAAATAGTCGCGGGGTTGCAGAAGCGACCAGATGGGAGCGACCGAGGCGATCAGCACATAGAGGAAGACCAGAATGTGCCAGGTGCTTTGGCTGATGTATATCGGGCAGAACAGGCCTACGACAATCGCGCCCACCAGCATGATCAGGGCGATGGCCGTGTTGGCCCACTTGTGCAATTTTCCGAACCGCAGCAGGAAACCCAGCGCAACGGCTTCGGCAATGAAGATCATCGAAGTAGTCGCAACGGAGCCGTTTGCGGGAATGACGGAGGAAGCGCCGTCCGCCGCCACATTGAAGCCGTTAAAGGTTCCGGCGACCACGTCCGCAAACGCCGCGACCACCAGAATGCAGAACAGCCAGCAGAACAGCAAAAACAGCTTCTTGCCAGATTTTCCGATGTATTCCTCGATGATGTATCCGATTGTGCGGCCCTTGTTCTTGACCGAGGCGTACATGGACACGAAATCCTGTACGGCGCCGAAGAACACGCCGCCCACCAGAATCCACAAAAGCACCGGCAGCCAGCCGAACACCGCGGCCTGGATCGGGCCGGTAATGGGCCCCGCTCCCGCGATGGACGCGAATTGGTGGCCAAAGACCACATTGGTATCCGCGGGCACATAGTCCACTCCATCTTCCAATTCGTAAGCCGGCGTCTTGGCTTTGGGATCAATGCCCCAGGTTCTGGCTAGGTAGCGGCCGTAGAGAAGATAAGCCGCGAGCAGAACCACGATGGCAATGACCATCATCACAAGACCATTCATTGAAAAAGCCTCCTCGTTTTTTATGAGTCAACGCCGCTGGGCACAAGGCCGGCGCGACGATTGGCGTTTAGAGCACGAGCGCGAGTCGGTTCTCGCCATCCACATACTCGTAATGGCTTTCCTGGATGAATCCCCTGACCAAGCGGATGGAGAGCTCGTCGCCCTCTTCCATGGGATTGTAGCGCGCGCCGCCCCAGATAAAGCGCATCTCCAGCCTGTTCGCCTCCTCGGAATATTCGGTGAATACGCGCAAGGTGTAGTCTTCGGGACTGTTGGGGAGGATGTTTGTCGCGCAAATTTCCTCAAAAGCGCGGCGCAAGTTGTCAATTTGGCGGCGCGTAAGCAGATGCTTTTCGCCAAATTGCTGGAGCGCTTCCGTCATGGCGATGAAGTCGTAGTTGGGAGAGGTGATGGAGAAGAACAACACCTTCAGACGGTTGACAAAGGCGCGCGTGCGATTTCTGCGCGGGTGATCGAAAATCTCTTCGGGCGTTCCGTCTTCGTAGATGATCCCCTGATCCATGTAGAAGATGCGCGTGGATACGTCGCGCGCGAATTTCATTTCATGCGTGACGATCATCATCGTCAACCCTTCTGCAGCCAGCTTGCGCATGACGGAGAGTACTTCGCCCACCATCGTGGGATCCAGCGCGCTGGTCGGCTCGTCGAAGAGCACGATTTCGGGGTTCATCGCCAGCGCGCGTGCGATGGCCACGCGCTGCTTCTGACCTCCGGACATCTCATCGGGATAGTTCAGCGCCTTTTCGCCCATGCCGACCATCCGCAAAAGGCGCATACCGTTTTCATAGGCTTCCTGCTTGGAGACGCCCAGCAAGGTGGTAGGCGCGAGCATGACGTTTTCGATCACGTTCAGATGATTGAACAGATTAAAGGACTGAAATACCATGCCCATCCGCCGCCGCACCGCGCACAGATTGGTCTTGCGATCGCCCATGTCTTTGCCAAACACGGTGATCTTTCCCGCAGTCGGAATTTCCAGGCGATTGATGCAGCGCATCAGCGTGGATTTCCCGGTGCCCGAAGGCCCGATGATCGTGATCACCTCGCCCCGATGGATCACGGTATTCACATCTTTGAGCGGCGTGGCGTTGGGATAGGCCTTTTTCAGATGCTCCACGCGGATGAGCTCGCCGCTTTCATACGCGGGCGCTTCTTTGCGCGTTTCCATTGCCCCGGAAATCTCCTGCACACCCTTGGGGAGCCTGCGCGGCCGCTGCTTGGGATCGATCTTGATTTCGATTCGGCCGATGGCAAAGGTCACGAGGGTGGAAATCGCAAAGTAAATGGCAGCCGTGGCGATCAGGGGGAAGAACGCCTCGTAGGTGCGGCTGCGAATGATATCGCCGGCCTTGGTCAAATCCTCAATGGAGATATAGCCCACAATCGAAGTCAACTTGAGCATGGATACGAATTCGCCCTTGTACAGCGGCAGCACATGCCGCAGCGCCTGCGGCAGGATGACGCGGACAAATGTGCCGACCCTGGTGAACCCCAATGCAGACGCGGCCTCCCACTGGCCATTGTCGATGGCATTGATACCTGTTTGCAGGATGCCCGCAACAGAGACTGCGAACAGGATCGCGAAGGCGATTATGCCCACGGCCACGGGGCTGATGCTGGACGAGGCAAAGATCACGAAATAGATGATCATCAACACCACGAGGCTGGGAATCCCCTGGATCAGCACGCAGAAGGCCTTAAACGGAGCGCGAAGCCAACGCTTTTTGCTCCGGAGCAGCAGGCACAGCCCAAACCCCAGGATGGTTCCGAAAATGCCTGCCAGCACGGCAATCTCCAGCGTCACAATCAGGCCGTTTACAATCAGTCTCCAGCGGTTTTCACGGATAAAGGTCTTTTCAAAGCTGGAAGCCAGGCTTGCCCAAAATCCGGGATCTTTTTCTTCCTGAGCAATGACCATGACAGTTTCCACTTGCGTGTAGGGAGAGGAAAACGCCATCACTTCCCGCTTTTCAGGAGTTTCAAACAGGTTGGAAGCGATATAATCGACCTTGCCGGAGACGCACGCAGGCACCAGGCCGTTCCAATCATACATCTCAAAGACCACATCCGCATTCAGCCAGAAGGCAAATCTTTGCATCAATTCTATGTCAAAGCCGGTCACTTGGGCGCCCTGATAGAAGGAATACGGTTCGGCCAATCCGGTCGTTCCCACCTTCAGCGTTAAATCCGGATTTTCCGCCTTGGGGATTTCCGGCATCGAATAGTCGTGCTGAATCACCCAACGCTGGTTCATCTCGTCCAGAACGCCCTGGGATTCCATCTCTGCCAGAAAGTCATTGATCTTCTGATCGGCATTGGGAATTTTCGTCACGGGGCTGATCCCAACCGAGACATTTCCCACGTCTCCCACCACGCCGTCGGCGTGCAGGCGCAACCCCTTCATTCCGGATTGAATGGAACTTTCATAGATGCTGCGATTTACGGCGAAGGCAAGGGCCTTGCCGCTTTGAACGGCCAGAAAACCGTCCGAAGCATTGTTGACGTAGATATAATTGGCGGAAGGATAGGTCTGTTTGGCGGCGGTTTCAGGAATGGTGGCGGCCTCCACGGCGATTGTCACGCCCGGAGAATTCAGATTGACATCGCCGTTGCTGGTGGGGATGTTCTCCTCCCGACACAGAAGCACCGTGCCGCCCACATAGTGCGCCTCGGGGAAATCCACCTGTTCGAGCCGTTCCGGGGTGATGGAGAAGCAGCTGGAAGCGACGTCTGCTTTACCGGTTTGCACAAAACTGATCAGCGAGGAAACGTTGCTGCGAGTGAATTCCACGCCCATATCCAGCCGATCCGCGATCATGAGCAAGAGTTCCACTTCAAAACCTGCGGCGTTGCCGTCGGCAGCAATATAGTCCATGGGCATGGCGGCGGAATCGTAGGCATAGCGCAGCGTGCCGTTCGCGCGATCCTCCAACGAATAGGCGGACCAATCGATGATCATGGTTTCCTCGTTGCCCGAACACCACTTGGCCTTGAGATCGGCCAGGGTGCCATCCGCTTCCAATTCCCGGATAATCTGGGAAAACGGCTCGGTCAGCTCGCTGTCCTTTTCCAGGACAAAGCCGTACCGATCCTCAAGGAGGATTTCCGGAAAGATCACATATTCCGGCTGTTGGGCCATGATCAGCGTGGCCATCGGCAAATCCAGTGCCACGGCGTCCACGTCGCCCTTTTTGAGCGCCTCCAGCTGCGCGGAGATGTCCTCGTAACGCAAGCAGTTGACTTCTTCGAACACCTCGCCGAGGAGCTGATCCAAAACCGTGCCCGCCGAGATGGCGATATTCGCGCCTTCAAAATCCGAGACGGTTTCATACAAGCGCGCCTCTTCTGCGCGCACGCCGACTCCTACCGGCAAAAGGAGAAGGATTAGAAGGATTGCAAACCAGCGGTGCAACGAGAAACGATCGATTGTTTGCGGTTTTGAGGACATAGCTCTCTTTCCCTCCTGTCAGAATGGAGGCCCCGTGCGGACGCGCGGTTTGGGAAATACTCGGTTTATCCGAAAACTGCCCAAACAATCGCGCCCGCGAGCAGCGCTCCGATCGCGCCCAATACCACCCATGGGTTGGGACGCGCCACATGAATGTACTCGTTTAATTCCTCTGGAGAGGACATACGGTCCAGCGCGGCTTTGCGGAATAAACTCTCCTTCATGGTTCCAGCCTTCTTTCTGCAAAAACAGAGTCGCAACTACCTACCAGTTCTTTTCCATCGTGAGCACATTGAACCCGTCCGCATAGTCATAGCAGACGCGATCCATTATCTTCTTCACCATGAAGATTCCCATGCCACCCACCTCTCGTTCCTCCAGGGGGAGCGTCACATCCGGATCGGGTTTCTTCGTGGGATCGTAGGGACGCCCGTTGTCGGAAAAGCGCAGGAGAATGCGGCGCTCCATCACCTCGCAGCCCAGCGTGACGGAGGTCGAACCGCTGTAATGGACGATGTTGGAAAAGATTTCATCCACTACGACGTTGATCTGAGAGATAATCCTTGTCGGCGCGTTGTTTTGCTCCAGGATTTCTTCGAAAAACGCCGTAGCGCGCTCCAGGCTTTCCAAATCCGGTTTGAGATGAATCTTCTGCATATGCTCTCCTTTGGAATCGCGCAAATGAATCGCCAGCATGGTGATATCGTCAAACTGCGGCGCCTGCCCCACAAAGCGGTCGATATCCGCGCGCACGCCGCGCAGCAGATCGGCGCAATTCTCCGCACCACACTGATTGAGTGCCTCCAACAGCCGATTCGTGCCATAGAGCTGGTTGTGGAGATCGGTTGCCTCGGTCACGCCGTCGGTATAGACAAACAGCGTATCGCCGTCGCCGAGTATGATTTCGTATTCCCGGTATTTCGCGTCCTGCATCCCTGCCAGTACGAAGCCGTGTCGATCTTTGAACAGCTCAAATCGTCCATCCGCGCGGCGAAGGATGGGAAACTCATGGCCTGCATTGGCACAGACCATCCGACCGGTAGAAATTTCCAGAATGCCCAGCCATACGGTCACAAACATTTCGGCATCGTTGTTTTCGCACAGCTGATTGTTGACCTTCTCCAGCACCACCTTGGGAGAAAGCCCGGTTTGCGCGGAGTTTTTAAGCAGGGTCTTGGCGATGACCATGAACATCGCCGCGGGCACGCCCTTGCCGGATACATCCGCGATCACCAGGGCCAGGTGATCGTCGTCCACCAGGAAGAAATCGTAGAAATCGCCGCCAACCTCCTTGGCCGGGCTCATGGTAGCGAAGATATCAAATTCCTGCCACTGCGGGAAGGGTGGGAAAATACAGGGGAGCATGGAAGACTGGATGTTTTTGGCCACGTCCAGCTCCGCGCCGATGCGCTCGCGCTCGGCGGTCACATTGGTCAGGTTGACGATATAATCGTTGATCTCCTGCTCCATGTGCTTGATCGAATAGCACAGGTTTTCGATTTCGTCCCCTGTGCGGATGGAAAGCTTCGAGATGGCGGAACTGTCCGCGCCCTCCTGCTTTTCGGAGATAAACTGATCGGTTGCCTTTGCCAGGCGGTTGATGGGCGATATAATGCCGCGGTTGACTGCCACGGCCAGCAAAATCACCAGCGCGACCGCCACGACCAACACAATCTTTCCCAGATGCACCAGAAAATGTTGCCGGTCTCGCATCACGTCGTTCATGGAGATGTCCACATAGGCGTTGGCGATGACCTGGCCGTCTTCGTCGGTAATCGCCGCCGACGCGGAACACAGCCAGCCATATTCTTCATAGTTGGTGGTGTAGGCGGGAAAATCATAGATCCCCTGCTGCATCAACGCGCTGTTGCCTTCTACAATCGGGTCGCAATAGCCGGAGAGATTGGCCTCACCCGGTTCGGCCGCGTCGATAATGTAGACGGCCTTGCCCGTCTCGGCATCCATATAGCAGATGTACATCCACAATACGTCATTTTCGTTCTTGAGCATATTCAGCGTTTTGAACAGTTCCGCATATTCGGGACTGTCCGATACGCCGTCGAAAGCGCTGTAATAGTTCTCCCAATCCTCTTCGGAGAACGAATCGAAATCCGGAGCGGAAGATCCCTCGCACTGCGCGCGGTATCCCTGCATCACCCGATCCGTGAGAGTTTGGACATCTTCCACGTCCACCACGCGCGCGGCCGTCCTCGCAAGGTTCATGGCCAATTGCTGATAATGTTCGACCATGGTTTCGGCATAGATTCGGTAACTGACCAGAATGCTCGCCGCCGTGAGCATCGCCGCGACCAACACCACAACGAGGAACACCTTTTTCTTCAGCGAAAACTTCATAGAACCCCCCTTAAATCCTGACGACCAGGGAATTGAAACCCTGGTATCGACGATAGAAGAAGTTTTTGGCGCGTTTTTTGATCACCAAAATGCCCATGGCATCCATGTCGAAATCATCTCTTCCCACTTTATCCGTGTGCAGAGAAAACGGATCGAAGGAAGTCGCGTTGTCTCGGATATGCAATTCGAATTCGCCGTTTTCCAGCGCAATCAAGGTCAGCTGAATTACGCCGTCCTTGCGCCCGACAAAGCCTCCGTCAATGATGGCCAGGGAGATCTCCTCCGCCGCCATGGTAACAAAGTATTTCTGCCGCGCACTGGCGCCGAATCGGTCGCAGAAATCGGAAATATCTTCTGTGAGCGCTCCGAGGTCGTCTGTGCGGCTGCGGATCGCACGGCTGAACACGCGGGAAAGATCCGACTTCTGTGCGGGAACATAGAAAACTTTCTTCCATCCCAGGAAGAACACAAAAGACAGAATTTCCGCGATCGGGAATACATACCAGAACGCCTGCGGGGCAAATATGCCTAACAGGAGCGTCGCCGGAATCAGCGTTACGCAGCCGCGCAATAGCGAGATCGCAAACGCGCAGCGCTCTTCGTCCACAGATTGATAGTAACTCTCCAAAATCACACTCACACCCGCAAAGCTGGCGCCCAGGCAGTAGATGCGCAGCGCGCGTATGGCGAGCAGGCGGGCGTCGGGTTCGGCCAACCCAAAGATCGTACACACGCTCTCGGGGAAGAGCGAGATAAACAAGATGGCGATGAGGCCCACGCTCAATCCGCAGAACAGCGCGATTCTGCGCGAATGCAGGGCCGCCGACCGGTTCTTTTCTCCGCAAAATGTGCTGGCCAGGGGCTGCAGAGCCTTCGACGCCGCATCGTAAAGATACATCACCAGATAGCTGACGTTTTGAACCATGTCGAACACCGCCACGCCCACGCCTCCCAGATGCAAAATCAGCGTGTGGTTGGCAATCAACAAAAAGATCATCTGCCAGAGGTATTGCGAGGAGGTGGAAAATCCTGAACGGAACAGGGCAAAGGTATTCTTCCATTCCGGACGGATGTACCGGAAACAGATCTTGAGGAAGTGCTTCTTTGACAAGAGCGCGGGTAGATAACACAGAAGCGACACGGCCAAACCGATCAGCGTCGCGCAGGCCGCGCCGGCCGTTCCATAGTCCAGTATCACGACAAAGAGGATATTGAGTGCAATGTCCGTTAGATTTCCGGCCAGGAATCCCAGGCTGGCGGCTTTGGCGCTATCGTCATTGCGCAGATAATAATTGAGAATGTAATTCAGGAAGAACAGCGGAGCGCCCAACGCGATGATGCGCACATAGGAAAGCGTGGCCCCGTATAACGCGCCGTCCTCCGCGCTCGTTCCCATCAGGCGCAGAAACAGGGCGGGGAACAGGTTGATTGCCAGCGCGATCAAAAGGCTGAGCGCGAGAGAGGCGCGCAGCACGCGATTGAAGGAGAGCACAGCGCCTTCCCGGTCGCCTTCGCCGAGCAATTTTGCGTATCGCACGCTTCCACCGATGCCAAACCCGTGCATACAGATGTTGAGCGCCATGTACAGCGGAAGCGACATGCCGATCGCTGCCAGACCGACTTCGCCCATGCGCCGTCCCACGACGATCGCGTCGGCCATATCGGACAGGGCCAGCCCCACAGACGAGATCACGGCCGGGGCAAACAGGCGGCGGAACATGCTTCCGGCAAAGGCATCCCTTTCCTGATTCATTTGCGCACCGCCTCCCAGATTGGATTGAAACCGCACGGATGAAGCCCCAGTTTCATTTTCCGAAGCCCGGGGAGTCCCAGATCTTCCTCGAGATTGATCAGGGAATATCGGTTGCCGACCCGCTTCATCAATTCGCGCTTGGAATAATACGAAAGTCCCTGAAGGTTTTCGCTGCATTTGGCGACGACAATGTCAAAAGTGTCCTTCGTAAGCGGGAATCCCGCGACGACGGCCATGGGTTCGCCATCGAGATAGGTGATGATGCCCTCCAAACCCAGCGCGTCCAACAGGGAAACGGCTGTCTTGTCCACTTCGTCATCCCGCAAATCGTAGCCCGCGAAGCGATGCTCGCCGTGCGTCCACTCGCGGATAATCCGCAGCGCGTCGCCGACATTGGAGGCGCAGATTTCCTCCGTGCGGGCGGTAAAGTCGCGTTCAACTTTATGCACCTGTGTGCGCATGTTGGCAAAGGCCTTGCCGCGCAGCGCCAGGTGTTCGGGAATGCTGTAGAGATATTCGTCCTCGTCTCGCCGCCGCGCAAGGGAAAACGCGCCGGGGAATTCCCACTCCAGATACGCGGCGTCCTCTTCCCGCAAATAGCGCAGCCGTTCCCCGGAATACAGGCTTTCCACGAACATGCGCACCGAATTCTGTTCTCCGCAGGGGAAGAAAAAGGAGGCGTCGCCGGGCTTGACGCACCGGACGGAGTACGCATCCTCCAGGGGGCACAGGCGCAATCCCATCTGTTCCTGCCACAAAAACAGGGATGTGAAGGCGTGTGAGGAAAGCACATGCCCGGCTTTGCGGCGAATTTGCTCAATGGTTGTCCGGTGAGCGAGCGTGACGTTCGTGTCGCTGAATCGCATTTTAAACCTTCTTTGCCTTCGGCGCGAGAATGTAACCGTCCCGGAGAGGGAAGGGTTCCGCGGCAGGACCGCGCATTGCCCGCCCGCGAATCAATTCAAACCGATCTTCTCCCCGACGATAGAGGCATTCATAGCCGTAAAACGCGCGCAACACGCGATCGGCTTCCTCGACCCGCATCTCCTCGCACACCGTCCAGTCCCCCTCTTGCGGATTGGGAAGATATCGTCCTTCGCCCTGACTGGCGGCACGAGAGAGGCAACCTGAAAGATCGGAAAGAAGCGCGTGCAACAGGGAAGGCACCAGCGCATCCGCCTTGCGCATGTAATCCTCCAGCGTGTCAAGGGGAGCCAGAGGAAAGGTTTGCTCCAGGAGAATGTCGCCGGTATCAAAATCCTCGGACATCTTGTGAAACGTGACGCCGCCCACGGGATGCGCGCCCATCAAAATCCACGGCATGGGCCACGCGCCCCGGCATTGGGGCAGCGGCGCGGGATGCACATTGACCATGGGGAACGCTTCGGTGATCGGCGCGCGGAAATAATAGCCCGCGCACAGCAAGAGTTCGCAGCCCTTTTCCGCCAATTCCTTGAGATCCCGCCGCGTTATGCGCTCGCGCGAAACGGGAATGCCTCTTTGCCGCGCCGTTTCCAATACGGATGTGTTGAATTCAGTGACATTGTCCGTCTCACAGGTAAAGATCTTCAGAATTTCGCATCCCTCCTTCAGCGCCGCCTGCAGACAGCTCTGAAGGAGGTCAATCCCCAGATACGCGATCTTCATCGCCTATTCGATGGTCAAAAAATCGCTGAATCCGGTCACTTCAAAGACTTCCATGATCGTGTCGTTGACGTTGCGTACCACCATCTTGCCCTGCTTTTTCATGACCTTCTGCGCCGACAGCAGCACACGCAGTCCTGCGGAGGATATGTACTCCAGTCCGGCAAAATCCAAAACCAGCTCGGTCACGCCGCTGATGGAGCTTTTGAGTTCGGCCTCCAACTGCGGAGCGGTGGTGGTATCCAGCCGTCCCTCAACCTTCAGATGCAGCGCGCTTCCGTTCGCTTCCTTGACAATGTTCATAAACAGGCTCCTCTCTAATCCATTTTTGGGGAAATTCTCTGGCCGCCGGGCCGATGGGAATTAAAAGTACAGGGAATCCAGGCGATCGAGCAATTCGACCAGGCGTCGCGCACACAGATCGATGATTTTCCGGCCGTCCTCGGTGTGCAGGCCATTTCTGCGAATGGTGCGGCGCATCAGGCGGGTATAACTGATGACCATGGCCTTTTCTTCCACGCTGCGGACAACGGCTTCGTCCAGCGTGCCCAGATAGCGGCGCAGGGCCTTTTGCCAAAAGAGCCTGGTCGTTGCATAGGGCAATTTGAGGAATGCCTCGACGATCGTGGGGTCCAACTCTCCAAAGCCCACGAAAGCCAGGTAGATCGACGCCAATTCAAAGATGGGGTGTCCCACGCAGAGGGTGTCCATGTCGATGATGAGCACCTCGTCGTTCTGCATGACGATGTTGTTGGTGTGATAGTCGCCGTGCAACAGATTGTCGGTATCGGGGACCGCATTGACCAAATCGCACAGCTTTTTGCCGTATGCTTCGGGCAACTGTTCCCGCACAATTTCTGCCCATTCCAGCGCGAGGGCCTTCATATTCGGCATTTCGCCGGGTTTGATGTGCGTGGAATGCAGCTTATGCAGCAAATCCACAAACAGATCCACATATTGATCGATCTTTTCGGGATTTGCCGCGATCAATTTGGAAAAGGATTTGGAATTGAGCAGCTCAAAAACCGAGCCAAATTGCTCGCCCACGCGCACCACGTCGTAGGGAATGGCCGTGGGAATGCCCAGCACGAAGGCCTTCCTGGCCAGTTCGCGTTCGCGCTGCACATCCGCAAGACAGTCCGGATTGTTGTAGACCTTGACCACGGTGTCCTTGTCGATGCGATACACCGTGCCGTTCGCGCCGCGACCGATGGCTTCGCAGCCCTCGATGGAGATATTGCGATAGGCCTTTTCCACGGGCATCATCTCCGTGAAGCCCGTCATGATGAAAATTTCATAGACCTCGGGGGAAACATTGGTCAACTTCAGCTCCGGCTCCGCTTTGCGCAGCCGCAGCACGATCCGAAGACCCGCGCTGGAGATATAGGAAAGCTCCCGCAAATCCAGGATCATCGCCTCGTGCGGTTGCTCGTCGCGAATTGCAAAGATTTCCGATTCCGTAGCAGGAGCGTTGCCGGAATCGATGTGTCCGGAAAGGAAAACTTTCAGGACGCCGTTTTCGATTACATGGTTCATAAGGGTCCTCCTTCTTGCTCTTGAGAGATTCAAGATTGTGTATCTTGCCGCGTTTCTTCAAAGACCTGTCGGATCAGCTGGTCAAATTCCCGCCAGGCGGGCGTATCTGCCAGAGGCTTCAGCAAATCGGCGATGGTACGATAATACCAATGGTGTTGCGCGGGGTCCTTCTGGTGAAATTCCTCCCAGAGCGCTCCGCCCTTTTCCAACTGCAACCGGTACAGCGAGCGCATGTTGGAGAGCTTGTCGCTCAAAAAGACGACTGCGATTCCGCTGTCGCTTGCCCGGCGCAGATGCGAAAGGGTTTCCTCCTTGCGCGCGCGCCACGTCTCCGAGGGCGGAAGACGTCTGCGCTTGTCTTCCGTCTCCGCGCACACCAGATTTGCCACCCGCTCGCCAAAGCGCGCCCGGATTTCTTCCGGGAGGATGCCCGCATCCTCCACCGTGTCGTGCAAAACCGCGGCGGCGAGCACCTCTTCATCGCCGGTCAGCGTGGCGGCGATGGCGGCCGCTTCCATGGAATGCAGGATGGCGGGCGCCCCGTCTCCCTTGCGCGGCGCGTCGCCGTGCGCGTCCACGGAAAAGTGCATCGCGTCTGTCAAAACACTCAAGGCGTATTTCCTCCCGTGGGCCGGAACAGGCGTTTCGTGATTCGGAGCATGTTCCGACCGTCTTGGTATCTGTAAAGCACTTCGTCCATCGTGCGCTTGACCAGGAAGATTCCAAGTCCGCCGACCGACCGCTTTTCAAGCGGCAGCCGCACGTCCGGATCGGCCTGGCGCAAAGGGTTGTACGGAACCCCTTCGTCGATGAAGGTGATCGATACGTCCACCGGCGTTGGGCCCCTCTCCACGCGCACCGTAACCCATCCCTCGCGGAAACCGTAGGCGTAACACGCGATGTTGGCGAAAAGTTCGTCTACGGCAACGTCGATTTGCCGCCGGATCTTTTCCGGACAGCGCAATGCGTCCAGTTCTCCATGGACAAATTCGGTCACGCAATCGAGATTTTCCGTCAAGGCCGCCACGCGCAGTTCTTCCAAAATGCATCTCCTCCCGCATCGCGCGGCAGGCAGAGGCTGCGGCCATGCCGCGCGTCGGCCTCATTTTGCGTCGGGAAACGCGTGCCTATGCGCGGGGACCGGCGAGCGTATCCTGGGGAATGCGTCGCCCGTAATCGCCAATGGCGCGCATGGGACAGACCAACACGCACAGATGGCATCCCACGCAGGCGCGGGGATTCATCACGGGTTTTCCCTCTCGCATGGTCAGGGCATCGTGCCCGCCGTCGCGGCAGGAGAGATAGCATCTTCCGCAACCCACGCACTTGCTTCGGTCGAATCTCGGAAGCAAAATGCTTTCGCGTTCCAAATCCTCCAACGCGGATACGTTTTGCACGCCCAATCCCACCAACTCGGAAACGCTCTTGAGCGCTTTTTCCTGCAGATAGAGGCGAAGGCCCTCGAGCAAATCGTCGATGATGCGCGCGCCGTACTGCATCACGGCCGTGGTAATCTGCACATGGTTGGCGCCCAGGAGCAGGTATTCCACCGCGTCGCGCCAGGTCTCGATGCCGCCCATGCCGCTGATGGGAACGCCTTGCAATTCGGGATGGGAGGCGAGCTCCCAGATAAAGCGCAAACCGATGGGCTTGACGGCTTTGCCGGAATACCCGCCCACGCCGGACAATCCGCGCACGGACGGGCTGGTGGCATAGGTGTCCAGATTCATGCCCATGATGCTCTTGACGGTATTGATCGCGGCCAGGCCGTCCGCGCCGCTGCGAACAGCGGCCACAGCCATGGGGGTCATATCGCCCACGTTGGGAGTGAGCTTGGCAAGAAGCGGCAAATTCGTTCCGCGCCGCGCGGCGGCCGTATACTTGGCGACCGCTTCAGGGCTTTGACCGACATCCACGCCCAGACCGCCCTGTTCCATGTTGGGACAGGAGAAATTGCATTCCACCATATCCGCTCCCGCCTGTTCCACCAGGCGCGCAAGCATCGTCCATTCGGCCTCGTCGCGCCCCATGATGGAGGCGATGATCCGCTTTTGCGGGTAATCGCGCTTCAGGCGGCGCAGGATTTCCAGATCCTCCTCGAGCGAATTGCAGGAGAGCTGTTCGATATTTTTGAATCCATAGAAGCCCTCTTGGCTTGAAAGCGCGGAATAGCGCGGAGAGGCCTCTCGCGGGATGAAATTGCAGATGGTCTTGAAGCACGCTCCCGCCCAACCCATTTCAAAGGCGCGCGCCATTTTGTCATAGGTGCTTGCCACCACGGAAGAGGAAAGCAAAAACGGGTTTTCCAGCCGTACGCCGCAGAATTCGCACGACAGATCCACCGGCGCGTTACCGACATTCTCCATCTGGGCGCGGTCCTTGCCGAGCGCGAGGCAAACCTCGCGGATTTTGATGGGATATTCGCCGCGCACACAGGCGCTTTCGCAGGGAGCGGAACAGGCCTCGCAGGGATTCTGCGCGGGAAGGCGATGGGCGGCGCCGATTTCATTTTCAAAGCGGATGCTGCGAATCAAACCCGCGGGGTCCATGCCCTTGGGGCAATTCCGGGAACAGGAGGCGTCGTGACACAACAGGCAGCGCTGAACCTCTTCCATGGGAATGACGGATTTCCAAATCAAATTTCATTCCTCCCGATTGGACGGACGATAGCGGAAAATCGGATGTCGGCAAAAGAATCAACCTATTATACTCCAGTATAGCACATCCAAGATTCGCTGGCAGGCGCGTTTTCGTAAAAAGTTCTCTTGACAGTGCGCAGAGACGGCGTTTGCGCCCAAAAACAGGAAAACCCGCCACCGGAATTTCCCGGCAGGCGGGAGGGAGAAGATGGGGGAGAGAAGCGTCCCTCCCCGCACACCAAAACGACGGTTTGCGATATCCGCGCGGTCACAGGGATGCGCGCATTGCCGGGCTGCGTCCGATACGCCTTCCGGAAGAAAAAACTTATTTTCCAACGGCATCCGCTCCGTATGCCGCCTGGGTGCTGGTGAATCCATTGTATTCCAATTGCCCGATCAATTGGGCCCGGTCCATGTCCATAAAGGAGAGATAGGATTCGGCTTTCTTGGCGGCCTGCTCGTTCCAGTCCGCGCCGCAGGCATCGGCGGCGGCGACGGCGTCTTCGTGGGAGAATCCTTCAAATTCCAGCTGCTCAATCAAACCCGTGTAGGAAAAAGAAGTGAATGACAGATAACTCAACGCCTTTTCCAAGGCCTGGTTTCCGCTGGAACCGTAGCTTGCCTGTACGCCGTACACGGCCTGTTCATGGGTAAACCCCTCAAATTCCAATTGCTCAATGAGGCCTTGTTCGGAAAAAGATGTGAAGGAGAGATAGGATTCGGCTTTCTTGGCGGCCTGCTCGTTCCAGTCCGCGCCGCAGGCGTCGGCGGCGGCGACGGCGTCTTCGTGCGAAAATCCCTCAAATTCCAGCTGCGCAATCAAACCCTCCCGGGAGAAGGCGGTAAAATCCAGATAACTGTGGGCGCGTTGCAGTGCGGCGCTCGAACAAAGGCCGGCGGTGGGAATGCTGAGAAGTATCACCAGAAGCAGCAGGAGAAAACGGCGGATTTTTTTCATGAAGGACACTCCCTTGGTTAAAGTATCGAATATGCGGACGGTCGAAAAGCTCTGTGGAGGGGGAAAATCGAGCGATTTTCAGATTAGCGCAGTCCTCTTTTGCTTCCATGAAAATCCGTAGATTTCCATGGAGCGTGTCTAAAAATTCCCTCGTGACACACAATATATTATACTGTATTTTAAATAGATGTCAATATAAGTGGCAAAAAGTAGGCTCAAAACAGGCGAAAAACACATCAAATTCTTAAAAGGAATGTAAAAATACACTTCTGCGAAAGAATTGGCAATTGCAGAGAATTGCCGACCCAAGGGAAAAATTTGTCCCGGACGCCTGTCGGACGCCCGGGACGGTGAGGATCAGAAATACGAACCTATGGCGGTGATTTTCCCTGCCAGATCCGCGCGATAATCGGGATCGCCGGGATACAGGCTGTTGACGGCAAAGCCGTCGTCCCCGGCGCGCCCGGTCGAATGGCAGTAGCGGCCTTCGCCCAGATACATGGCGACATGGCCGGGGAAGAACAGAAGATCTCCGGGCTGCATGTGCTCCCGGGAAATTGCATGAATGGGAAAGCCGTCCACAATCGAGGCGTCCCGATAGATACAGATGCCGCAGAGCATGTAGGCCATGGAAACCAGGCCGGAACAGTCGATGCCCATGGGCGATTTTCCGCCCCAGCGATAGTGCGTCCCGGCATAGAGCATCGCGCATCGAACCAGGGCCTTGCGCAGGGAAGTTTCCTCCGCGCAACAGGGCGCGTCGTAGAAGGGCGAAAGCAGAGAGGCCTGCGAGAAACCTGTACGTCCGTCCACCAGGCGCACTTTTTGCCAGCCGTTCTCCGGCTCGCCCTCCACGGCGATCACGCCGCCGCGCGGGAGGGTTTCCATCCGCCACCCCTGCACTTTCGGCCGATTGAGGACGTCGCAGAAATTCTTTTCGAGCACCACGCGCTTGGGAAGATCCTGCCAGGCGGAAACCTGCGCGGGTTCCGCAAGGAGCGCGGAAGCGGGAGCGATGCCTTCATAGCGATAGTGCGTGCGCACCCGGTACCATCCCGGGGCGGGACTTTCCAACAATTCCACCACCATGCCGTACAGCACTTCGTCCACAAGCGTGCTTTCCCAGGAAGGCTCGGCCAGCAAGGGGCAGACCGTCTCCCGAACAATGGCGTTCACGGACAGATTCCCTCCTTGACAAAGGTATAGACCATGCGGGACAGTTGCCCAATCAGGCGCTTTTGCTGCGATTCGCCGTCCCGAGCCGGGCCGTCCCAGGTGAATATTCCCAGAAAATACGGGTTTTCCTCCAAAAGGAAAATTCCTGCATCGTGATCCAGATAATCCAACCCGCCGGGCTTGTGCAAAACGCGCACGGCGTCCGGGATATAGCGCAGAAGCCCGTCGAAGGAACGGTTGCGCAGGAGGAAATCCACGGCGACCGCGCGCAATTCCTCGTTCAGGATTTCTCCGCGATACAGCAGGGAATACAGCGTGCATTGGTCTGCGGGAGAGGTATAATTGTTGCGGCCCTCGGCTACGGCCGTCCAGTCGAGCATCTTCCGCTGCGCGAAGGTGTCCTTCAGCCCCAAATGCGCGCAGAAGCGGTTGATGCGGTCGTATCCCAGCAGGGAAAGGATGGCGTTGGTGGCGGTATTGTCGCTGGAAACGATCATCCAGTAGAGAAGTTCCCAAAGCGAATAGCTCTCGCGGAGATTCTCCGGCTCAAAGACCTGCGTGTCTTCTCGAAAATCCTCCTCGAGGATCTTGATCGGGCTTTCGAGCGCAAGGCGTCCTTCCAGGACTTCGGTCAGCGCGCAAAGCAGGATGGGAACCTTGATTGTCGAGGCGGAAACCACCCGCACTTCCGGACGAATTGCGGCAAGCGGCCTGCCGCTTCGCAAATCCACGGCATAGAGCGCGCTTTGCGCGGGGAATGCCTCCATAACCGCGCGCAGGCGGAATTCCAGGGTTTGATCAGACATGCGTTTCGCCCTCCTCCAGACACAGGATTCCGTTGCCTGCATCCAGCACGCACATTCTTCCCAGAGGCAAGCACAGCGTGGGCAGACAATGGCCGCAGGCGACGTTGCTCAAAATTGGCTTTCCGGCCGGGACGATGAGCTGGCGAAAGATCTCGCCCAATTCCAACGTGCGTTCCGGATATTCGGGAACGCAGTCCGTCCAGGCGCCGAGCACAATTCCGGCGC
Source organism: Candidatus Pullichristensenella excrementigallinarum (assembly GCA_018714825.1). Taxonomy (GTDB): domain Bacteria; phylum Bacillota; class Clostridia; order Christensenellales; family Aristaeellaceae; genus Pullichristensenella; species Pullichristensenella excrementigallinarum. The sequence goes on from DVMU01000160.1 coordinate 24,182, forward strand.
AATCGTCAAATTTTCCCGCATTGCGCAGTTGCGTGAGCATCGCGTCCACGCGGTAGGTTTTCTCCCCGATGTCCTCCAAAAAGAGGATCTTGCCCCGCGTATCCAATTCCCAGGGCGTGCCCAACGAGGCGGCGATCAGCGAAAGGTTGCCGCCGCACAGTCTTCCGCGCGCCGTGCCTGCGAAAAGCGGGACCGGAGAGGTTCCCTCCGGGGAAGGCAGCGGCCCCGAAAGTCCGCCAAAGAGGGCGCTTTTGAGCTGGGAAAGGGTAAAGGCGTCGGCATCCGGCTCGGTGGACGGCATGACGACGTGATAACTTTCCAAATCGCAATTTTGATTGAGAAACGTGTGCAGGGCGGTCACATCCGAATATCCGCCGAACCATTTGGGATTTTCGCGGATACAGTCCTCCCGCAGCAGCGGAAGAATGCGATGCGCGCCGTAGCCGCCGCGAACGCACCAGACCCCCTGGATCGAGGGATCGGAAAACGCCTGGAGAAGATCTTCCGCCCGCTGCGCGTCGGGAGCGGCCAAGTACCCGTCCCGGTTGGCGCAATAGCAGGAGGGATAGGCGACGGGCTTAAGGGAGAGCGCGCGCACAAAATCCAGCGCCTTTTGCAGGCGCTCTTCCGGAACCGCCGAGGAGGGGCCGACCAGCGCCACGCGCGCGCCGGGATACAGGGGAGAGGGAATTCTCATTGCGTTGCCTCGTCAAATTTGTCTTTGGTATTGCTCCAATTCCCGCGCGTCGGCCAGTACGAAATGTCCGGGAAGGACTTCGTGCCACGCGGGCGGATTGTCCGGCCCGTAATGATGGCAGGAGGGATCGTACACCTTGAGCACCTTTTTGCGCTCCGCGACGGGGTCCGGCTGCGGAATGGCGGAAAGCAGCGCCTGCGTGTAGGGATGGAAGGGATGCGCGAACAATTCTTCGCTTTCGGCGAGTTCCACGATTTTTCCCTTGTGAATCACGGCGATGCGGTCGCAGATGAAGCGCACTACCGAAAGATCATGCGCGATGAACAGATACGTCAGGTTGCGAGCCTTCTGTAGATCGGCCAGCAGATTGAGAACCTGCGCGCGAATCGAAACGTCCAGCGCGGAGATCGGCTCGTCGGCGATGATGAAGTCCGGTTCCATGATCAGCGCCCGGGCGATGCCGATGCGCTGGCGCTGTCCCCCGGAAAACTCATGGGGAAAGCGGCTGGCAAATTCCGGCAACAGGCCCACATCCGAAAGCGCTCGGGCAACCCGCTGCTCCTTTTCCTCCTTTGAAAGATGGAAGCCGTTGGAGTATAGTCCCTCGGAAACGATGTAATCCACCTTGGCGCGCTCGTTGAGCGAGGCCATGGGATCCTGAAAGATCATCTGAATGCGGCGGGTAACCTCATGGTCCAGCGCGCGAGGGATATGACCGTTGATCTGCCGCCCGTCGAAGAGCACCTTGCCGCCCGAAGCGGGATGAATGCGGATGATCGCCCGGCCGATCGTGGTCTTTCCAGAGCCGGATTCGCCGACCAATCCAAAGGTTTCCCCCTGAAAGATGTGGAAAGAGACTGCGTCCACGGCGGTAAAGGGGTGCCGTTTGGAACCGAATTGCACGGTCAGATCCTGTACTTCCACCAGCTTTTTACGCGCATCGGTCAACTGCAATCACTCCCTTCTCTCGCGGACCCTGGCCAGGATCGGGTTTTCCACCTTTGGCGCCCGGGGGTCCAACAGCCAGGTGCGGGCCTTGTGCGTGGGGGATACCTCAAAAAACGGCGGGGTCTGCAAAAAATCGATTTTGAGCGCCTGCGGATTGCGGGGTGCAAACGCGTCGCCCCGAACTTCGTGGAACAAATTGGGCGGAGTCCCTCGGATCGAGAAAAGAGGCTGGCCTTTGACGCCCAACTGGGGAAGGGAAGACAAAAGCGCCCAGGTGTAGGGGTGCAAAGGCTCGTAAAACACCTCTTTGCAGGTGCCGATTTCCACAATGCCGCCCGCGTACATGACCGCGATGCGATCGGCGACATTGGCCACCACGCCCAGATCGTGGGTGATATAGATGGTGGTGAGGTGATATTTCTTCTGCATCTGCTTGATCAGTTCCAAGATCTGCGCCTGAATGGTGACGTCCAGGGCGGTGGTCGGTTCGTCGCAGATGAGGATTTTTGGGCGGCAGGCAATCGCGATGGCAATGACGACCCTCTGGCGCATTCCGCCGGAAAACTCATGGGGATACTGGCGGTAGCGGCGCTCGGGCTGATCGATGCCCACATCCGCCAGGGCTTCGAGCACCGCGCGCCGGGCTTCCGATCCGCGCAATCCCTGATGCAGACGGACGGCCTCCTCAATTTGCTTGCCGATTGTCTTGAGCGGGTTGAGCGAGGTCATGGGATCCTGCAACACCATGGCGATTTCGCGGCCGCGGATTTTGAGCCAGTCCTTTTCGGTGCGATACCGGGTCAGATCCTCGCCGTTGTAGAGGATTTCCCCGCCGGTGATCGAGCCGTTTGCGTCCAAAAGACCCATAAAGCTTTTGACAAATACGGATTTTCCCGAACCGGATTCGCCGACGATGGCGAGGCTTTCGCCCTTATAGACATCCAGGGAGGCGCCGCGTATGGCATGAAGCGTCTGGCCGCGCAGGGTAAATTTTATATCCAGATCGCGGACGGACAAAATGATATCGGAATCCATCCTAAGGCCTCCTTAATTGACGTGATTCTTGGGATCGGCGGCGTCGGCAAAGGCATTGCCGATGATGTAAAACGATACGGTGATCACCGCCAGGACCGCTACCGGGAAATAGAGCTGGTAGCGCAGGAAGGGAATGGTCATCAGTTCCCGGCCCGCGTCGATCAGGTTGCCCAGAGAGGGAGTATCCAGCGGGAGCCCGATGCCGATGTATGTGACAAAGACCTCGTTGCCAATGGCCGAGGGAATGGCCAGCGCCATGCGCATGGTGATGACCGATACCAGGTACGGCAACAGGTTTTTAAAGACGATGCGGAAAGTGGAGGTTCCCAGGCAGCGCGAGGCCAGGTTGTAATCCCGGTCGCGAATGATGATGATCTGGTTGCGGATGAACCGCGCCATTCCCAGCCATCCGGTCAGGCACAAGGCGAAGATGATCGTATCCACGCCCGGATTGAGGATGTAGGAAATCAAAATCAGCAGAAGCGTCTGGGGAATATTGTCGCAGACATTGTACAGCTCGGTAAAGAAGAAATCCAATTTGCGCACATATCCCCACAGGACTCCCATGAAGATGCCCACCACGGCCTCCACGCAGGCCACCGTAAAGCCGATAAACAGCGAAGTGCGGGTGCCTGCCCAGATGCGGGCCCAAATATCCTGGCCGATATTGTTGGTTCCGAAGATATAGCCCTGATCGCCGGGGGCGAGGTTGGACAGCGTGCGCCCGTTTTCCCCGTAATTGATCGTGATGGGGTCGCGCTGGTTGGGAAGGTAGGGCTGAATAAAGGTAAATATCAGCGTGACGATCATCAATAGCAGGAAAAACACGGCGATTTTGTTTTTGAAAAATGCCCGAAGCGTGGCGCGCCAATAGGAATAATTGGAATATCCGCCGCGTTCGGCCTCGGAGGCGTCAAAGTCGGCAAAGGAAAACAGCTCTTTTTCGCTGAGATTCTCCGAAAGCTCCTTTTGCCGGCGGCAGAGGGCGTCCGAGAGCTGATCGGTCTTGTGATCGCGATAGCGTTTCATCAGCGCGAACCCTCCTTCTTTGTGAAACTGATCCGGGGATCGAGGATCGCCATGAGAATATCGCCGAAGAGGAGACCAAGGATGGAAATGGCGGCGTAGATCAGAACCAGCGCCTGCACCATGGTGTTGTCCTGCCGCTTGATGACCGTAACGAGCAGACCGCCCATGCCCGGAATGGAATAGAGCGATTCGACATACAGGGAACCCATCAGCGTAAAGAGGATGGAATTGGGAATGTACTGGATCAGGGGAACCATGGCGTTTCGGAACATGTGCCGCCGCGAAATTGAGCGCCCGGGTAGGCCCTTGGCGCGGGCGAGGCGGATATAATCCTTGTTGGATTCATCCACCATGTACCGCCGCAGCCACATGGCGTAATAGGCGATGTTGCCGATCGCGAGGGAAAAGATCGGCAGGATATAACTGCGCAGATTTCCCTGTGAAAACAGCATGGGCAATTTCAGCGAGCTCTGCGAACCAGCAAACTGGATCAAAATATGGTAGGCCGCCGCCGGAACCGCCTGAATAAGGACGATGAACACCGTGCCGAATTTATCCCACAATTTCCATCGCGTGCGCGAACTGCGCGCCATCATCGCGCCCAGAGGCAGGCCCAGGGCCAGCGCGATGGCGAGGGAAATCAACCCCAATTGCAGGGAAATCGGAATTTTTTCAGCTACAATGGTGTTGATGGACACGTCCTTGCGGAAGACGTTGGATACGCCCAAATCGCCGGAGAAAATCTGTTTCAGGAAGTTCCACAATTGCTTGTATAGAGGATCTTTCAACCCCAATTGGGTCAGGCGCACGTCGATCTGCGTCTGGCTGAGCTTGTCATAGTTTTCGAAATAGCCTTCGATGGGCATCATCCGCAACAAAAGGAAGACCACGATGATGATCAAAAGCATGGTGACAAACGAGCGCAGCACCCGCTTGAGAATGTATTTTGCCACAGTTACACGACCTCCTTGGTAGGGCAAAGCCCATACATCTGCGCCCGATCGGGGAACAGATGTATGGGTTCCGCGAACGGCCGGCAAAAGCAATCTGTGGGAATTTTGCCGCCTGGATTTTTGCGGGGCGCCGCCTTTGCAGCCAAAGCTGCAAGGCGACGCCCGGATTTTGCCGGCCTGTGCCGGGCGGTAGATTAGTTGGAAGCAGCCTCCAGCGCCGCTTCACGCTCGGTCAGCCAGGTCTGATAGGCGGCCTCGAACTCCTCCATGCCCATGGAAGTCTCCAGCACATGCTGGCCCTTGTAGCGCAGGGAAGAGAAGCCGAACGCGGCATACGGGCCTTCAAACGGATTGACCTTGGCAAAGGCATAGGTGCGATCGTTGGTGTGGATCGGGATCGCAAAGCCATGATCGAGCAGGACGGCCTCGGCCTTGGCAAAGGTCTCGTAGCGGGCCTCGTCGTCATCGGTGATGGTCAGCGCTTCGGCGACCAGATCCAGGTACTCCTGATAATAGGCCTGGGTCTGTTCGTCCTCGCTCTTGAAGATAAAGCTGTAGCTGGAATCCTCGCCGAAGGGATCGACGATGAAGGCCGAAGCGTCGGAATAGTCCGCGCCCCAGTTGCACTTCATCAGGCCGTAATCGCCCGTGCGGCGCACGGCGGCCAGGAAGCTGGTCTCGGGACCAGCCTCGACGATCACGTCGATGTAGTCCGCGCCCAGGAGGTTTTCAAGCTGCTGTTCCACCAGCAGGCATTCCTCGGCCCAGTTGGTGGTGGTGGGATTGTAGCGCATGTAGACCTTGACCGGGAAGGTGCAACCCTCAGCGGAAAGCTCTTCCATGGCCTTTTCCTTGTATTCGAGCGCCAGGTCGGCATTAAAGGTTTCGCCGTCGGTGTACTTGTCCAGGCCGCCGTAGTAGGCATAGTCCTTGGAGGCGGATGCAAACGACAGCGGGGTGATCGTGTTGTTCAGCAATCCTTCCGGATTGGCCGCGTCGTACACCTGCATGGCGTTGACGCGATCCAGGCCGTGCATGATCGACAGGCGGAAGTTCTCGTTGTTGACGGCGATTTTCCAGTTGTCCGGCTCATACTCGGCATCGAAATTCGGATCAAAGTTAAACAGATACCAGTAGGAGTAGGAGACGTCCGGGCGGGATGCATGGATCTGATCGCTGTAAGAAGAGAGCATGGCATCCAGCAGGTTTGCGCCGACCTCGGCATAATCCACTTCGCCCTGGAGATACATCGTGGGCGCGATGGTGGAAGCCTCGGCGTTGTAGGTCATCTGGATGGTGTCGATAAAGACGTTCTCCGCATCCCAGTAAGAGGCGTTCTTGGTCATCACGCGTTGCACCTGGGGCTCGAACTCGGAGAGGATGAACGCGCCGCAGTAGAGCAGCGTCTCGGCGCTGGTACCGAAGCTCGTGCCGCACTCGGCGAGGAAATCGCCGTTGACGGGCATAAACGCCGACCAGCACAGCATGGAGAGGAAGTAGGAGCAGGGCGCGTCGAGCGTGAAGACCAGCGTGTAATCGTCCACAGCCTTGACGCCGATGTCCTCCGCGGCGACGGCGGCCACTTCTTCGATGACCTCGCCGTCCTCATCCAGCTTCACGGCGTTGCCGTTTTCGTCAGTGCCGTCGGTGGCGTTTTCCAGCGCGAGCTGGTAGGCGGTATAGGCATAGTACTCGGCGGCGTTGGTCACTTTCGCGACTTCCCAGTTGTACTCATTGCTGGAATCGTTGTGCGCGTCGAGAATGTAATGCGCGGCGGAAACCCAGTCGTGGGCGGTGACATCGGCCACCTCATTGCCGTCCTTATCGACCCACTTCACGCCCTCGCGGATGTGGAAGGTCCATTCGGTATAGTCCTCGTTGTGCTCCCAGCTCTCGGCAAGGGAGGGCTGCAGGACGCCGTAGCAATCGTATTCGATCAGGGTATCGATTGTATTGGCGGGAATTTCCAGGTTGTTGGTCGTGGTGGTATACAGGTAATTGAGCGTATCTACCTCGCTGGCATACAGCGTGCGGTAGACGGCGGTTTCGCCCTCCGCGAACGCGGCCATTGGGAATGCGATGATCAGGGCCACGAGCAGGGCTAACAAGCGGGTCGTGCGTTTCATGAAATCCAATCCTTTCTCTATAAAATCTGCTCTGCACCATTGCAGCATGCGTCAAAGGGACAGGTCAGGACCAAACCTCACAGGGAACGTCCCGTACGCCGATGCCGACGTCTTCCGACATGGCGATCGAAGCGCCGTCAAAGATTGGTCCTCCGTGGTAAGGATCCCGCGCGCAGAGGGAAGGCCCGTCCAAATCGGCACGGGTAATCACCGATTGTCCTGCAGCCAGGTGCGCCGCGGCGGCCACGGACAGGCGAGATTCCAACATACATCCGATCATACATTCCACACCGCTTTGTTCGGCCATGTGGCAGATCTTCAGCGCCTGGAAAATTCCTCCGGTCTTCATCAGCTTGATATTGATCATGTCCGCCGCGCGACGCCGGAGGATTTCCCGGGCGTCCTGCGGGGAAAACACAGACTCGTCGGCCAGAATTGGGGTATGAACCCGACGGGTAACAAATTCCAGTCCGTCCAAATCATGAGCGGGGACAGGCTGCTCAACGAGTTCGATTTTTAGATCTTTCTCCTCCATGGCACGGATGATCTCTACGGACTGCTCGGGCGTCCATCCCTGATTGGCATCCACGCGCAGCTGAACTTTTTCTCCTACGGCCTGTCGAATAGCGTCAATACGCTCCACATCGGCCAGACCTTCCTTGCCGACTTTGATCTTGAGGACGTCGAATCCCTGCTGCACGGCTTCCAGACTGTCGGATACCATTTGCGGAATGGGATTGACGGAGATTGTCAGATCCGTGCGCAATTCTGTGCGGGCGTTGCCCAGCAATTTGTAAAGGGGCTGTCCCTGCGCCTGGGCCCACAGATCGTACAGGGCCATGTCCACCGCGGCCTTGGGAGTGGTGTTGTGCGCCATGCACCCGTGCAGTTTTTGCATCACAGCTTCCAAATCCATCACATCCATCCCGATCAGCGCGGGACGAATGTAGTCCTGCACGGCACAGAGAATGGAAGCTTCGGTATCCCCGGTGATGACGGCGGTGGGCGGCGCCTCGCCGTATCCCACAAGGCCCTGATCCGTAATCACGCGAACCACAATATCATTCACGGCCTCCACAGTTCGCAGAGCCGTCTTAAATGGACGAACCAGCGGCAGGGAAATGCGTCCCCATTGAATATCGACGATTTTCAAAGCGCCCGTACCTCCAAAAATGAAGCTTCGCCACTTGAAAAATTCAAAACGATTGAAATCAGTGTAGCACGTTTTGCGGGAAAAGTAAAGTGGCAAGGGTGGAATACACGGAAATCAATTTTCAAGACAAAGGCGGAAAGAAGTGGTAAAATAGAGGAATGAGAGCAGAAAGATTACTGGAGTACATGGAAGAAGTGGAGAGCGAACGGGAGTACGACGGGTATTATTACAGCTTGG
>DVMU01000161.1 GCA_018714825.1 Candidatus Pullichristensenella excrementigallinarum
CGCTATGGCTGACAAGACACAGGTTCTTAAAAATTACCTGAACAAAACCAACGGAATTCTCCGCATGGTTCCCGATTTTATCCCCTGCAATTCCTTCTTGCCGGGACGCCGTCTCCGGCTGCATCCAGATGACTATTCGTATTACGGACCCGAACTGGGCATGATTGAGGAGCGCTGGTTCTGCTCCACGCAAAAATACGATCGCCGCGTAGAAAACCAGCCGGATGATCTCGGATTGCAATATGTGGATTGCGATGGCGAGCGAGTCCTGTTTAAGGATGCGGTCAGTCAGTTGCAGGACAAACTCATCGGCAAGGATCTCTGGGACGAATACGGCCGCTGGCCGATGTTTTCCAAATTCTATGACTATGCGACTACCTCTTTTTTCCATGTCCATCCCACCGAAGCGGGCTGCATGGTCCCGGGCGCCAATATGAAGCCTGAAGCCTATTATTATCCGCCGCAGATGAACATGAGCGCGGGCAACGCCAACGTCATCACCTATTTGGGGTTGGATCCCTCCGTTACCAAGGAAGAATTCCTGGAGCGCGTCAAGGCCTTCGGAAAGCACGAAAACCGCATCGTCGAATTGGCCCGCGCCTATCGCATTCAGCTCGGCACCGGTTGGTACACCCCGGCGGGCGTTTTGCACGGTTGCGGTTCCTGGTGCACCTATGAGCCGCAGTGGATGAGCGAATCCTACGCAGTGGTGGAGAACTATTCCGACAACCACTATCCGGCCTTCGACCATACCGAGATGGACAATCTCGTGCCCGAGGGAAAAGACCCCATCGAATTTGTCATGAGCCTGATCGAATGGGATATCAATGTCGATCCGCAGTATCGCAAGAAGTATTTCCGTCCGCCGATCGTGGAATCGGAAGATGAAAACCATATCTCCAAATGGATCACCTACGCCACTCCCTATTTCGGAGCCAAGGAACTGACCATCAAACCCGGCAAGAGCGCGCTGATCCGAGACAAGGCCGCCTACGGCTGCATCCTCCTGAGCGGTCACGGTACGTTCGGCGATTTGGAATGCGAAGCTCCGACTGTCATTCGCGTAGGCAAGATGACCAAGGACGAATTCTTCGTCTCCGACGCGCGCGCCAAGGAGGGCGTCCTGATCACCAACCGTTCCGGAGAGGACATGGTCATGCTCAAGCACTTCTGCAAAAACTGCGGAATGCCTACCGCCACGCAGCTGTAAATTGTCCGTACTTCTTCTACGGGCTTCCCCGAATATCTACGCTTCCGGCCCCCTTCGGGCCGGAAGCCTCCAAAATGGCACTATCCAGAAAAGACGCAGCAAGGAGGAACGGCTTTGGCAGAATATATTCTGGAAATGCGGAACATCAATAAGGTCTTCCCGGGCGCCAAAGTCCTTACAGACGCCGGCCTTGCGGTGAAAAAGGGCGAAATCATGGGATTGATCGGCGAAAACGGCGCCGGAAAATCCACTTTGTTGAAAATCCTTACCGGTCTTTATCAGAAGACTTCAGGAACCATTCTCTTCAAGGGCAGGGAAGTCAATTTTACTTCCATCGACGAAGCCGCGAAAAACGGCATTGCCATGATGCACCAGGAACTGAATATCTTCCCCAATTTGACGGTGGCGGAAAACATGTTCCTCAATCGCAACGAGCATCTCAACAAATTAGGATTGATCGACCGCAAAAAAGTTCTCGCACACGCCCAATCGGTTATCGATGAATTGGAAGTGGAATTGGACGCGGACACCATGGGTTCCCGTCTGTCAGTGCATGAACAGCAGATCGTGGAAATTGCCAAGGCCATGTCCATGAACGCGGAATTGATCATCATGGACGAGCCGACCGCGGCGCTGCCCGAGAACGAGGTGGAAACCTTTTTCAATTTCATCCGCAAGCTGAACAAAAATGGGATCACCATCATCTATGTTTCGCACAAGATGGCGGAAATCGAGAAAATCTGCGATCGCGTGACCATTCTACGCAACGGAACAGACGTGGATGTAGTCGAGGTCAGGAACACGCCGATCAATGAAATGATCAACAAAATGGTGGGACGCGAACTGGATGATTATTATGTTCATACTCCTACCGTCAATAAGGAAGTCCTTCTCGAAGTGGAAAATTTCTCCGGAGAGGGCTTTGAAAACATTCATTTTAAACTGATGAAATCCGAAGTGTTGGGGATCTACGGTCTTGCCGGTTCCGGCACTCTGGAATTGGCAGAAACCCTCTTTGGCTGTCGTAAGCCCCGGAGCGGCCGTGTCGTGCTGGATGGGAAAAAAGTAACCATCCGTTCCGTCCCCAAGGCGGTAAAAAATAAAATCGCCTATGTCCCCCTCAATCGCAAGCGCGAGGGATTTGTCAAAGACACCTCCATTTACGAGAATATCTCCATGGTGGGTGCGGCCGATCATCGAAAGGGCCCGCGCGTAGATTGGAAAGCCAACAAGGAAATTGCCCAGCAATTTATGGAAAAATTGCAAATCAAAGCCGTAGACATGTATCAGGACGTAAACCTTCTCTCCGGCGGAAATCAGCAGAAGGTCGTGCTTTCCAAATGGCTTTCCATTCATCCCAAAGTTCTGATCATGAACGAACCCACGCGCGGCGTGGACGTTGGCGCGAAGGCGGAGATTTACGGATTGATTGACGAATTGGTCAAGACGCAGGATTTGGGCATCCTTCTCATTTCCTCCGAAGCTCCCGAGGTATTGGGAATGACGGATCGCATTCTGATTATGAACAAGGGACGCGAGGTCGTGACCATGCGAACCCAGGACCTTTCCATGGATTCGCTTTTGAAATACGCTTCCGGCGGGGAGGTCGAACAATGATGCAACTAAAGGCGAGGCGCAGTCCCCTCAAAAAAATTCTGGGTTCTTCCTCATTTACCCCGTTTGTGACGCTTTTGTTGCTGTTCGCGCTGTTCTCCATTCTTTCCCCGCGCTTTTCCATGATGTGGAACATCCGCCTGATCGTCAAGCAATCCGCGATCAACGGCATTCTCGGCGTGGCGCTGTTCCTGATCGTTTTGACGGGCGGTATCGACGTTTCTATCGGCGCAAACCTCTCCCTGATCTGTACTTTGACCGGCATGATGGGCGCGGCGAACGTCCCGTTTTTGGTCATCGTATTGGTCGACGTACTCTGCGGCGGCATCGTGGGGTATCTGATGGGCGCGCTGGTAACCAAGCTGCATCTGCCGGATCTGATCGTCACGCTTGCCGCGAAGAATCTGATCCGGGGAATCGCCCTGATGCTCTGCCAGAAGAGCTACACCACCTTCCCTGAAGAAATGATCTATCTGGGATCGGATCTCGTGGGCGATGTGGTTCCGGCCGCGTTCCTGTGCTTTGTGATCATCGCGCTGGTCATGGGCGTGATCATGCAGCGCAGCAAATTCGGCAAAAACATCTATGCCATTGGCGGCAATCCGGTGGGTGCCGTACAGGCGGGCATTCATGTAGAGAGAACCCGCCGGAAACTGTATGCCATCGAGGGAATGCTGGTGGGCATGGCGTCGATCCTGTATTGCGGCATGTACAAGAGCGTGCTCGCTTCCAAAATCGGCGCGGACACCGTCAATTCGCTCCTGGCAATCGTACTTCTGGGCGGCGCAAGCATGAGCGGCGGCAATGGAAAGATTCTGGGCATTGTATTTGGCGCCCTGATCATGGCCGTCGTCAACAACGGCATGATCCTCGCCAAGTCTACAGATTACTGGATCACCGCCCTGACAGGCTTTATCATCCTGGCCGCGATGCTTCTGCAATTCGTGCAGAAGAAAAGACACCAGTGAAAATGCGGAGGGTTTGAATATGAATAGCAAGTTGCGAAACGCATTGGCCGATTACAATATTCGCAGGTACTTTATCCTCCTGTTTATCCTGGCGGCCATGCTGATAGGATTTTCCTTCAAATCCCCGGTTTTCACCACCATCTCCAATTTTACCAACGTGACGGCAAAGTTTGCCGAAATCGGGTTGCTCAGCGCTTCAATGTCCCTTGTAATTCTCACCGGAAACATTGACCTTTCGGTCGGTTCCGTGATGTGCTTCAGCGCATTTGTAGTGGGATCCCTGATGCAGGCGGGAATGCCGATCGCGGGCGCCATCATCCTGACGCTGTTGATTGCCTCTGGCATTGGTGCGATCAATGGAGCGTTCATCGCCTATATGGATATGCAGCCCGTCATCGTCACCCTGGGTACCATGACCGCCTTCCGTGGTCTCTGCTATGTGATGAAAAAGGGCGGTCCGATTCGAGGATTCCCGGATGAAAGCTTTTACAACTTCGGCGCGGGGCGGTTGTTTGGATTTATCCCGTATTCATTTGCGCTGCTGTGCCTGGTATTTCTGGGGTTGTTTGTGCTGATGAAGGCTTCGCGCTTTGGAATGGATATCAAGGCCATCGGCAATAACGAAGTGGCTGCCGCCTATTCGGGCATCCGCGTGCGGGCCTACAAATTCCTTCTGTTCACCTTCAATGGCCTGATCGCCGGCGCCGCGGGCATCATCATTCTCTCGCGGATGCAAGGCCTGGAAGCCTCCCTGGGCGACGGCTATGAATTCGACGCCATCACCATGTGTCTATTGGGCGGCGTGAGCATTCAGGGAGGAAAGGGCACGCTGCTGGGAACCTTCCTGGGAATCATCGTCATCGGATATCTCAAAAGCGGCATGAACCTGGTTAACATCTCCGCGTTCTATCAGAGTGCGATTCTGGGCGTGATCATCCTCCTGAGCGTGGTCATCGGCAGTATAGAAAAGCGTTGATCCCGCGGGAGGAAAGGGCGCTTGTCCGCGCTGCTTTGCCTGCTCTTTTCAAATCGGTCATCCCATTTCTCTTTTCCGCGTTCATCGGCTGCACCTTCCCGTTCGGGTTTGCCCCCTCGGGATGGGAAAACCGGCTGCGGCTTGGTTTTCTGCGCCCCTGAAAGCGAAGCCAACCCACAAAATCCATTTTTCTCTTTCGAGAGAAGAAAAAAACAAGGAGGAAAAACCAATGAAAAAAGTCCTGTCCGTCCTGATGTGTCTGTTCCTGCTTGCGTGCTCCTGCGCGATCTGCGCGGTCGCGGAAGAGGAAGAAATGACCATCTACTTCATGCCCAAGGAAATTTCCGGCGCGTGGAACATCTATTCCATCACCGGCGCGGAAGATGCCGGTGAGAAGCTGGGCATCAACGTCGTCATCAGCGGCCCTGCCAGCGCGGACGCCACCGAGCAGCTGAACATGCTGCAGGATGCCCTGGTTGCCGAGCCGGACGCCATCGTCATCGCCACCAACGACGCTTCCGGCTGCGCGGCCTATATCAACGAGGCTGTCGCCAAGGGCATCAAGGTTGTGACCTACGATTCGGATTCTCCGGAATCGGACCGCTCGTTCTATGTCAACTCCGCCAGCGACTATGAGTGCGCCCGCCAGTTTGTCAAGGACGTCGCGGCCGCCAAGGGTGAAGACGCGGTTGTGGCCGTCATGGGCGGCGGCATCTCCGCGGGCAACCAGCAGGAGCGTCTCTCCGGCGTGCAGGATGAAATCGCCGAGAACTATCCCAACATGGAGCTGATTGCTACCACCTGGAGCGATGACGACACTGAAGTCGCCTTCTCTAACGCGCAGAGCCTGATCATGGCCTATCCGGAACTGGATGCCATCATCGGCATCTCCGGTTACGAGCCCCATTCCGCTGCTGCTGCAGTTGAAGAGGCTGTCGATCAGGGCATCGTGGAAGCGGGCCAGATTTTCGTCACCGGCCTGACCATGCCCGATGTCATTCGTCCCTATATTGAGGACGGCACCGTAGAATTCGCGGACGTGACCGAGCCCGCGTACCTGGCCTACACCGCCACCTACATCGCCTATCTCCTGGCCAACGGCGAGGAAATCGCCGATGGTGACGTGATTGAGGTCGAAGGGCTGGATGGCGTCTCCGCGACCGTCACCGGGGATTACATCTTCTTCGGACTGGTGCGCCTGAACAAGGACAACATCGATCAGTATAGCTGGTAATTAATTGGTTTCCAATGTGCCCGGAGGGGTGGACGCTCCTTGCGTCCGCCCTTCCGACCTTTGAAAGCGGCAAGAGGGTTTCCCTCTCCGATCCTATGTAGTTTCTCCGAGAATCATGAGAATGGAAATAGAAAAATTGTATGGATTTTATCGGAATTGATGTGGGAACCTCGGGCTGCAAGGCCTCGGTTCTTTCACAAACAGGAAAAATTCTCGCCAGCGCCGCCAGAGAATACGGCTTCCTGCATTCGGAACAGGGACACGCCGCGCTGGATTTACCCCTTGTCTGGGAATCGATCAAAGATGCGCTTCGGGAAATCGCTCCCCATGCCGGAGACGTGCGCGCCGCCACCGCCTCTTCTCTGGGCGAAACCATCGTGGTTCTGGATCAGAACGATCGGATTCTCCTTCCGGAGGGAATCACCTATATCGACACGCGCAATATCGAAGAATGGAATCGCCTGGCCGGTCGGATCGATCCGGCGCGGCTGTATGCGCTCACCGGAAAAGGGATGCCCCAGATCGCCATGGTCAACCAATATTCCTGGCACAAAGGAAATCATCCCCGCGCTTTTTCCAGGGCCAAGCGCATCCTGTTCGTGGATAGCTTTGTCACCTATATGCTTTCCGGAGAAGCGATGCTGGATTATTCCACGGCCTCCAACTCCTTGCTTTTCGACATAAACCAATATACCTGGTCCAAAGAGCTGGCCAATGCGTTCGAAGTGGATCTCTCCCTGTTTCCGTCGGTAGGCCGTATGGGTACCTCGCTGGGAAAAATTCGAAAATCCCTCAGCGAAGAATTGGGGCTTCCGCAGGATATGGAAATCCTGGTCGGTTGCCACGATCAAATCAGCGCCACCATCGGCGCCGGAGCAATCGAGGCGGGCGCGGCAGTCCTGGGAGAAGGCTCGACAGAGGCCCTCAACGTTCGCGTGGAGCGTGAAAACCTGTTGCATCTGCAAAAGTCGCGCCTTCCGGTCGAGCCCTTTGTCGATCGCGGGCAGTATATCGTGATGATCAGCAAGCTCACCCACGGCACCTGCCTCAAGTGGTTTGTTCAAACCTGCGGCCGCGATCTTCTGGAAAAGGGCGGCTATGCCCACGCTTACGACACCTTCAACGCGCTCTGTCCTCCCAGTTCGGAGGGTCTGGTGTTTTTGCCCTATCTTTCCAGGACGTACTTTTCCAAGGAAGAGCCGCAGGCCCTGGGCGTATTTCTGGGTTTGGAAAACGGCGTTTCTCGGGAAACGATGTATCGGGCGGTCTTGGAAGGCCTGAGTTGCGAAACCAAGAGTATGCTCAATCAGCTCAGCCGCCATTCGATTTCCGTGGAGCGCCTGATCGCCACCGGCGGCGCGTCGAAATCCCCGCAATACATGCAAATTAAATCCAATCTCCTGCGCAAACCCATTTCCGTGCTTGACAATGCGGAATCCGGCATTCGCGGCTTGGCTATGGTCTGCGCGGTGAAGAAGGGATGCTTTCAGGATTTGAGCGAGGCGTCAAAGGAATTCTCCCGCATTGCCCAATGCTACACGCCGAAAAAGATCCCGGATTCGGTGGAAAACCGATATTTTACGGTGAGCAGCGCGATCAAGGATCTGTATAAAATGCTGTGATTTTACCCAATCCGCAAAAGCGGAAAAAACAGAATGGAGGAAACGGGTATGCTTGTCAACATGACGGAAATGCTTCAGGAGGCGCGGCGGAAGAAGATGGCGATCGCCGCAATCAATACGCCCGGATTCGATATTGTGCGCGCAGTGGTGCGCGCGGC